>FR893752.1:0-12172 GCA_000435395.1 Firmicutes bacterium CAG:94
ATCTCCAGCCGGGAAAGCGTATCTAAAATGAGGTCGGTGATTTTGCGGGCGGAGTTGGGACCCACCAGGTTCAAATGGAGTTGGGCAATCTCCTCCAGCTCCCGTTGCGCGGGCTCAAGAATAACAAGTTCAGCCACGTTGATAGATCGCCTCCAGCCGTTTTCTGGACTCCTCCAGCGTGTAGGTAGGCGCACCGGAGAGCCGAGCTTGTTCCGCTGCTTCCAGTTTGGCCCGCAGCTTCAGGGTTTCCTCCCGCTGCTCAAACGCCTCAATGCTCATAACCACCAAATCGCCTTCGCCGTTTTTGGTGATATAGATTGGCTCCGCTTCTTCATGCGCCAGATCAGAGATCATACCGTAGTCATTGCGGAGCGCAGTGGACGACTTAATAATCACGGTCAACACCTCCTGCGTTATTCTACGATAATTCTACCAGAATTATTCACCATTTGCAAGAGACGCCGAACCCCGAACAATGATTTTGCCAGCCTGCCGCTCTTGAACAGCGAGAAGCACAAGAGGACCGTGTGCTCCATACATCCAGGAAAACTCAAGAGATATCCAGCAAAACCCTCACAAACCGTTTGACACCTCCACCCCTGGATGCTATAATGGAGCCGTAAAGTTTCCAGGGTTTTCCAAAAGCCCACAGTGACCCGTATGCAAAGTGTCAAGGAGCCAGTGGCTCTTTGGCACTTTTTTTGTTTTCCGGGTCCCCCTCCAGAGGGTGGAAACAAATTTTTGTGCAGGCCAAGCCTGCGGAAAGGAGCCCATCATGATCAAAACCATCATCACAGGAGCCGTCATTTCCCAGGGGTATGACAACGCCCCTGCCCTGAAGTTCTCCGAAAAGGGGGACGCCGTCCGATTCCGCATTGGGAAGAAGGTCTACGACCCCAAAGAGGAAACCGGCCACCGCTGGATCAACCTGCCGGTGAAAGTCTTCGGCAGCCTCTGCGACCGCGTCAAGAAAATGAAGCTGCAAGCAGGTTCTTACATCAATCTGCTTGGCAGGCTGGACGAGGACGAGTGGACGGACAAGGCAGGAGAAAAGCACACCACCATGGTCCTCATCCTGGACGACATTGAGTACTGTTCCGGCGGCGCGAAGAAAGAACCGGCGGAGGAAGCCCCTCAGCCCATTACCTCTTCAGAACCATCCCAAGAGGAGCCCTCCACCTTTACCGGGTATGTTGATTTTGGTGGGGCAAACCCCTTCTTCGGGGATGACTGAGAGGAAAACAAAATGAATCAGGCGTAGGCAGCGCACAGGTGTATCCATGTATCCTGTGCGTTTTCTTATGCCCAAAAGAAAGGAAGAGCGCAAATGACAAAGAAAGAATGGCAGCGCCACATGGCCTATGAAGCCCTGGTGATCCTGGGAATGCTGGCCCTGCTCCTATTCGTGTGCAGGCTGTGGCCTATTTTACTCTTGGTGATTCTAGGAATCTTCGCAGCCGTTCTGCGGCTGGTATTTCTCAGCTCGCCCAAGGTGCAGCCCATCCGGCCGGAGCAACCAACATCCGTGGCTCCCGCGCCTCAGCGGGCTGTGACAAACCGAGAAGCTGAAAATACGGAAGATGCCCAGTCCTTTGGGGACCTGCAAACGCAGATCACCCGCTGGGTGCGGCAGGAATACCCAAACGCCCGGTGGGTGTGGAAGTATCCCGACGCCAAAGCCAGGTTTCAGCGGGGCGAGGACGTGGCCATCCTGCTCAACCGGGCGGGGGGCTACCGGGAGGCAGTGATCCACCTACAAGGGAAACGGCTTTTCGAGATCCGATACCTGTGCGCGCCGGCGGAGAAACCCCAGCTGGAAGAACCTGCTTCCCCCCAAGAGGAGCAGCCCACACTGGAAGAAGCCGCGTCACAGCCCGAGCCTTCCCAGCCGGAGGATTACAGCCTCGCTGCCTTTGAGTGGGTGGAGTCCCACCTGGAGGAGCTGAACACTCTCTGCAACGAATGCATCGCCCAGAAGCAGGATTTCCTCCTTCTCACCGGCGGCGACTTGCCGGAGCCGGCGGCCTGGCCCGCTCTGTGCCAAGAACTCTTGCGAAACGGCCTTTCCTGCCACATGGAGGAAGAAGGCATTCGCATCCAGATCGCGCGGGAGGACCGCAGAAAGGAATGATGGGTATGGCCACATCGCTGACAAACCTGTTCAACTTCGGCAGGCCGCTGCCGAAACCCTTTGATAAGCTGCCCAGCAAAAAGCTGAAAGGCGTCGCCTCCAAATATGGGGGTGTGGAAGCCACCCTGTGCGCTCCTGTCATCAAGGCAGTGCACGCGCTGTGCGTCTGTCAAAACGGCGGCGAGGGCGCTGTGGGGCAGATCACCTCCACCCTAAGCGTGGCGGAGTACAAGTCCTCTATGGGGCCGGACGCCTACCACCTGGTGGTGTACGACTCCGGGACAGGGACCCTGCTTGCCAGCGTCTACGACCGGAACACCGAGCTCATGGAGCAGTACACTGCCCATGCCAGCGCCCGGGATGGGGCGGCTCTATTCTTCGCCATGATGCCTAAGCTGTTAGAAGACGAGGAATTTCGGGAGAATTGGAAGGCCTATCAGGAGCAGTTCACCAATAGATTTTCAGACCTGCCCAAGGCGACCCATACCATGGCCATCCTCTGCGACAACGCCTACCGGCGCATCAAGGACAGCGCCTGCCCCACCCACCTAAAGGTGAACGTGGACAAATCCGGCAACCTGATGCGGGTTTCCCGGGCCCAGCTGGACTCCGGGCTGTACCAGCCCACAGAGGTCCTGGCCGGGGAGTTCACCATCTTCACCCAGAGCGGGAAGACGGCAGTACACAAACCCGCCAAAGTCATCGACCACAAGGACTTTGTGGGAAAGTACGTGCTGGACCCCAGCCGCAAGCTGAACGCCATGGAGCAGACGTTGGTGCCCGTCCTCCCAGAGTGGTACGTCATCCCCCAGGAGGCGGTGGACATCTGCAAGCACGCCCAGCTCACCACAGGCAAACCCACCCAGATGCGGAATTTCCTTCTCCGGGGCCCGGCCGGCACCGGCAAGACCATGGGAGCCAAGGCAATCGCCGCGGGGTTGGGGCTGCCCTACATGAAGTACACCTGTTCCGCGGGGACGGAGATCTTCGACTTTGTGGGCATGGTGTTTCCCAACACAGAGGGGGTCTCCACCGGCAATGCCCAGTTGGACCAAGAGCGGGAGCAGCTGCAGGCCATGGGCGGCGTCAACTACGCCAACGTGAGCAATCTGCTGCATCTTCCCGACTTGGATGACATGGACTACGACCCGGCGGGAGTGTACCTGGCCTTGACCGGAGTGGAAAACCAAGCTGCCACACCGCAGGACTGCATGGAGCTGGTGCTGGAGAAGGTCACCGAAAAGGTGCGCCAGCTCAGCGTTTCCGTGGAAGGGGAAACTTCCAGCCAAACCTACACCTATGTGGAGACGGATTTCATTAAGGCGCTGAAGAATGGCTACTTGGTGGAAATACAAGAACCCTCCACCATCCTGCAGCCCGGCGTATTGGTGGGCCTCAACTCCCTGCTGGAGCAGAGCGGCACCATCACTTTGCCCACAGGGGAGGTGATCCGCCGCCACCCGGACGCGGTCGTGGTGGTCACCACCAACGTCAGTTACGAGGGCTGCCGGGGGATGAACCAAAGCGTGGTGGACCGGATGAGCCTGGTGAAAGATATCGAGCTCCCCAGCCCGGAAGTCATGGCCCAGCGGGTCATGGCGGTCACCGGGGCGGAGGACGAGTACCAGGTGTGCCAGATGGTGCAGGTGGTAAACGACCTTGCCGACTACTGCCGGAAGAACGGCATCACCGACGGCACTGTGGGGATGCGCAGCCTCATCGACTGGGTCACCAGCGCGGAGATCTCCGGCGACCCCTACACCGCCGCGATGGATACCATCATCAGCAAGGCCACTGCCGACGAGGAGGACCGGGAGGCACTTATCACCTCTGTGCTAGATCCGGTGTTCGCTCCCAAACGGCGGAAAACCGCGTGAGGGGGTGGCAGCGTGACACGAGTCAACCATAAAAAGGTCAAGCAGCTTATCCAACAAAAGCGGGGGAAGATCACCGACCAGGAGTTCTTCACCAGCCGACTTCTTTCCCGTCACTTTGAAGATGTAGCTGCCGCCCAGACGAAACGATACGGCGCGAGCCGCCGGGTGCGGGTCCACCTGATTTGGCAGCCCGGCAACCCGGAATTGGCCTACACCGACAATTTGTATATCACCATCAACGCCGGGAATCCCGCCATCACCGAATTCCCCACCCGGGAAGAGCGGTACCAGATGGTGTGCGGGCTCTTCGCCCACGAGCTGGGGCACTGCCTGTACACGGATTTCCTGGCCCAGCAGAGCTATCGAAACGCTCTTTCCATCTGCCGCTGGTACCCGGGTAAACCGGCGCTGACCCGCGTGCTGGATGTAAAAAACGAGAGGGAGTTCTGGGAGTATGCCCAGGAAGACCCGCAGAACCTGGCCCTGCTGGGCCGGGTGGCCCATGAAATCAGCAACGTGCTGGAGGACGCCGCCATGGAGAACCGGGTGCTGGAACAGTTCCCGGGAACTCTGGGCCAAGCCCTGGACTTTGTCCGGGCCTGGCAGTGGCGGGAGATGCCCACGGTCACCCAGCTCAAGGAGCGGGAAGCCCAGGGGACGCCCATGTTCTATTGCCTGCTTCAGCTGTTCCTCTCCTATGGAAAGTTCGGGGAGCTGAAGTACGGAGCGGAGCCTCTCAGCGAGGAGCACATCCAAACCGTGTTCGGCTTACTCCCCCTGCTGGACGATGACCTGCGGGCAACCTCTGGCAAAAACCGTTGGAACACCGTCAACTGTATCCTCATTCGGTGCTGGGAGCACGTCCGGGAGTACCTGGAGGCCCTGAAACGCCGGTATGAGGAGAAGAAGGCCTCCGGCGGGACAGGCTCCGTCTTCTCCCAATTGGAGGAGGAGCTGTCCACTTTGGTGGGTGGCTCTACCCGGGGAGAGGGAGTTACAGCCCCCGTGTCAGAAGAGACGGAGGGACCTTCCCTTCCCCAGCCGGAAAAGCGGGAGATGACCCGCGCTTTGGCTGGCAGTAAGCCCACGGAAGAAACCGAAGAAAACTGCGGTGCGAAGCTCTCCACAGAGGGTGCGTCCCCTGGGGAGAGTTCTGGGGGATCCGCTGGAAAACAGGAGATCTCCCCAGAGGAGACCGGCCGCATGCCTCTAGTGGAGACTGACCAAGTGTCTGAACCCCTGGGCGGCGGCATAGAAGTCAATCGGGACTACCTTCCGGAACTCTCGAACACTGTGGAGGCGGAAATGGAGCGGCTCCTGGACACCATGGCGGAGAAATCCGTCTGTCAGGAGCTGGAACAGAATCGTTTGTCCGAACTGAACCGAGAGGCCCAAAGCATCTCCTACGGGGACATCCACAAGGGGGTGGCCATCCGGGTGAACCGCATGACGGAAGTGCCCCCGGAGATGGTGGAGCAATACAACACCGTGGCCGGGCCCCTGCTGGCCATCTCCAAGCAGCTGCAAAAAAGTCTCACCCGGCAGCTGAATGACCAACAGCGGGGCGGCAAGCAGACGGGCCTGCTCATGGGCCGCCGCCTGGACGCCCATGCACTCTTCCATAACGATGGGAAGGTTTTCACCAAGAACGCTTTGCCCATCCAGCCGCCGGAGATGGCGGTGGGCCTGCTGCTGGACGAGTCCGGCTCCATGTGCTCCCAAGATCGGGCCACCTATGCCCGGGCTTCCGCCATCATCCTCTACGACTTCTGCCAGGCGCTGGGCGTCCCTGTGATGGTCTACGGCCATTCTACAGGCAGCAAGGGTGTGGAGCTCTACTCCTACAGCGAGTTTGACGCCATCGACCGGGACGACAAGTACCGGCTGGTGGACATCTCAGCTCGGGGAAGCAACCGGGATGGGGCAGCCCTTCGCTTTGTGGCGGAGCGCCTCTCTCATTGCCCGGAGGAGTTGAAGCTGCTGTTCCTGGTGTCCGATGGTCAACCGGCGGACACCGGCTACTACGGCACCGCCGCGGAGGAAGACCTGCGGGGCATCCAGCAGGAGTACCGGCGAAAGGGTATTCTCTTCGTGGCCGCGGCCATTGGGGACGACAAAGAAAACATGGAACGCATTTACGGGGATTCCTTCCTGGACATCACCGACCTAAACCAGCTGCCCGTAAAGCTGACCCAGGTGGTCAAGCGCTTCCTGCGGGTATAATGTACACGCTGCCCACTTTGGGCAATCACAACCATGTTGACAGGTGGGCAGCGCAATCGCGCCGCCCATTCTGTCTTTTTTCAGAAAGGATGGCGACTATGCACTTTTTAACTTTGACCGCTGTTCAGACCCCCGATATGGAAGTGAATCTGCTCCCAGGACTGGGAAGATTCTTTGGACAACTTCCTGGCCTCTCACCGGAGGATGTGCTGGTGGTTGTGGACTGCCATATTTGAAGCTGGGAGTTGATTTTACCAAAGCATTAGTATATACTATGTATATACAGCGATAGGTGAAAGGAGCGCCATCCCTATGGATACGACCCTGCAAAAATGGGGAAACAGTCTGGGAATCCGCATTCCAAAAGCAGTTTTGGATTCTCTCCACTGGGGCGGGGACGATAGCCTGTCCCTTCGCGTGGAGGGGGAAAAGCTTATTTTGGAGAGAAAAGATAAGCGAAAAACGATTCAAGAACTGTTTGATGGATTTGAAGGGGAGTACACCCCGGAAGAGGTGGACTGGGGCGAACCAGCGGGGAAAGATGTATGGTAAAACAAGGCGATATCGTAAAAGTCAATTTTAATCCCCAAGCCGGTCATGAACAGGCTGGCTACCGGTCGGCACTGGTCATAAGCAACGATTTTTTTAATGAAAAGACTTCTATGACCATTGTGTGCCCTATCACCAATACCAACAACAGATTTCCGCTGCACATTCCATTGGATAACCGGACGCAGACAACCGGTGTGATTATGTGCGAGCATATCAAGGCTCTCGACTTAAACGCTCGTCCCCACCGTGTGGTGGAGCGGTTGCCAGAGGACCTGCTGCGAAAAGTAATCGATGTGGTGTTTGCGGAGATTGAAGTGAACCCGTAACACAGGCCCTTACAAAACTGCTTTATGTGCCTTTAGTTAGTGAACTCTGCGCTTAAGAATGGGGCCTCCTTTTTCTTACATCTGTCACCGAAAGATCTGGCGGTGGATTGGCATATCAATAGTGTCTCTGCCAGCGCTTCTATCATTGCTTTGCACAGAGCTGCGTGGTATAATAATCCTGCAATTAAGGCACGGAAGGAGCTGCTATCGTGCTGCGGATTTTCTCCATTCGGCATTTGGAAAACACTACCCAGATCACCCAGATGTGTAAGGAGTCCAAGGAGCCCATCTTTTTCACCAAGAACGGTGATGGCGACATGCTTCTCATGAGCATGGAGGCCTATGAGGCAAAGATAATGCTGCTGGATGTAGAAGCAAAGCTTGCCCAGTGTTCAGATGAATTCCGCGCTGGCAGAGTGATGGACGCCCGGAAATCTCTCCAGAAATTGAGGAAGAAACATGGCCTATAAGATTTTCACCACTGTGTATTCTGAGCAGGACCTGGACAGCTTCTAAGAGAGACTCTTCCGAAATCCTATTTTGTCAACATGAAAAAACAAGCTGGTATCTCGAAGATGAAAACATTCTTTCAGCCAAAGAAATGGTAGAATATACCAGTACCGAGGAGCTGACACCATGAGCACCCGTGAAATGATTAACGCCCTGCTGGACAGCGTACCCGAGTACAAAATGGGCTATGTGCTGGCCTACCTGCAAGGGCTTACCGCCGATGAAGAAGCCGACAACGCCTATTGCGAACAGCTGTACCAGGACTATTTGAACGACCCCGATCCCGACAAGCACCAGACCATCTCCTTGGAAGAGCTGTGCAAGCGGGAGGGCGTGGAGCTGTGAAGTACACCATCCTGATTCAGCGCCCTGTTGAAAAGTTCATCACCAAACTGGCCCGGCCAGAGAAAGAGCGGGTCTTGCGGGCTCATATTTACGCGCCACTTTGAATACCTCCTTATTCTCTTGCTTTTATTATGAAATCCTTGAGAATAAGCTGTCAACTTTTTTATACCACACCAGAAGATCTTCCCACCGGACGCTGGATGCCCCATGGTTTCATAGAGAAAGTGGGTAGGTGTGTGCCCCAGTATCACGCACCGGTCGGGGAAATAGACAGTGTTCGTTTTCAGACGGCAATCTCCCGTGGAAGTTAAATCTCTGTAAAACCATTGACAAGTGAGTATCGCAGTGCTATATTGTAGGCAGATGCATTGCAGTGCGATAATTAAGACGCTTTCAAGGAATAGGAGGCGAAAGACAATGGATGCACACATCCGGAAGGTGTACGTCCCCATGACGGAGACAGGGTTTTACATCCTGCTGTGCCTGCGGGAGGAGTGCCACGGCTATGGCATTGTCCAGCGGGTGGAGGCGTTGACAGATGGTGAAATCCGGCTCAGCCCGGGGACCATGTACGGAAGCCTCTCCAAAATGGAGAAGGATGGGCTGATCTGCTTTGTGCGGGAGGAGGAAAAGCGGAAGATCTACCGCATTACAGAGCTGGGCAGCCAGGTTTTGGCATTGGAAATGAAGCGAATCGAACGGTTATACCGGAACATGATGGAGGTGCGGGGCCATGAAGGATCGTAAGAGGGAGTACCGGGTTTTCACCATTGCCGACTGGGAACGGGAGCAGGACTATCTCCGGAAGCGCCACGGGGAGGGCTGGAAGTTTACGGGGCTGACATACCCGGGCGTCTACCACTTTGTCCGGTGCCAGCCGGAGGACGTGGTGTACCAGTTGGATTACAACGAGGAGGGGATCAAGCACAAGGACGAGTATGTGCGGATGTTCCAGGACTGCGGCTGGGAGTACATCCAGGATTATGCGGGGTACAGCTATTTCCGCAAGCCTGTGTCCCAGATGCAGGGGAAAATGGAGGAAATCTTCTGCGATGACGAGTCGCGGCTGGAAATGATGCGCCGGATGTTCCTGGGCCGGTACACGCCGTTATTCATCATCCTTGTCCTGCTGATCCTGCCAAACCTGTTCCTCCAGCTGCACAGCAAGGAGCCGGACGCCCCGGTGCTTGTGGTGCTGTTCCTCATCTTGCTGGCGGCTTACGGCTGGGTGTTTGCCTCCTTTGCCCGCCAGTACTGGAAGCTCAAGCGCCGGTCCGGGAAATAAGCATCGGGCCCTCCCGGAGAAAAGCCGAAACAACCGCCCCTGGTTTTCCAGAGGCGGTTGTCATCCTTTCGTGCGGTTACTTGGGGGTGCCGCAGGGGGGGAGAGGCGCCTCTTCCAAACACGCCAACCCCAGGAAAAACCTGGGGTTGACGGCATTTACTTAATTTGCCCGCTTCGGCGAAGGCCTGCGCATTCTCACCGATCAGCTGGATTCCAAGAACTTCTACGCCTTTAATCCATCCTTTGATAAGCGGTAACCACCCAAAACTAGCCGTCCCAGCCGGGGCGGCTTTTCCTACCTGGAACCAGGAGAAGATTGACAACCTGACTATCCCCTCCATTGAAGGGTATGAGGATTCTCTGGATGACCCCAACATGACTACCGTGGCCGAGGTTTTCTTCAACGCCTCCAACGTGCAGCTGTGGTACGACCAGTACCTGCCCGCCTCTGTTACCGAGGTGCACAAGGACTGCATGAATGCCCTGTTTGGCCTGGAGAGCACTCCCCAGGAGATTGGCGAACAGCATGACGCTGCCATGCAGGAATACCTTGCCAGCCGGTAAGGAAAAAAGAAAGCGGCTTTAGAAATTTCCCCGCAGGAAGAAATACCCCTGCGGGGATTTTTCTAGATATTTTTCCCCTCCAAACAGAAAAAGAAAGGTGATGGGTATGAAAGAAAAGACCGGCCTGGCAAAGGTCCGGGCCAGAAGCACGGCCATTGCGGCCACCGTATTTCTGCTGCCGACCATCCTGCTGATTATCGTCTACATGATTTATCCCATTATCGATACCTTCGTTATCAGCATGTACAAATGGAACGGCATTTCTTCCGACCGCGTTTTCATCGGCTTTACCAACTGGCAGAACCTCCTTGTTGACGGGGAATTCTGGACTTCCTTTGGCCACAACGTCATTGTGATGGTGTTCTCCATTTTGCTGCAAATCCCCATCGGTTTGCTGCTGGCCACCTTCCTGGACGCCCTGGGGAAGAAGGCCAACGCCTTTAAGATCGTGTGGTTCTTCCCCTACCTGATGAGCTCCGTGGCCATCGCGTTCCTGTTCACGTATGCCTTGGCTACCAACGGCGGTATCTTCTCCGAGCTTGCCTCGCTAATCGCCGGCAAGAATGTCACCGTGGACCTGCTGGGACGCAACCCTCAGGCGCTGTACACCGTCATCGGCGTGATGGCCTGGCAGTTTACGCCCTTCTACATGGTCTACTTCATCGCGGGGTACAGCAATATCGATACCTCCATTTACGAGGCGGCCATCATCGACGGCGCCAACCGCAGGCAGTACTTGTTCAAAATCGCCATCCCCCTGTTGATGCCCATTTTCAAAACCGCCTGCACCATGTCCCTCATTGGCTCCCTGAAGTACTTCGACCTGATTTGGAACCTCACCGGCGGCGGCCCCTCTGGCGGCACCGAGCTGATGGCCACCTATATGTACAAGCTGTCCTTCCAGCAGTTTAACATGGGCTACGGCTCCTGCGTGGCGGCGGGCATGTTCATCTTGATTACCGCCATCGCCCTGCTGTTCCAGAAAGTATTTGTCGTAAAGGAGGACTATTGAGTATGGCAACGAAAAAGCAGCAAGCCGAGTACCGGAAGAGTCAGGCCAAGAGCAAGCTGGCATGGGGCATCGCGTTTTTCTTTGCTATTGTGTGGCTGGTGATAGCCCTGGTCCCCTTCCTGTTCATGATTTTGAACTCTTTCCGCAAGCAGTTTGACATGCTCTCCCAGGGTGTGTTCCACCTGCCGGACCCCTGGTATTTTGAGAACTACTCCAACGTGGTGGCCAATGGCTTTTTTGGCTATTTCTTCCGCAGCGTGATTGTGGTGGCCATCTCGCTGGTGCTGATGCTGATGATTTCCGCCTTCGCGGCCTACCCGCTCTCCCGGATGAAGTTCCGTTTCCGCAACCTCATCTACGCCGGCGTGGTAGCCATGATGGCCATCCCCATGCACGTCACCTTGATTCCCATTTTCAAGATGACCACCAACATGGGCCTGTACGACACCCTCTGGTCCCTGATAGGCCCCTATGTGACCTTCGCCTTGCCCATGTCGGTGTTTATCCAAACGGCTTTTATGTCCACCATCCCTAAGGAGATTGAGGAGTCCGCCGAGATAGACGGGTGCAACAAGTACCGCAGCTTCTTCTCCATCATTTTGCCCTTGTCCAAGTCTGGCCTGTCCACTTTGGCCATCTACAACGGCGTGTCCATGTGGAACGAGTTCGCCTTTGCCAACACACTGCTGCAAACTCCCTCCAACAAGACGCTGCCCCTGGCCCTGGGCCAGTTCAAGGGCGAGCACTCCTTGGATATCCCCCTGATTTTAACCGTGCTGGTGCTGTCTGTGCTGCCTATGCTCATCCTGTTCATCGTGTTCCAGGATAAGCTGGTCAAAGGCATGATGGCCGGCGCGGTGAAGGGCTAAGGCTTTCACCAGCGAACAGCGCTTTTCACACAGTTGGATTCTTTCCTTTCAAAAACCATCCTCTGCGCGGCATGTTGCAGCGTAGGGGATGGTTTTTCTCTGGGCCCGCCGTATGCGGAGGCAGGGGAGAGGGAAAGAGCAACAGTAGGCCGATAGGGAAAACAAGCCGTGCCATTGCCGGAAAACAGCACACGCAATCCTATTTCCGATTTGTTTACGGCAACCCAAGCTGAAAGCACAATGCATGGCACGGCAATCCTTGTCGAGACTGTCCTGCCATGCATTGTGCTTTGACATAGCACCGGGTTTTATCTTGTCTGTGTGTTTCAGGCAGCTAAGAATGGGTTCCTAACTTCCCCGCCGCCATTCCCGCCAACTCCCGCAGCCGGGGCAAAGCGTGGCCGAAGAACTTCCTATACCCCTCACACAGGCAGTTGCGCCCCAGGGAGCCGTCCTCTCCCGCGGGACGGTAGCGGCG
>FR893752.1:12185-31694 GCA_000435395.1 Firmicutes bacterium CAG:94
GGGACGGTAGCGGCGGCAGCCTCCCCGGCACAGGGGGAAGTACCCGCAGGCCTTACAAGCCGGGTCCACCGCTCGGGACTGCTCCACAAAGCCCAGCGTTTTCCGCCGCTGGTTTACCTCCTCCAGGCTGTCCTCCCGCAGGTTGCCCAGGCGGTAGCCGTCCAGCACGTAAAAGTCGCAGGGGTACACCGAGCCGTCCGCCTCCACCACGTGCTGCATCCCACAGACGCCCGCCATGCCGCAGGCCTCCGGCGGATAGCCCAGCAGCATCTCCACATAGTTCTCAAACTGCCGGATGGACGGCGCCCGCCCCACCTTGGCGTCCCGGTACCACAGGTCAAACAGCCTGCACAAAAAGTCCCCGTAAGCCTCCGGCGTCAGGGAATATTCCTGGCTTCCCGGCTCCTCGCCCAAGGGGTCCAAGCAAGGAATAAATTGCAGATACCCCCAGCGGTTGCGCTGGTAAAAGCGGTATATCTTTTCCACATGCTGGGCGGTGGCCCTGTTGACCACCGTTAAAATATTGTACGCAACCCCGTGGCTTTCCAGCAGCTGAAGGACACGCGCCGCCCGGTTGAACGTCCCCTGGCCCTGGGCGTCCAGGCGGTAGAGGTCGTGGGTGTCCTTCATCCCGTCCAAAGAGAGCCCCACCAGAAAATGGTTCTCCCGGAAGAACGCCGCCCACTGGCTGTCCAGCAGCAGCCCGTTTGTCTGGATGGAGTTGTACACCTGCACCCGGTTCACGTTGAGCCGCCGCTGCAGTTCCACCGCCTTTCGGAAAAACGCCAGCCCCGCCAAGGTGGGCTCGCCCCCTTGAAAGGCAATGGTGCAGCTGTGGCTGGCGGCGGCCAGGGCCTTTTCCAGCACCGCTGCCAGGGTGTCCTCTTTCATCAGGCCGTAAGAGGCCTGCTCCCGCTTCTCCACAATGTCGTGGTAAAAGCAGTAGCGGCAGTTCAGGTTGCACAGCCCAGAGGCCGGCTTGATAAGCAGGTGTACGTGTCGCATGGCTCGCTCCTTTTCAGCAACAGCAAAAAGCCCCACTGCCGCGGGACTTCCTGCCAAATGTTTGGTTGTAGTTTCGTCATTCTTGCGCAGTTTCGGGAATCTCATGCAAGCCCATAACCAGATTCAAAACATCAGGTTGTTCCTCAAACCGCATGAGTGATAAGTGCATAACGGTATGTTTGCCGCCACCATCCGATTCCCAATGATGGACTGTAGAGTGCATATCTTCTAAATCGTTATCGTAAATGGTGGAAGGGCCATACTCTGCTTCCAGCTCCTGTGATAGGCTGGTCAGCGTTTCCTCCATGGCCGGCTCTATGTCGGATCCATCCCCGTTATACTGGTAAAACCGGAAGTGAATGACTTCTAAACTGCCAGAATCGGTGTTCCTCCTCACTTCTCATTTTACAAAAGGATTCCGGTTGCCTTTCGTGGGGGAGAACTCACCTCTGCATCGCTGCCAATACATTACATTGTAAGAATATTTGGTATCTATATTATACCGTATATTGTTTTTCTGTCAATCTATTTTAGATAAAAAAGCAAATTAACGTAGGCTAATAAGCCGCGCCCCACGTTGCGGCAAAAGGGAAAGCCCGGCTTGCGCGGGGCTTTCCTGGTTTGCTTATGGCTCGTTGGGATGCCGCCGGCGCAGCTCTTGGGCGCCTTGAGCGCGGCCGGTCTGCTCCAGCCGCTGGGCGTACTCTTGCAGGTGGCCCCGAGTGTGGTAGGGCCCGCCCTCGTGGAGCACCGTGTACATGGGGTCAACGGGGCTGGGGGATTTCAGCATCTGCTCCTCCTGCCAGTCCAGAATCAGCTTGGCCCCCTGGGCGCACACCTCGGGGTGCAGCGCCTTCACGTCCCGCTGCTCGTGGGGGTCCTCCTTCACGTTAAAGAGCATCTCCCTGTCAAAGAGGTGGTACCCGTCGTGGAGGGTGCGGATGTAAATCCAGTCCCCAAACCGCGCCGAGCGCTGGCACACGTGGGCCATCTGGGAGAGCACCAGGTATTCCCGCCCGGCGGCCTTCCCCTCGGTGACAGCCGGGGCGAAGCTTTGGCCGTCCCACTTCTCCCAGGGCTCCACCCCCAGCAGCTGGGCCATGGTGGGCAGCAAATCCAGGCTGTAGTGAAGTCCGCTGTCCACCGAGCCCGCCTTGCAGCCGGGCCACTTCATGATAAAGGGGATGTGGCAGGTGGGGTAGTCCGCCGTCCCGTGCTCCGAGTAGATGGCCAGCTCGCCCATGTTCTCCCCGTGGTCCGAGGTGATGAAAATGGCCGTGTCCTCGTAGAGGCCCTGTTCTTTCAGCAAGTCCAACAGCTGCCCCACCAGGTAGTCCGCGTAGAGGATGCCCGTGTCATACCCGTCCATGACCCGCCGCAGCCCCGCCATGTCCTGGGCGCTTCCCGGCATCCGGGGGTAGCCCGGGGCGATTTGGTCGGTGTACATCCCCAGCTCGTTGATGCCGTGGGGGCCCACCGCCTTCTTGTGCTCCTCCAGGACCGTCTCGTCGATCCAGCTGTCCAAAGGCACCTCCGCAAAGGGATTGCCAAAGCTTTCCGGCGCCCGGTAGGGGGTGTGGGGGTCCCAGAAGTGCACGTGCAGGAACCAGTTGTCCCGCTCCCGGTTGCGGCGCAGCCAGTCCAAAGCCACCGGCAGCACCTCCTCTTGCATTTTTGGTCTGAAAGAGTTTACTTTCCCCGGCGCATGGGATATAATAGAAACAGAGATAAGGAAAACTTGAGTTCTAAAGAATAGAAAGGGTGAGCTTCATGAATTTGGCGAAAATCTCTGCAAACGGTCAAATCACTGTGCCGGTGGAAATCAGGCGGCAGCTTGGCCTAAAATCCGGCGATAAAATCCTGTTCTTCCAGAATCAAAATGGAGAGATCGTCGTCAGCAACGCCTCCGCTGCGGCCATCCGAAAAGCGCAGGCAGCCTTTGCCGGAGCCGCTGAAGCGATGGGGGTATCCAGCGAAGATGATATTCAGGCGCTTGTAGATGAAGTGCGGCACGGAAAGGAACGGTAACATGCGGATATTGGTAGATACAAACGTTCTGTTTTCCGCATTGTTTTTCCCCGTTCCAAACCTGCGCGGGCTTTGCTCTACATCGCAGACAATCACGAAATAGTTCTGTGTGACCGCAACATCGCAGGGCTGCGGGATATTCTCGGACGGAAAGCGCCAAAGTATCTCCCGGATGCCGAAGTGCTGTTGGCCGAGATGTCCTATGAGTTAATTCCTGCGGTGGACCATGCGGAAAAGCTGATACGCGATGCAAAAGACCAGCCGATCTTAAACGCGGCCATTGTGTCGGATGTGGATGTTATTCTTACAGGCGACAAAGATTTTCTTAGCCTGGATATGGAGCATCCAAAGTGCATGACTGTGGCACAATTTCTTGAAAGCGAGGGTATAGAGGAATAACCGCTGCGCCTTTTCTTTTGGCATGGCAAGGGCCGGGAACCTGTTTGAAGGTTCCGGTATGTTGTTTCCTCTGATTCATAACAGATGGAGAAGCATATATTCCCGGATTCCTTGACTCCACTCTGGAAGCCTGCTATAATAAACCCGTAGTTTCGGAGTTTGGCGGAAGCTGAACACAGTATCTCGTAGCAAAGTGTCATTTGCCCTGTGGGCAGGTGGCACTTTTTTGTTTTCCAGCCAAATTCCACAGGCACAAGCCGGTTTCCTTCGGGAGGCCGGCTTTTTTCATTGCGGGGGACCGCAGAAAGGAGCGCCGTATGCAAACCTGCCAAGACAACTATTCCACCGTGTTCTCCTCCTTTGGGGAGATGCAGACCTACCACCAGCGGCTGAGCCAAGAAAGCCAGTGGCGCCGCTGCTGTGTCCGGGACCTGACCGTCGAGCCCCTGGACAGCAAATCCCCTTTGGCGGAAGACCTTCCCGCCTTTGCCCCAGGTACCAGCCAGGAGGCGGTGCGGGACACTGTCCGGGGACTGGGCCTGGCCATGCGGGTGGAGGGAAACCTCTACCCCATGCGGGACACCGCCTACAAAAGCCTGCTGGACCGGGCCAAGCTGCGGGGTTCCGTGCTGCCGAAGCTCAGCCGCCCCAAGCTGGCCCGCACCCTCAACGATTGCCTGCACGTGTTCACTTCGGACGCCCTGGTCCTCATTCGGGACGAAAAGGTGGCCGCCGCTCACTCGGGGGAGCCTGCGGATTACGCAGTACTTCCCGCAGACGAGCTGCTGGAAGTGCTCCAGGCAAAGCTGGACAGCCGTTTCCCTGGTAACCAGTTTGAAACAGGGTACTGGGACCACACCTTAACCAGGGCCATCTGGACCTTGCCCGGTCAGAAAGAGGAGCTTCTGAGAACCTATCAGCAGGAGCTGGCAGCTCGGGGCAAAACCGGTGTGGAAAGCCGGCTGACTCCCGCGGTCCAGTTCCTCACGTCGGACATCGGCGTGTCCTCCGCCAAAGTGATCGCCCTTTTGGAGGGAGGGAAAACGCCCATCCACATCGGCAGCTGCGTGGCTGTGGACCACCGGTGCTGGGCCAAGGTGGAGGATTTTGACAAGTCCCTGGACCAGCTTTTTGCCCAGTTCCAAGATTCTGTCGGGAAGCTGCAAAAGCTGCTGAACGTCTACCTGGACTATCCGGTCAACGCCATGACCCGGGTGTGCAAAAAGCTGAACCTGCCCAAAAAGGCGGCACTGGAGGCTATCCACCAGTTTGAGGTGACCTATGGAGGCTGCCCTGCCACGGCCCACGACGTGTTTCTGGCCATGCAGGAAATCCCTTTCTTCTTAAGCTGTGACCACGCCCCGGAGAGCAAGCTGTTGGCAGTTGCCGAGTCCATGGCCCGTGCCCTCACTTTCCGGTGGGAGGACTACGATCTGGCAAAGGGGGTGGAGTACTGATGGCGTCTCCCATCATCCTCTGTGACTGCGCCGGTATGGCCAACGACCGCTGGCTGGAGTGCCGGGCCCATGGTCCCAAAGGGGACATCCCCTACACCGTAGGGGGCAGCGATGTGGCAGCCATCTTCGGCCTGTCCCCCTGGACCACACCCTTGGAGCTGTGGCTCATCAAGAAAGGCCGGATGAAAGCTCCTGTCAAAAGCAACGAGGACCAGCTGGAGATGGGCCACCTGTTGGAGCCCATCGCCGCCCACTGGTTTGAGAAGAAGACGGGAAACCTGGTCACGGATGACACGTTCCTGTACCAACACGCAGACCACCCCTATGCCTTGGCCAACATTGACCGGCGGTACACCCGCCAGGAAGATGGGGAGCCGGGAATCCTGGAGTGCAAAAGCTGCACCTACCACAAGGCGGAGGATTGGGCGGACGACGCCATCCCCCTCTATTACGAGCTCCAACTTCGCTTCTACCTGGCCGTGCTGGATGTGGAGTACGGCGCTTTCTCCTGTGTCTGGGGCAACAACCCCGGGACGGATTTGGCCATGCCGGAAATCATCCGGGATAAAGCGAAAGAGGACATGATTTTTGAGCGCCTGGAGCAGTGGGTCTGGAGCCTGGAGCACGACAAGCCTCCTACCATGGAGGACGTAAAGCCCAAGCTGGCTTTGGAGTCCCTGGCCCGCATTTACGGCGCCAGCCTGCCGGGGCTGCCCACGGTGGAGTTCTCGCCGAAATACGAGCGTTCCCTGCGGCAGATCGCGTTGCTCCAGGAGAAAATCGCCTCCTGCAACCAGGAAATCAAAACCTATGAAAAGGAGATGGAAGCGCACAGTGTGCGGATTGCCGAGGTCATGAAGGAGCACGAACACGGGGTGCTCACCACCACAAAGGACAAGCTCCTCATCGACTTTGTCACCAGAACCACAAAACGGCCTGATTCCAAGGCGCTTAAGGAAAAGTACCCTTCCGTGTACAGCGATGTGCTGAAGGTTTCCGAGAGCCGCAAGGTAAAGGTCCACATTGAGCCGGCTTAAGCCGGAGAAAGGAGAACGCCTTGCTGTGTACGTTTAAAAGGCTCATCTATCCAAAAGTCCCGCCGCCGGAGGACAGCGGCTACCGCATCGTCCTGTACCGGCCCTGCGAAAAGCTCCGGGACGCCGCCGGTCGCCCTGTGACGGAGGTGAAAGCCGTGGGATTTTTCCTCCCCACAGGGGAAAACCTCTCCTATGAGCTGAAAGGCCGCTGGGCCAGGGACAGCAAGTACGGCGTCCAATTCGAGGTGGAAGGGTATGAGGAAATCATCACCCCCACCAAGGAGGGAATCATCGGGTACCTATCCTCCGGGCAGATCAAGGGCATTGGCCCCAAAACAGCGGAGAAGATCTTCCAAGCCTTTGGTACGGACACCCTTCGCATTTTGGACGAAGAACCGGAACGGCTGCTGTCCATCCCCGGTATCAGTGCGGGGAAGCTGAAAAAGATCCAGGAGTCCTACCTGGCAAACCGGGGCGCCAGGGACGTGGTGGCCTTTCTGGTCCCCCACGGGGTCACGCCCAACCGGGCGGTGAAGGTCTACCAAGCCTTTGGCAAGGAGACCATGGACATCCTGCGGCGCCCCCCCTACCGGCTGTGTGAGGTGGCGGGCATCGGCTTTCTCACCGCCGACCAGATTGCCCGGAGCCTGGGTTTAGACCCCCGCTCCCCGGAACGGATGGATGCCGCCCTGCTCCACACCTTGCAGGAGGCGGAGCAGCGGGGCCATCTGTGCTTGGAGAAGCACGACCTGCTCCGGCAATCCCTAAAGCTGCTGCGCACCGAGGGCCTGACAGAAGCCATGGCCGCGGTGCGGGCAGGACGCCTGGTGGAAGAGAACAAACTGGTCACCTACCACCAGTGGGTGTACCGCTGGCCCACCGCCCGGGCCGAGATAAAGCTGGCCCAGTGGATCGCCGCCCTGCTGCAAAGGGACGCTATGCCGGTGGAGGAGGCACTTCCCCAAAAGCTCTCCGCTGTGGAGAAAGAGCTGGGGATGGCCCTCAACGACCAGCAGCGAACGGCGGTGCTTACCGCCATCCGCAGCCCGGTGACTATCCTCACCGGCGGTCCCGGCACGGGCAAAACCTTGACCCAAAAGGCTCTACTGGCCCTGTACAAAAAGCTCTGCCCCAACAACACCGTACAGTGCTGCGCCCCCACAGGCCGGGCCGCCCGCCGGATGGAGGAATCCACCGGCGTGCCCGCAGCCACTATTCATAAGGCGTTGAAGCTATTGGCCGGGGAGGACGGTGTCTATTCCGAGCCGGAACCCCTGGACGCCGACCTGGTCCTGGTGGACGAGGCGTCCATGCTGGACATCTACCTGGCGGAAAACCTGTTCCGCTCCCTAAAGCCGGGGTGCCAGGTGGTGCTGGTGGGGGACGCCGACCAGCTGCCCAGCGTGGGGCCGGGGGCGGTGCTGCGGGAACTGCTTTCCTGCGGCCAGATCCCCGTGGTGCGCCTGACCAAGATCTACCGCCAGGACGCGGGCAGCCCCATTGCCATCAACGCCGCCCTGATCCGGGCGGGCAACCTCCATTTGGAATACGGCCCGGATTTTGAGTTCATCGAAAGCGCGGATTTGGAGTGCTCCGCCGGCCTGATCGAGGAGCTTTACCTACGAGAGGTGGGGCGCTTCGGGGTGGACAATGTGGCGCTGCTGTCCCCGTTCCGGAAAAAGACGGAGACCGGGGTGAACGCCTTAAATCCCAAGCTGCGGGAATGGGTCAACCCCAAGTCCCCGGACAAGCCGGAGGTTTCCCATGGGAAACGGCTGTTCCGTTTGGGGGACAAGGTGATGCAGACCCGCAACGTGGAAGATGTGAGCAATGGCGACATAGGGACCATCACGGCCATCGCCCGGGAGGACAGCGACTTCCTGGTGACGGTGGATTTCGGGGACGGCCGAGTCAAGAAGTACGACAGCTCCAAGCTGGAGCTGCTGGACCTGGCCTATGCCACCACCGTCCACAAGAGCCAAGGGGCGGAGTACGATTCTGTCATTATCAGCGTCCAGAGCGCCCACGCCGTCATGCTCAACCGGCCCCTGCTCTACACTGCCATCACCCGGGCGAAAAAGCGGGTGATCCTGGTGGGGGAGAGGAAAGCCCTGTGCATGGCCATCCGCCGCACAGACACAGAACACCGAAACACCCAGCTGGCCCGGAGAATTTTAGACCGGCTGGAACAACTGCGAGAGGAGAACCAACATGGCAACGTATCTTGATGAATATCGCAACCGGAAGCTGAGCTTCGCACCCCTGCTCCAGGCGGGGAAAATGACCCTTGGGGACACGATGGTCTACCAGGAGCTGCTGTACCGCATCCAGGTTCTGGAAACCTGCCAGATGCTGTGTAAGACAGCCCCAGTCACCACCGACACCCGGGAACTGGTTGGCCACTACCAGCTGGTAGACGCCGTGCTGTTCTGCGCCGGGAAGGAGCACGCCTTTGGCGCCCCCGTCCAGGAGAAGGGGAAGGCCCAACGGAAGGCCGCTGGGGAAAACCTGGCCAAGATCGTGGCAGACTGCCGGAAGCGCTTTTCCAGCTTCCAGGCCAAAAGCCCGGAGCAGTACCGGCAGAGTATTTCCGCCATGGTCGGCACGGTTTTGGTGGCCTGGGTGCAGCTGCGCAACACCTACGTCCCCGTTGGAGAGGAGGCAAATCAGAAATGAGCAAGGAAGAACAATACCAAAAGCTCTGCGAGATCAACCGGGTGGAGGGCTTTGACCCCACTGCCTTCGCGGTGGAGTATACGGACATGAACACCGGGGAGGTCCGCAAGCGCCTCCCGGTGATGATCCAGATGGCCTGGTTTCGGCTGAAGTACCCGGAGGGCCGCATCGCGGTAGAAGTGACACCTGCCAAAGACTGTTTTGTGGCCAAAGCCCGGGTCTATCCCAGCTATAAGGATGGGCTGGAGTGCTACCTGGCGGAAGCCACCGCCTCCCGTGGGCCTGACCCGGACCATCCCTCGGTTTCCCCCAGGGAATGGGCCCAGACTGCCGCCGTGGGCGTTGCCCTGCGCAACGCGGGTTTTGGCCTACAGTTCGGCGCGGCGGGGGAGGATTACTCCCAAAGCTCCCCGGAGGAACTAGCCACCGAAACGCCCACCTCCAAACCGGAGGAACCGGCCTACGAGGCGGAAGAACCCAGCCCGGAGGAGCAGCTGCGCCAGGCCATGAACACACCCTGTCCCATCGCCAAGTACAAGGGAAAAACCCTGGGGGACGTGCTCACGTTGGACCCCAGGGCCATCTCCTGGGTGGCCAACAAGTTTACAGGGAACTCCCAAATTTCAGAAGCGGCCAAATTGCTCTGTGATTATGCCCTGGAACAGACAGCGTCTTGACCTTGGGGACAGCCCCGGAAAGGAGGTAACATGGAGCTTTTTCACATGGTGGACGTCATCCCCCTGCTGGGATTGCCCACCCCTCCCGCCGGGAAGAGCAGCTACAACATTCCCTGCCCCTGCTGTGAGGACAAGCCCAAGGGTAAGCACCTGAACATCAACCTGCGCAAGGATGTGTTCCGGTGCCCCCGGTGCGGGTTTTCCGGCGGCGTGCTGGATCTGTACGCTTTTTACGCCAAAATCCCCCGGGAAAAGGCCTTGGAGGAGCTCCTGGACCGGAAAGGGAAAATTTTCCGCCCTCAGCAGGCTCGGTTGCCGGCGGTGGAGGAAAACCCCCTCACCGGCGTGGAGGAACGCCACGCCACCTACACAGCGTTGCTGCAAAGCCTGACCCTGGCCTCCGACCACCGGGAAAATCTCCTGTCTCGGGGCCTGAGCCCGGAGGAAATCCATCGGCTGGGGTATAAGACCACCCCGGTGCTGGGATTTTCTTCCCTGGCAAAGCGCCTGCGGGAGAAGGGCCTGTACTTGGCCGGTGTTCCTGGTTTTTACAAAAAACTGAGCCAGTGGACGCTGAAAATCCCCGGCCGGGGAATCCTCATCCCGGTGCGGGATGTCCAGGGCCAGATCCAAGGCCTGCAAGTCCGCCTGGACAATGTGGAGAAACGGAAGTTCCGTTGGTTGTCCAGCAATGGATTGGAGGAGGGCTGCGGCGCCAAGACCTGGGTCCACCTTGCGGGGGAGCCAAGGCCCTTGGTGCTCCTGACCGAAGGCCCTATGAAAGCCGATGTGATCCACTTCCTGACAGGCCAGACTGTCCTGGCAGTGGCAGGGGTCAACTCCCTGTCCCAGCTGAAACCTGCCCTGGAGAAGCTGCAAGCCGCGGGAATGGAGAAAGTCATGACTGCCTTTGATATGGACTATCTCATCAATCCCCATGTGCGGGCAGGGCAGGAGAACCTGGCGCACCTGCTGGACCGGTGTGGGATTTCCTACGGGACCTACCTGTGGGACCCCCGGTACAAGGGCCTGGACGACTACATCTGGGGCTGCCTGTGCGGCCCAAAGTGAACGGGAAGAGGCGGAGCGATTCGTCTCTTCTTTGCGCTATTTTATGGAAATAAAATGAATTGCCGAAAACTTCTTGACACAGAATATATATCGTGGTATATATCATAATAGGAGGTGGTCATCATGGATACCGCAAAAATCTTTGAAAACGGAAGGAGCCAGGCTGTGCGCCTGCCCCAAAAGTACCGCTTCAATGCGGACGAGGTGGTCATCCAGCGCTTGGGTGACGCTGTCCTGCTGGTTCCCAAGGAGTCTCTGTGGAACACCTTTATGGACGGTGTAAACAGCTTTACCGAGGATATTTTTGAAAACGGCCGCGACCAGGGGGGGCAGGAGGAGCGGGATAGCCTATGACGTATATGCTGGATACCAACATCTGCATCTATGTGATGAAGAACAAACCGGAAAAGGTACTGCGGCGGTTCCGAGAGGAGCTGGACGGAGGGCTTTGCATTTCCTCTATCACGCTGGCAGAATTGGAGTTTGGCATGAAGCATAGCTCCAACCCCGCAAAGAACGAGCAGGCTCTCCTACGTTTTTTGGCCCCGCTGAGCATCCTGCCCTTTGGGGCGGCAGCCGCGTCTGAGTATGGTGCACTGCGGACGTACCTGCAAAACAAGGGAACGCCCATTGGCCCCTTGGATATGTTGATTGCCGGGCACGCCTTGGCAGAGGGTCTCACCCTTGTGACAAACAATGTCCGGGAATTTGAACGGGTGCCGGATTTGCAACTGGAAAACTGGGCGCTATGAAAAAAACGGTAAACTGAAGATAGGAAGACCTATCCCTGAGCCCCACAGTATGAGGGGCTTGGCCGACTACATCTGGGGCTGCCTGTGCGGTCCAAAGCGAACGGAGAAGAGGCGGAGGAATCCGCCTTTTCACATTTTTAAGAACAATGTATTGACAGTGTTATAACGTTGCACTATAATAAGGATGAAAGGAGAGTGTGTATCATGGCACAAACAACTTTAAGCGTTCGAATGGATGATTCCCTAAAAAGCGACTTTGATAAAGTGTGTAACGAGCTTGGGTTGTCTATGACAACAGCCATTACCATGCTCGCCAAGAAGATGACTCGCGAGAAAAGACTTCCTTTTGAGGTATCTGTGGATCCTTTTTACTCAGAAGAGAACTTGGCTAGGCTTAGAAGATCCATCGCGCAAATGGAGTCCACTGGCGGCACTGTCCATGAGGTGGATTTGGATGATTAAAGCGTGGACAGATGCGGCATGGGAGGATTTCGAGTACTGGATGAGACAAGTTCGAAAGACTCTCCGGCGAATTCTTCAACTGCTCAGGGACATCGACCGCAATGGATACGAAGGCATCGGCAAGCCGGAACGACTGAGCGGCGACCTTTCTGCGTATTGGAGCCGTAGAATTGACGAGGCAAACCGTATCGTCTACCGCATAGAAAACGATGTTATTAAGATTGTTCAGTGTGGTTCTCATTATCGAGATAAGTAAAAAGGAAAATGATGAAGGCGCCCATTGTATTGGGGTGTTTCTTCCACCCACACAGGTCTTAAAATCTACTTGCTGCTGGGGCCGCCTGTGCGGCCCAAAGTGAAAGGGGAAGAGGCGGAGCGATCCGTCTCTTCTTTTTTCGCAAGGATGCGTTTTTGGTTGTAAAACGCGCACAGTACCAGTGTAATACAGACAAGGAATAATTAAAGGAGGATTCGCCATGCTTATCGCCATCGACCACGGAAACTACGCCATCAAGACGCCCCATACAGCTTTTCTCTCCGGCCTGTCAGAACACAAGGTGAAGCCACCCATTGCGGAAGAAGTGGTGGAGTATGTGGGCAGCTACTGGACTCTGTCTGGAAAGCGCCTGCCTTACATGCGGGACAAGACCTGGGACAGCCGGTTCTTTGTCCTCACCCTGTTCGCTATTGGCCGGGAATTGGAGCGCCGGGGCTCGCTGCTTCCCTTCGAACAAATCGACTTGGCCGTGGGCCTGCCTCCCGAGCACTATGGCATGCTCCGGGAAAAGTTTGCCCAGTACTTCCGCCGGGGTGTGGTGAAATTCACCTACAAGGAGCAGCCCATCCACCTGGACATCCGGCGTGTGTTGGTCTACCCCCAGGCCTACGCCGCGGTGATCCCCCTGAGCGGACAGTTGCTGAAAACTCCCAGGGTGTTCCTTGTGGACATCGGCGGCTTTACCACGGATGTGCTGCTCCTCCGGGGCGGGAAGCCGGACCTGCAGTTCTGCCGCAGCCTGGAGAGCGGCGTCATCACCATGGACAACGCGATTATCGGGAAAGTCAACGCCCAGTATGACATGATGGTGGATGACGAGCTCATCAGCGATGTGCTGCTGGGACGAGAGACCATCCTTCCCCAGGAGGTCAAGCAGACCATCCAGGAGGCGGCGAAGACTCACGCCAAAGACATCCTGGACCAGCTGCGGGAGCTGGGAGTGGACTTGCGCACCAACCCCGCTATTTTCATCGGCGGAGGTAGCAGCCTGTTCCGGCCCCTGCTGGAAGGGTCCCCCATGGTGGCCAAGGCAGACTTTGTGGAGGACCCCAAAGCCAACGCCATTGGATATGAGATGCTGGCGGCCCACCAGCTGCGGTCATGAAGAGGGATGGAGTCTACCGGTTCAACCTGCAGTTTCCCGCAGACACCCAGGAGCATATCCGAGTAGGGGAGGTGCTGGAGCGGCTGGGAAAACGGAAAAGCAGCCTGGTAGTGGCGGCCTTGGCCGAATACCTCGATCGGAACCCCCAGTGGGAAACCCCGGAGGTGCGCGTCAAGATAGAACAACAGTCCGCTATGAGCCGGGAAAAGCTGGAAGAACTGGTGCGGCGGCTGGTGGAGGAGAAGCTGGCCTCATTGCCGGTCTCCAGTCAGGAAGCCGATCCCGCCGTGGAGGAAGAGCTCGATTCGGACATCTCCCAGATGCTGGAGAACTTGGAGCTTTTTCAAAGCTAGGATAACTACACGATAGAACCATACAGAATATTGTTGATACAAAGATTCCATTATGTTATGATGTGTGTGTGAAACTAGCTTGTTGTACACGGTGAGAAGGTGGCAGTGTGGAAGAGAAGTCTTTTCGTCCTGTGACGATAGACGCAGAGTGAAGGGCAAGATTTTTTCGTCTTCTCAGCGCGGTGAAAACAAGCTAGACACAGCAAAACAGAAGAATTCAAAAGGGGCGCGAAGTGCTTTAGCATTTTGCGCCCCTTTTGTCTGCCCCTGGAGAGGGGGTGGTTCCCATGGGTGTCTAATGGGGCCTGCCCCGCAAGAAGAAAACCCAAAATTTTCATGCCATCTTGGCATGTCGTCCCGTCTGCCGGGATGGCATGGCCAGGAGGCATGATTTATGGATACTACGGGAAGAGATCCCCTGCGTGGGAGGTTCACACGGTTTCTCCAGGAAACCATCAAGAATTTCAAGACCGACTATTTCCGAGAGTTTGAACACAGGCCAGTCTCCCTGGAAGCCCTATGGCAAAGCCGAACAGACCATTTTTCCGAAAAGACTGCGGCTCAGGGATTTGATTTTCAATGGGATGCTCTGGCGGAGGCTTACCAGTCCCTGCCAAGAACATACCAGGAGGTCTTGTTTTTATTGATGGTGCGGGAATTCTCACCGAGGGAAGTAGCGGACTTGCTTCACTGTCCTGTGGAGCAAGTCTATGTTCGGAAATCGAGGGCGGTAAAGCTGTTGCGGAAACGGCTGGGAGGTGCAAAATGAAGGATCGAGAATTTCGTGAAGTGTTGGAAAAGGCCGTGCGGGGAGATAAGGTTGCCATGGAGCAGATTTTCATCCTGTACAAGCCGATGATAGACCACGCCAGCGTGGTAAACGGGAAGCTGGATGAGGATTTTCGGCAGGAGATTTTCCTGCATCTTGTGACAGCGATCCCCAAATTCGCAAAATTTATGGATTAAGTGGGATTGAATCTTGCTGACCAGGAGAGGATGTGATATACTCTAGCTAAGAAGTATCCCCGTTGCGTTGCGTGACGAAAGTGACTTGTTTCAAAGTGTCAGAGAGCCTAGCTTTCTGGCACTTTGTTGCGTTTCGGGGGACTGCGTCCTAAAAGCCATTGTCAGGATTTTTTCTGGCAATGGCTTTTTTTAAAAATTTTTTTGAGAAGGTGATAGAAATCGCGAAATTTTACCGTTCTTATAGTATGAAGGCATCCTACTTCAAGCACCTTGAAAACCACATAACAGCCCGTCACATCCCCGGCTGGAGAGCGCGCCTTTGGAGAAGGCGAACAAATCGTGGGTGGCGCCCACGGGACGCGACGACCCAGCCGGCCACAATGGTACTTCCGCCTTGGACGCTTCACAGCATCGGGCGGCCCGGCATCAGCATGCGGGGAGAGAGAAACTCTCTATGGCCTGGTAGCTACAGGCAGACGGACTCAACTGCGTTCCCAAAGCCTTTTGGACGGTTCAAAGCAGGTGGATCCACTTAGTTTCCATAGGCAGCACAACGTGGAACTTCTTGGAAAGGAGGCGAATAGGATGGGAATAGGGGACTTGCGAGAAAACATATACGTTCACGCGTCTCCAAAATGCGAGAGGAGGATTTCAATGGAACATGTCAGTTCGCATCCGGCGATTTGCACAAATGTGTTCAAAAACGGGGATGCCACAACCTCAAAAGCAGCTTTCACCAGAAAGTGGATCGAAATGATAAACCGGATCGAAAAAAACAAACAGCTCCAATATGGAAAAATACAATGACATCCTGCTTCTTGTGTGGTATAATAAACAAGAAACAGCTTGTTCCTATCTCTAAGGGGATATGAACATGAAAGTAGCGATTTACTGCCGCCTGTCCGAGGAGGACAGGGACAAAAAGTTTGAGACCGACGATAGCAACAGCATCCAGAACCAGAAGACCATGTTGCTGCAGTACGCCATGGAACAGGGGTGGGAACTCTACAATGTTTACAGCGACGATGACTACACCGGTTCCGACCGGCGCCGCCCGGAATTTAACCGGCTGCTGAAAGACGCGGAACTGCACAGGTTTGACATTGTCCTCTGTAAGACCCAGTCCCGGTTCACCCGCGAGCTGGAACTTGTGGAGAAGTACATCCACGGTTTGTTTCCCATCTGGGGCATCCGGTTCATCAGTATTGTAGATAACGCGGATACAGCCAACAAGGGAAACAAAAAATCCCGCCAAATCAACGGGCTTGTAAACGAGTGGTATCTGGAGGACATGTCCGAGAATATCCGCAGCGTCCTTACGAACCGGCGGGTCAATGGCTTCCATATTGGGGCCTTCGCCCCTTACGGATATAAGAAGGACCCGGAGCAGAAAGGCCACCTCATCATTGATGAGGAAGCCGCTGCTGTGGTTCGCGAAGTCTTTACGCTGTTTTCCCAAGGGCATGGCAAAACTTCCATTGCCAGAATGCTCAACGATAGGGGAGTACCCAATCCAACAGAGTACAAACGGCGTCAAGGGCTGCGGTATCAGCAGCCAAAACGAAAGAATAGTACCCTGTGGAAGTATTTCGCTATCTCGAACATGCTGGTAAATGAAGTTTATATCGGCAATATGATCCAGGGCAAAACGGGAAGTGTTTCCTACAAGACCAAACAGTGCAAACCCCGGCCGAAAAGCGAGTGGTATACCGTGGAGAATACCCATGAACCCATCATCGACCGGGATTTGTGGAACAAGGTGCAAGCGCTCATAGCGCAGCGGGCGAAGCCCTTTGACACGGGCAATATTGGACTGTTTGCCCGGAAGGCCCGTTGTGCCAATTGCGGTTACACCATGCTTTCCTCAAAAACCTCCCCCCAGAGAGGGAGCCAGCACTATCTGCAGTGTTCCAACCGGCATGTGGCCAAGGATGCGTGCATTGGCTCCTTCATCTCCGTGGACCGGCTGGAGAAAATGGTCATTGCGGAGATCAAGAAACTGGCCGCCGAATATCTCGATCGGGACGAGTTGGAGCAGAAAATAGAGTTTTGCGACACCCTGAAAGGGCAGAAAAAACGTCTTACTGCGGACCTGCACGCCTACGAGAGAAAGGCCGCTGAGTATTCCAAAGGCATCCGGGAACTGTACCTGGATAAGGTCAAAGGGCTTCTCTCCGAGAACGATTATGTGGAGATGTCCAGGGACTTTGTCTCGGAACGCGACCGTCTGGAGCGAGTGATAGCTGAGGGGGAAAAACAACTGGCTGCGTTGGAGGATAAAATTGCAGCAGGGGATAACCGCCGGGAAATCATTGAGCAATATACCAACCTAGACCATCTGACCCGGGACATTGTAGAAGAGCTTATCGACTACATCCTGGTGGGCAAGCGGATTCCAGGGACACGGGATGTCCCCATCGAGATACACTGGAATTTTTAAGGCCCAAAGCTGTTTTTGCCGGCCGTAAGGCAAAAAGGTTGTTCTTACAGCATCGCACCAGAACAGAAAGCTAGGATGACCTACGACAACATCCTTCGTTTCGCCGACGACCCCGACGTGCGGGACCCCATCAAGTTCCTGCGGGAGCGGGAAATCGTCCACTTTCAGCGCTTCGGCGAAGCAAACCATACCAAATTAAGTAAACGAGAACCCCCTGCAGGCCACCGCCCACAGGGGATTTTTCCATAGCCTCAGTCGCAGATTTCGCCCTCCCGATAGCAGGTGGCAATGTAATCTCGGGACTGGTAATAGAAGTCGGAATTGAAGTTGGAGATGGCCCCATCAATCCAGGAGGTGAAGACCTCCACCAGCTTGTCCACAACCGCCTGGTCATCGTCCCTTTGGACGACATCCTCAATCAGGCGTTCGTAGACCTCGCCAATAGTCCAGTAGTCCGGCAGCGCGTAGCGGCAGTCAGCTACGTTGTCAAAGGAGCCAAGAGGAATTTGGCGGAGGGTAATAAAGTCATCGGCGGTTTTCTCTATGGGTTCGCAGTGGAAGACATCGGCAAACTGGTAGATGCGCAGGATGGCATCCCTGCCCAGAAGTTCCACCACGGCGGAGCGTTTTTGCTTCTGTGCCCGTCCGATGAATTCAATGAGGCTGCATGTGTAAAACAGAGCGCTGTTATTTTTCATTGCGAACCTCCACTCCCTTCACAAAGGATAGGGTCGCCAGGGCTCGTGCCGTGTGGAAGCTGATTTGATGAGTGGGATGCTTAAATTTTGCCAGTGCCCAGAACGCCTCCCGGCTGATCTTTCCGTCCGCAAAGTTTTGAACGTAGTTAAAGATGGTGTCGTTTGCCATGGGGCCCTCCACAATGTCATAGTCATGGGGATGGCCCAGCCGGCAAGACACGATAAAATCCAGCCATTCCTCGGTCATCTCCGGGAATCGCTTTACCTTTAGACTGTCATCCGGTGTGTACGAGTATTCGTTCAAACAGCCAATTCCATCAAATCGGATGGCCCAGCGAATGGCTTGTTCGGGGTACAGGGTGCAGTAAAACCCAAAATAGAAATCCTTGTTGTATCGTTGTACCCGGATTTCCGGAAACTCCACAATGCTCTTGCTTCCGTGGTATAGGATCATGCCATACCCTCCCAACGTCTCTTTCTCTACAACAATTTTAGCCCAACGGGACGCCGTCTGTCAAGGAGGAGGGTGAATCGCTCCGAAGAAAAGACGAAACCGCCAGGGCCTAGCTGCCTTGGCGGTTCTCAATCAAACATTCCATATAATCTTCGCATCCCCATCCTCGTTGATGAGGATCTTATGTATCATAATCATGGCGACCGCTTTCTTCCGTTGATAATCAGCGGTCTTCCAGGACTTGGCCAGGTTGACCACAGCGCCAGCCTGGTCCTCTTGGCTCTTCAATTCCTCCATCCGCTCATAGAGAGCCAGACGGTCCCGCTTGAGCTGGCTGGCCTTCTGGTTGGCGATGGTCAATAGATCCTCGTTGAAGCCACCAGCCAGTATCGTATCCAGTAACTGCTTCTCTGTCCGCTCAATGGCCTTGACTTTCAGCTTTAGATCGTTGAGCTCTCCACTGCCTTTGTGAGAGCTGTACTTAGCCTCTTTCAGCCCTACCAACTTGTCGGCGATGCACTGGTAGACCATATTTTCCAGGTCTTCCGCATAGATGGTCACCTTAGGGCCTTGACAGACCCGCTGAGACCTACCGGTACAGTTGAAATATCGCCGCACCTGGCCGTCCTTGCCCGGCTTCCCCTTGATGGTGGTCATGGTGTGGCCGCATGGCTCACATACCACCTTGCCCGCCAACCAGCTGGTCGTGTTGCTGTAGCTGTTGGTGATCTGCCGGTTCTTCTCCAGTTTGCGCTGGCATTTCAGCCAGATATCGGAATCCACGATTCCAGGGTGGCTCAGCAGCACCAGCCGCATATCCGACCAATCCGGGTTGCCTGCCTGGTGTTTGGTGTGTCCATAGAGCTGGGCACCAAACTCTCCCGTAAACTGGGAGACATCCGTAACGATTTCCGTCCCGTGGCGGTCGTAGTAGTCGTACACGTTGGAATCCGCCTTGACGTAAATGGGGTTTTTCAGCAGGGTGGAAAGCTTTGCCGTAGTCCAGTGACTGCCATCCAATGGCTGTTTGCCCTCAGCGTTCATGATATCCACCAGCCTGCGCAGGGAAACGGATTCCTGGGCATATACCTCAAAGAGATACCGAACCTGCTCCGCCTCAGAAGGGATAGGATCCAGCTTCTTCGTTTTAACGTTGTGGATGACCGTGGGCACCAGTTGGAAGCCGTAGGGCCTGCGTCCCCCCATGTAGAAGCCCATCTCGCTGCGATGGAGGTAGGCCTGGGAGACACGGTTGATGATGGATGTCCGCTCAAACTCGGCGAAAACCATCAGGATTTTGACGATCAAGTCCCCATAAGGGGAGGAGGTGTCAAACGCTTCCTGGGAGGACACAAACTCCACCTTATTTTCCTTAAACTCTTGCAGGATGTTCATGAAGTCGGAAAGGGAGCGGCTCATCCGGTCCAGCTTATACACAATCACCTTGCTGACCTTACCTTGGCGGACCAACCCCATCATTTTCTGAAACCCATCCCGGTTCATATTCCCTCCGGAATAGCCGTTATCGATGAAGGTGACCACCTTTTCCCCCCGTTCTTCTGGGCGGATCATCATCCTGCAATACTCAATTTGGGTTTCACAGCTGATGCTGTTTTCCCGTTCTACAGATTTGCGGGCATAGAGAGCTAACA
>FR893753.1:0-3669 GCA_000435395.1 Firmicutes bacterium CAG:94
ACCACCGGCGGCAGCTCCTGGGCAAGGAGGGGCAGCTTTTCCTCCAGCCCCCAGCCGCAGAGCACCAGCAGGGGGAAGGGTCCCTCCCCCTGGGGGACGCAGCAGGCGCAGGGCCGGCCCTCCAGGGAAAAGGCGCGCACTTCTCCTTTCACAGGGCGTCGCCCCCTTCCGGCCCCACGGCGGCGCCCTGTTTTTGATACTTCCGGGGGGAGCGGCCCATCCTGGCCCGGAACACCTTGGAGAAGTACGCCGGGTTGGAGAACCCCACCTGGGAGGCCACCTCCGCCACAGTGGCGACGCCCTCCTCCAGCAAGGCCAGGCTGCGGCCGATGCGGTAGTCCAGCAGGTAGTCGAACAGCGATTGCCCCATCTGCCGCTTGAAAAACCGGCAGCACTCGCTTTTGCACAGGCCCACCTGCTTGGCCACGTCCTCCAGGGTGATTTTCTCCCCGTAGTTTTCGTGCAGGTAAGAGAGGATGACCCGCAGGCGCTCCACCCGCTCGGGCCCGGCGGGNCTCCACCCGCTCGGGCCCGGCGGGGGCGGCCGCCTGGTTTCCCCGGTGGCGGTACAGGCCGCTCCAGATGCCCAGCAGCAGCCGCTGCACCTCCAGCTCGTAGGTTTCTGGCTGGCTTTGGGAGAGCTGGTAGATTTTCTCCACCGCCTCTAAAATGTGGCGCTGCCAGCTCTCCTGGGGGGAGAGCCGCAGGGAGGGGAAGGCCCCCACCAGGCTGTCCACGTACTTGCTGCGCAGAATGCACCCCTCGTACCCGCCCAGCAGCCGGGGGTGGAAGGTGAGGGACACATAGTCGCAGTCCGCGCCGTCCACACGGCTGCCGGCGTGAAGGGCGTCGGCGTTGCAGAACAGGCCCTCCCCGGCACGCAGCAGGTACTGGCTCTCGTTGACGCGGTAGTCGATTTTCCCCGAGAGCACCAAGGTCAGCTCCACCTCGTCGTGCCAGTGCCAGGGGAAAGCCCCCGTGCCGTAGGAGGAGAGCCGCTTGCGGCTGATGTTCACCGGAAACTGGAAGGTGCCGTGGCTTTTCAGCTCCCGTTTTTCCTCGTTGACCAAAAGTTCCATAAATACCTCAATATAAGAAAAGAATAGGCCAATATCCTTGTTGTTTTTTTGCTTCCGTTCTCATTATAATAATCATAGAGGCAGAAAGCAACTGCCCGCGGAAAATTTTACACAGGAGGTAAGGCAGCATGGCGGTTTTGGTACTGGGCGGGGCCGGCTACATCGGCTCCCACACAGCCTACGAGCTGATTGACAACGGCGTGGACGTGGTGATTGCGGACAACCTGGAGACAGGCCACAAAGAGGCGGTCCACCCCAAGGCGCGGTTCTATCAGGGGGACATCCGGGACAGGGCCTTTTTGGACGGGCTTTTTGAGAAGGAGCCCATCCAGGGGGTCATCCACTTCGCGGCCAACTCCCTGGTGGGGGAGAGCATGACAAACCCCCTGAAGTACTACGACAACAACCTGTGCGGCACCAAGGTGCTGCTGGAATCCATGGTGGCCCACGGCGTGGACAAGATCGTGTTCTCCTCCACCGCCGCCACCTATGGCGAGCCGGAGAACATCCCCATTTTAGAGGGCGACCCCACCCATCCCACCAACACCTACGGCGAGACAAAGCTCTCGATGGAGCGGATGTTCCACTGGGTGGGCCAGGCCCACGGCCTGCGCTATGTGAGCCTGCGGTACTTTAACGCCTGCGGCGCCCACAAGTCCGGCCAGATTGGCGAGGCCCACCACCCCGAGACCCACCTCATCCCCCTGATTCTCCAGGTGCCCCTGGGCCAGCGGGAGAAGGTGTCCATCTACGGCGACGACTACGACACCCGGGACGGCACCTGCGTGCGGGACTACATCCACGTCACCGACCTGGCCCAGGCCCACATTTTGGCCATGGAGTATCTGAACAAGGGCGGCGAGAGCAACATCTTCAACCTGGGCAACGGCGTGGGCTTCACCGTGAAGGAGGTCATCGACACCGCCCGCAAGGTGACAGGCCATCCCATCCCCGCCCAGACCACCCCCCGCCGGGCCGGCGACCCCGCCCAGCTGGTGGCGAGCAGCGAGAAGGCCAAGACCATCCTGGGCTGGAAGCCCCAATACGACGACCTGGAGACCATTATCCAGAGCGCCTGGAAGTGGCACGAGAGCCATCCCAACGGCTACGGGAAGTAAAAAGCGGTGAAAGAGAGCAATATGGAAAAAATCGCGAGCTTTACAGTAAACCACCTGGACCTGCTCCCCGGGGTCTATGTGTCCCGAAAGGACCACGTGGGGCAAGAGGTCCTCACCACCTTTGACCTGCGGATGTGCGCGCCCAACCGGGAGCCGGTGATGAACACCGCCGAGCTCCACACCATCGAGCACCTGGCCGCCACCTATCTGCGCAACGAGCCCCACTGGAAGGAGAAGGTCATCTACTTTGGGCCCATGGGCTGCCGCACCGGCTGCTACCTCATTTTGGCCGGGGATTACCAAGCCCAGGACGCGGTGCCCCTGGTGCGGGACACCTTCCGCTTTATCGCGGGGTATGAGGGGGAGATCCCCGGCGCCGCCCCCAAGGACTGCGGCAACTACCTGGACCAGAACCTGCCCATGGCGCGGTTCCTGGCCAAGAAGTACCTGACCGAGGCGCTGGAGCACCCCACCGAGAAGAACCTGCACTATCCAGAATAAGTCCCCGCTGAAAGCGCCGGTGTTTGGAAGAGCCAAGCCACCGGCGCTTTTTCTTGTCTTCCGGCCCCGCGCCCGGCTGGGCCCTTTTGTCCCCTCCTCCAAAAATAGAAGGGGACATTTGTTTTTTTGCCGAATTTCCGCTGGAGACTTCGATTTAAATTGTGTTTGTTGCCCGGGCGTGCTATGATGGGGGTGGAAGGTTTATCCCATCCTTTGAAAAAGGAGGCATCCCCATGACCTGGAACGTCTTGAAATGGGTGGCCATCGCGGCCATGTTCATCGACCACACGGCGGCGGTGATGGGAGGACTGTTCCCCTTCTCTTGGTACGACCCCATGCGGGATGTGGGCCGGATGGCCTTTCCCATCTTCGCCTACGGCATCGCCCAAGGGTGCGTGTACACCCACAGCGCCCGGCGCTACCTGGGGCGGCTGCTGCTTTTTGCCGTCCTCTCCGAGATTCCCTACCGCCTGGCCCTGAGGGCCGGTTCCCCGGCCTTTGGCCTTTTCAATGTGTTCTTCACCCTGCTGGCCGGGGCCGCCTGCTGCCAGATCGTCAAGTTCTGCAGGAGCAAGGGCAGGCGCTGGGCCTGGGCGGCGGTGGCGCCCGTGGCGGCTATCGTCCTGCTGTGCGAGATTTTGGGCACGGATTACGGCGGCTTTGGGGTGCTGTGCATTTTGCTGCCCTACCTGTTCTGGGAGAGCAAGCCCGCCCGCATCATCGCCCTGGGCTCGGTGGTGGCCTTTCTCTATATTGTGGTGAACAATTTCGGCGGGTTTTCCTCGCCCCTGTGGTGGGTGGGCAACCCGGCCCAGTTCTGGTACACGGCCCGGCAGACGGCGTTCGCCCTGGCCGGCGTGGGGCTGGTGGCCCTGTACAACGGCCAGCCCGGCTCGAAAAAAGGCAAGTGGTTCTTCTATGTGTTTTACCCCGCCCACCTGCTGGCGCTGTGGCTGGTCCGCGCCGCCGCC
>FR893753.1:3724-7084 GCA_000435395.1 Firmicutes bacterium CAG:94
GGGGGATTTTCATGAAAAAGAAGCCCTTTGTAATCCCCGCCTTTCTGACCTGGGCCCAGCTCTTGGCGGGGTGAAGCTGCAAAAAGTTTGAGGAAATTCATACGGCACGAGAAAGGAGTTGTTCCTATGAGTTGGAAGAATTGGGTGTTAAATCCAGAACTCATCAGCATCGTACTGGGCCTGGGGGCGATGGCCCTGCCGGTGGTGTGCATGGCCCGCCGGGGGAAGCCGGGCCCCTGGGCCGCTGGCAGCTTTTTCCTCACCACGCTGGCGGTGACGTTCCAGCTGTTCCTGCTGGCCCGCTTTGTGGAGCAGGACATGGCCACGGTGGAGGACACCGCCAACGCCCGGTTTCTGGCGGCGATGGTTTTGCTGGTGTGCACAGCGGTGCTGAACCTGGCCGCCTTTCTCCTGGCCCGGCGGCGCGCGCACAAATAGAAAAAGGGCTGCCCGCAAAGACAGCCCTTTCCCTGTTCACGAGAGGTTTTCCAGCACCGCCGCCACCTCTTGGCGGGTGATGAAGCTCTGGGGCCGGAAGCTGCCGTCCGCGTCGCCGCGCATCAGGCCCCGGGCCAGGACGGACTCCACCGCCGCCTGGGCCCAGGGGGAGACGGGCTTCTTCGCCAGCTCCGCGAAGTAGGCTTCCATCTCCTGCCGGGCCAGCTTTTTCACGTCTGCTTCGGTCAAGCTCGCTCCCTCCTGTTGGCTGCTCATGGCCTGGATGATGGCGGGGTAGTCCTTGTAGGCCCAGTTGCCGTCAAACACCTGGCCGCCAATGGCCAGCCTGTCCGTGTACTGCCAGATGCCGTAGGGCTTTGGGTAGGTGCAGGCGCTGTTCCACTGGGCCACCCACTTGTCGTACGGGTCCAGCTGGGGGCTGTTCAGCTTGGTGGTCAGCCAGCTGAGGGAGGCGTAAATGCCCGCGTACAGCCCGGCAGCCTCCATCGCGTCGCAGAAGGTCTGGCAGGTGGCCACCAGGTCCGCACCGGCAATCTGGCTGTCCTCCACGTCGTACCACACGCCGTATAGGGGCTTGCGGCCCTGCAACAGCCGCAGCGCGTGCCGGGCCTCGCTTTGGGCCATGGAGGCGTCTTTGGCGTAGCTGTAGAGATAGGCCCCCCAGGGCATCCCGGCGGCCTCTGCCTTGCGGACGTTCTGGGCAAACTGGGCGTCGTCCTGGCTTGTGTAGTCCGAGCCGTACCCCAGCCGCAGGATGGCAAACTTCACCCCGGCTTGTGTGAGGGCGGCAAAGTCCACCGCGCCGTTGTGCTCGGAGATGTCCACACCTTTTGTCTGCATACGATCCCTCCTTATAAAAGTGCGGGGGTTCCCCCTGTGTACTACCGTAGCAGCCCTTGCCGCGGAAGGTGCTGGCGGCGCTGATTTTTTCCACCCTCTTGACGGGAGGGCCAAACTCTTGTAAACTGGTAAAGGCCCCAGGAAGGGGCCCGCCGTCCCCAAGGACGGGTTTATCCCCAGATGGAGACCATTTCGCAGGAAGCAGATTTGGCGCGCAGAAGCGGGCCAGGTTTGGTTCCTGTTGCTTTTTTGTGGAAAGGATGTTTATGGAGCTTCGAGATTTCTTCCAAGAGTGCCCCAAAGTGGCCCTGGGCTTTTCCGGCGGGGTGGACTCCGCCTACCTGCTGTACGCCGCCTTGGACCATGGCGCCCAGGTGCGGCCCTATTTCATCAAGACGGCCTTCCAGCCCCAGTTTGAGCTGGAGGACGCCCGCCGGCTCTGCGCCCAGCTGGGGGTGGAGCTCACCGTGGTGGAGCTGGACGTGCTCCAGGTCCCCGGCGTGGTGGAAAATCCTCCGGACAGGTGCTACCACTGCAAGCGGGCCCTGTTCGGCAGGCTGCGGCAGCAGGCCCAGGCCGACGGCTACACCGTGCTGATAGACGGCACCAACGCCTCCGACGACGCCGGGGACCGCCCCGGCATGCGGGCTCTGGGGGAGCTGTCCGTGCGCTCGCCCCTGCGGGAGTGCGGCATCAGCAAGGCCCAGGTGCGGGCCCTCTCCAAAGAGGCGGGGCTGTTCACTTGGGATAAGCCCGCCTACGCCTGTCTTGCCACCCGGGTGCCCACCGGGGAGGCCATCACCCCGGAGACGCTGCGAAAGGTGGAGGCCGCCGAGGAGGCGCTGTTCTCCCTGGGCTACAGCGATTTGCGGGTGCGGGTGTTCCACGGCGCGGCCCGGCTGCAGCTGCCGGGGCAACAGCTGGAACAGGCCGCCAAAGAGCGGGAGGCCATTTTGCAAGCCCTGGCCCCCTGGTTTGACACGGTGCTGCTGGACTTGAAAGAGAGGTAAAAAACGCGGACGCAGCGCTTTTCGTTTTCGCGAAGGGAAGCGGCGGCTTTGCGCCGCGCTCCGCGAAGTAAAGTTCTTTGCCAAGCTTTCTTGGCGAACCAGCGAAACTATCAAAGCCAAAAAACGCGGACACAGCGCTTTTCGTTTTCGCGAAGGGAAGCGGCGGCTTTGCGCCGCGCTCCGCGAAGTAAAGTTCTTTGCCAAGCTTTCTTTCAAGAAAGCGGAGAAAAGGAGTTGAAAAGAATGGACCAACAGGAAATACGCGCCCTTTTAGAGCAGGTGGCCCAGGGGCAGCGCTCGGTGGATGAGGCGGTTCTGGCCTTGAAAATGGAGCCCTTCCAGGAGCTGGGCTTCGCCAAGGTGGACAACCACCGGGGCCTGCGCCAGGGCGCCGCGGAGGTCATCTACGGCGCGGGGAAAACGCCCCGGCAGATCCACGACATCGCCGCCTCCATGCGGCAGACCGGGGAAAAGGCCATCCTCATCACCCGCATGACCCAAGAGGCCGCCCAGGTGGTGGGGGAGGATTTGCCCCTTAGCTACCACGAGATGGGCCGCATCGGCATTGTGGGGGAGATGCCCGCCCCCACCGGCAAGGGCACCATTGTGGTGGCCACCGGCGGCACCAGCGACATGCCCGTGGCCGAGGAGGCCGCCCTCACCGCCGAAGTGCTGGGCAACCAAGTCACCCGCCTGTACGACGTGGGCGTGGCCGGGCTGCACCGCACCCTCTCCCACCTGGAGGACATTATGAGCGCCCGGGTCATCATCGCCATCGCCGGGATGGAGGGGGCCCTGGCCAGCGTCATCGGTGGCCTGGCCGATTGCCCGGTGATTGCCGTGCCCACCAGCGTGGGATACGGGGCGGCCTTTGGGGGCCTGGCGGCGCTGCTGTCCATGCTGAACTCCTGCGCCAGCGGGGTCAGCGTGGTGAATATCGACAACGGCTTTGGGGCCGGGTATCTGGCCAGTATGATAAATCATTTGTAGTGCGTGGCCGCACGGGACAAGTCGCGCCACTGGGCGGCGGCTGAACGCCGCGCCTGTGCGA
>FR893754.1 GCA_000435395.1 Firmicutes bacterium CAG:94
GCTCCCCAGCCGGCGCGGCAGCAGCCCGCCCGCCCCGCCGCCAACACCCAGCCGCCCCGGCGTGCCTCCCATGTGGTGCGCAGCGTGGAGATTCCCGACTTCTCCGAGGACTTCTTCAAAAAGTACGACGACCCCGCCTATGTGGAGCGCCGCTTGAAGGAGCTGGAGGAAAAGCAAAACAAAGGCTAACAGAACACCAGCCCGGAAGGCGTCCCAGCGGCGTTTTCCGGGTTTTTCTTCCCGGGGCTTTTCCGGAAAACAGGCCCCACAGCGCCTTGCAAGGGCCCGCGGCCCTGGGGAGAGCCAAAACGCCAAACAGGCCGCCCCTGCCTTACAGGCCTTTACAGGGCCAAAAAACAGGATTTCTTTCCGCGGAAGGGGGAAATCCTGTTTACAACGGGGCGAAAGTCTGCTATACTAATATATAGGAAAAAATTTTTGTTGAAGGCAATTTCAACCCCCCCGAAAAGCCAGGCCGCGGCCCGGCTTTTTTGTGGGCGCACGTTTCCAAATAGGAGGGTTCTCGCTTGGAAATCAACGAAATGACGGATATGACGAAAGCCGAAAAGGCCTACGACGGCGACCAAATCCAGGTGCTGGAAGGCCTGGAGGCCGTGCGCAAGCGCCCCGGCATGTACATCGGCTCCACCGGGCCCCGGGGCCTGCACCACCTGGTCTACGAGATTGTGGACAACGCCATTGACGAGGCCTTGGCCGGCTTCTGCGACAAGATTGACGTGCGGCTGCTGCCGGGCAACGTGGTGTACGTCTCCGACAACGGCCGGGGCATCCCCGTGGGCGTGCAGCACAAAACAGGCCTGCCCGCCGTGACGGTGGTGTTCACCATCCTCCACGCCGGCGGCAAGTTCGGCGGCGGCAGCTACAAGGTGTCCGGCGGCCTTCACGGCGTGGGCGCCTCGGTGGTAAACGCCCTGTCCACCTGGCTGGAGGTGGAGGTGGTCAGCGAGGGCCAGCTCTATTTCCAGCGGTTCGAGCGGGGCAAGGCCGTCACCCAGCTGGAAAACCGCGGCCCCGCCCCCCAAGGCCGGGAGCGAGGCACCGTGGTGCGCTTTCAGGCGGACCCGGAAATCTTTAAGGAGACCACGGTCTACGAGTATGAGGTGCTGCAAAAGCGGCTGCGGGAGCAGGCCTTCCTAAACGCCGGGGTGCACATCCAGCTCACCGACGAGCGCCCCGCCGAGGACAGGCCGGAGAGCGAGCGGGACAGGGAAATCCCCTACCAGAACAACTACTGCTACGAGGGCGGCATCAGCTCCTTTGTGGAGCACATCAACGCCAGCAAGGACGTGCTGCACCCGGATGTCATCCACTTCTCCGCCGTGGCTGAGGACGAGAATTCCACCGCGGAGGTGGCCCTGCAATACACCGACACCTACCAGGAGCAGATTTTCAGCTTTGCCAACAACATCCGCACCACCGACGGCGGCACCCACGAGGACGGCTTTAAGCGCGCCCTCACCCGGGTGATGAACGACTATGCCCGCAAGTACAACATCCTCAAGGAGAACGACAAGAACCTCTCCGGCGAGGACGTGCGGGAGGGCTTGACCTGCGTCATCAGCGTCAAGCTGAAGGAGGCCCAGTTCGAGGGCCAGACCAAGGCGAAGCTGGGCAACACGGAGATGAGCTCTCTGGTCAGCTCCATGCTCTACAAGCACCTGATGACCTACCTGGAGGAAAACCCCGCCACGGCGCGGACTATCTTCGACAAGGCGCTGTCCGCCTCCCGCGCCAGGGAAGCCGCCCGGAAAGCCCGGGACCTGGCCCGGCGCAAGACCGCCCTGGAGAACACCACCCTCCCCGGCAAGCTGGCCGACTGCCAGAGCCGCGACACCGAGGAGACGGAAATCTACATCGTGGAGGGCGACTCCGCAGGCGGCTCCGCCAAGGGCGGCCGGGATAGGAAGTTCCAGGCCATTCTGCCCCTGTGGGGCAAGATGCTCAACGTGGAGAAGGCAAGGCTGGACAAGGTCTACTCCAACGAGAAGCTGATGCCCGTGGTGATGGCCCTGGGCACCGGCATTGGGGAGGACTTCGACCTCTCCAAGCTGCGCTATGGCAAAATCATCATCATGGCCGATGCCGACGTGGACGGCTCCCACATCCGCACGCTGCTGCTGACCTTCTTCTTCCGCTTTATGCGGCCCCTGGTGGAGGAGGGCCACGTGTACCTGGCCCAGCCGCCGCTGTACCGCATCACCAAGGGCAAGCGCCACTATTACGCCTTCTCCGACCAGCAGCGGGACCAGATTATGGCCGAGCTGGCGGGGGGCTATGAAATCCAGCGGTACAAAGGCTTGGGCGAAATGGACAGCGAGCAGCTGTGGGAGACCACCATGAACCCCGAGACACGCACCATGCGTCGGGTGGAGGTGGAGGACGCCATCGAGGCGGACGAGGTCTTCACCGTGCTGATGGGCGATAAGGTAGAGCCCCGCCGGGACTTCATCATGAAGCGCGCCAAAGAGGCCAACTGGGATGTGTAAACTTTTGCGGGGCAAAAGTTTCAGCTTGCCGGAAAAGCCCGCCTAGGAAAAACGGCCGCAGAAGCGGGGCCGATGGCCCCTGTCTGCTGATTCTGCTTTTCAGCCGCTGACGCGGCTTTTAAAACCGTGGGGCGCTGCCCCACACCCCGCAAGCTTTTTGAAAAAAGCTTGCGCAAAAACTTTCCGTTTCCACAGAAAAAAGAAAAGCCTGTGGAAAACCGCGCTTTGACTTTGATTCTGTTACGATAAGGATATACCCTATGGCATCCATGCAATTTTCCTATACCCTCACCGGGGAGGAGGCCTAGCGGGGCAAGAAAGGTAGTTACGATTTCTATGGACCAAAACAACACACCGATTCCAGAAGAGCCTGTAGGCCGCGTGATAGACGTGAACCTGACGGACGAGATGGAGCAGTCCTTTTTGGATTACTCTATGTCCGTCATTGTGCAGCGCGCCCTGCCCGACGTGCGGGACGGCTTAAAGCCTGTGCACCGGCGCATCCTCTACACCATGTACGAGAACACCCTGTGGCCCGAGAAGGCCTACCGCAAGTGCGCCGACACCGTGGGCTCCGTGCTGGGGCGCTATCACCCCCACGGCGACGCCTCCGTCTATGACGCCATGGTGCGCCTGGCCCAGGATTTCTCCATGCGCTATATGCTGGTGGACGGCCACGGCAACTTCGGCTCCATCGACGGCGACCCCCCTGCCGCCTACCGGTACACCGAGGCCCGGATGAACAAGCTCTCCGTGGAGATGCTCAAGGACATCGACAAGGACACGGTGGACTTTAACCCCAACTACGACGACCGGCTGAAGGAGCCCGCCGTGCTCCCCAGCCACTTCCCCAACATTCTGGTCAACGGCTCCACGGGCATTGCCGTGGGCATGGCCACCAACATCCCGCCCCACAACATGGGCGAGGTCATCGACGGCATGTGCGCCCTTATCGACAACCCCGAGGCCACCTTGGAGGAGCTGATGGAGCACATCAAAGGGCCGGACTTCCCCACCGGGGGCATTGTCATGGGCCGCAGCGGCATCCGCGCCGCCTACGCCACCGGCCGGGGGCGCATCACCGTGCGGGCCCGGGCGGAGATTGAGGAGAACGAAAAGACCGGCCGCTCCAAGATTATCGTCACCGAGCTGCCCTACCAGGTGAACAAGGCCCGCCTTATCGAGAGCATCGCCGACCTGGTGAAGGAGAAGCGCATTGAGGGCATCTCCAACATCGACGACCACTCCGACCGCAACGGCATGCACATCGTCATCGACGTAAAGCGGGACGCCTCCCCCCAGATTGTCTTAAACCACCTGTTCAACTTCACCCAGATGCAAACCACCTTTGGCGTGATTATGCTGGCCATTGTAAAGGGCGAGCCCAAGCTGTTGAACCTGCGGCAGATTCTGGAGGAGTACATCCAGTTCCAGATGGAGGTCATCACCCGCCGCACCCAGTTCGACCTGAAAAAGGCCCAGGACCGCGCCCACATTTTGGAGGGCTTGAAAAAGGCCATCGACATTGTGGACGAGATCATCGCCACCATCCGGGCCTGCAAGGGCGGCCGGCCCGAGGCCAAGGCGGCGCTGATGGAGCGCTTCGGCTTTGACGATTTGCAGGCCGACGCCATCTGCAAGTTCCAGCTGGGCCAGCTGGCTGGGCTGGAGATTTTGAAGATTGAAAACGAGCTGGACGAGCTCCACGCCCACATCGCCGACTTCAACGCCATCCTGGCCAGCGAGGGCCGGCGGCTGGCCATCGTCAAGGACGAGGCCCTGGAGATGAAGCGCAAGTTCTCCGACGAGCGCCGCACGGAGATTGCCACCGTCAGCGGCGAGGTGGACATCGAGGACTTGATTCCCCAGGAGGAGTGCGTGGTCACCATGACCAACTTCGGCTACGTGAAGCGCCAGAAGACCGACGACTACCACCAGCAGAAGCGGGGCGGCCGGGGTGTCAACGGCATGAACCGCCGGGACGAGGACGTGGCCACGGAGATGTTCGTCACCGGCAGCCACGACTATGTGATGTTCTTCTCCACCTTGGGCCGTGTGTACAAGCTCAAGTGCTATGAGATTCCCGAGGGCTCCCGAAACAGCCGGGGCATGAACATCAAAAATCTGCTGCCCCTGCAGCCCGAGGAGAAAATCAGCTCCATGATTCGCGTCACGGGCTTTGAGGAGGACAAGTACCTGGTGATGGTGACCCGAAACGGCGTCATCAAGCGCACCAAGCTTTCCGCCTACGACACCGCCCGGAAGGGCGGCCTCATCGCCATCGATTTGGACGAGGGCGACGCCCTCAGCTGGGTGCGCGTCACCAGCGGCCACGACGACCTGGTGGTGGCCACCAAGAAGGGCTGGGCCATCCGCTTCCACGAGGAGGACATCCGGGAGCTGGGCCGCACCGCCCGGGGCGTGCGCGCCATGAAGCTGGAGGAAGGCGACTGCATTGTGGGCATGTCCATCCTGCGGGAAGGCGGCCTGGTGCTCACCGTGACGGAGACCGGCTTTGGCCGCCTCTCCCCTGCCGAGAACTACCGTGTGCAAAAGCGGGGCGGCAAGGGCCTCTTAAACTACCACACCGACAAGTTCGGCGATGTGGCCGCCATCAAGGTGGTGGACATGGACGACGACATCATCCTCATCAGCGAGGACGGGGTCATCATCCGCATTGCCGCAAGCAGCGTGCGGGTGTGCGCCCGGCCCAGCAAGGGCGTGCGGGTGATGAAGCTCCAAGAGGGCAGCAAGGTGGCCACCTTGGCCCGTGTGCCCCACGAGGAGGACGAGGTGGACCAGGTGGACATCGAGGACGACGGCACCGCCGACGAGGGCGGGGACTTGCCCGAATCCCCCGAGGAAGAGCTGGAGCCCACTACAGAAGAGTAAACAAGGAGATTTCACCCTCTTGTCTATAAAAAAAGGAAGGGAAGCCGCTAAGGGCTTTCCCTTCCTTTTTGTTTGGGCGTTTTTCCAGCTGTTTAGCCCTGGGCCTCCCCGGAGGTGTTGGGGAACTGGGGCAGGGCGCCGGTGGCGTTGTAGATGGACTGGCACAGGGACTTGGCACGCTCCTTGTAGAAGTCCACCACGGCGCTGGCGGCGGCCATCTCGTCCTCCCCGTGCTGGGCGCGTATCTCCTGCACAGCGGGCTCCAGGGCGGCTTCCCAGTCCCCCTGCTCCTGCTGCACCACAGCGTACTCGTCGGTGGAGAGGGCTTCCTCCGCCTGGGCGTAGGCGGTGTCGATGACATCCTGCCAAAAGCCCGCGGCGGTGTCATAGGCTTGCAGCACCAAGGAGGAGGAGGAGGCCATCATCAGGTCCTCTTCCAGCCGCTGGTCAATGGGGTTGGCGGCGAACTCCGCCTCAAAGCCCTCGGCCGGGGCGGCGCTGGATTCCGGCTCCGGCGTGGGGGCCGGGGTGGCCGTGGGCGCGGGGGTAGGCTCCGGGGTGGGAGAGGGCTCGCTTTCCACAACGCTGACAGAAGGTGTGGAAACTTGGGAGGAGCTGTCCGCCTCCGTCTGGGAGCAGGCGCTGGCGCCCACCAGCAGCGCGGCGCACAGGGCCAAAGCCAACATGCGTTTTTTCATAAAGGGTTCTCCTTTCTCTGGGGGCGCTGGGGTTACAGCAGCCCCTTTTCCACCAGGGCGGCGGTCTTTAAGATGCCCACCTGGGTTTTGCTGTCGGGGATCTCGTTGTGCAGCACCATCTCCACGGCCTTGTCCAGGGGGATGCGCAGGGTCTGCAGGAACTCGTCGGGGTCCAGGGAGAGCTCGCCGGTCTCCTTGTCCACCCGGCAGGCCCACAGGCGGATGATTTCCCCGCAATAGCCGGGGGTGGGGTACAGGTTGCCCAGGGAGATGTAGTTTTTGCCGGTGGTGCCGGTTTCCTCCAGCTGCTCCCGCTTCATGGCCTCGAAGGGGTCCTCGCCGGGCTCCAGCTTGCCGGCGGGCAGCTCCAGCAATTCCTCCTGATAGGGGCAGCGGAACTGCTTGACGAACAGCAGCTCGTTTTTCTCGGTGAGGATGGCCACGCTGACCCCGCCGGGGTGGCTGACGATTTCCCGCTTGGCCACCATGCCGTTGTCCAGCTCCACGTCGTCCACATGGACGCGGATGAGGTGCCCGTCAAAAACCGTGGTGTCTTTCAGTATTTTTTCGTTCATTGGGAATTCCTCCTTTTCCGCTTTCTTGAAAGAAAGCTTGGCAAAGAACTTTACGCCGCGAAGCCGTGCGCTCCGCTTACTCGGCTAAGATGAAGTTTTGAAACGCAGTGTCCGCGTTTTTTTGCGGGGCGCAAATTCTCCACGTTCTTGTTAAAAAAGCTTGGCAAAGAACTTTACGCCGCGAAGCCGTGCGCTCCGCTTACTCGGCTAAGATGAAGTTTTGAAACGCAGTGTCCGCGTTTTTTTGGAAAAACACGTACCCGTTTTCCAAGGGGAATTTTAGTTTTCCTCCAGCGAATTCATCGCCAGGCCGGTGATGAGCTTGGGGTAGAAATAGGTGGATTTCTGGGGCATCTTCTCCCCGTTGGCAGCCACCTGGCCAATCTCCTCCACCCGGGTGGGGTTGAGAAGGAAGCAGCACTGGCTCTCTCCCCTGTCCACCGCGGCCTGGGCTTCCTCTGCCGAGCGGGTGTAGGTCAGGTTTTTCTGGTTGGCCATGTTCTCCTTGTCGATGCCCAGCAGCTTCTCCAGCACCAGGCTGTGGAGGATGGACACGTCCAAGGTGCGGTAGGCCTGGCTCTTTTCCGGCAGCAGCTTCTCCATAACGGCGGTGTCCTTCAAGGCGAGCACGGTCCAGCTCTTGCCGTCGTACAGGGCGAAGGCATGCCTCCCCTGCTGGAAGAGGCTGTCCAAAGCGGCCTGGCTTTCCTCCCGGCTGGACTTTGCCTCCAAGGTGAAGTCCTCCCCGCAGGCGGCCAGCAAGGCGGCGCTGTCAAAGCTTTCCAGCCCCCGCACCAGCCGGTGGGTGGGGAATACCGTAAGGCCCGGGTCGGCCATGTCGGTGAGGGTCATGAGGATGTACTGGCTGCCGGGCAAATAGGCGCCCTGCTGGGCCAAGGTGTCCCGATAGCGCAGGCCGGTTTCATAGCGGTGGTGGCCGTCGGCGATGTACAGCTTCCGCCCGGCGAAGTCCTCCCGCAGGGCCTCTATGGCCACGGGGTCGTTGATGACCCACAGCCGGTGGGTCACCAGGCCGTCGGAGAACGCGTACCGGGGCGGGCAGGAGCGGGACAGGTTTTCCAGCCGCTGGGCGGTGGTGTGGCTCTCGTCCTGGTAGAGGGAGTAGATGGAGCTGAAATTGCACCGGGTAGCGGAGAGCAGCTGGAAGCGGTCCTCCTTGGCCTTGGAGAGTGTCTCCTCGTGGGGGAGCACCACGCCGTTGGCGAAGTCCTCCAGCCGCACCAGGCACACCAGGCCCCGCACTTTTTTGGGTTCGCCGTGGTCCACCTGGGAGAGGAACTCCTCCTCATAGAGGTAGAACCCCGGGTCCATATCCAGCTGAAGGATGCCCTCCTCCCGCCAGGCGCGCAGGGTGCGGGCGGCCTCCTCATAGGGGTTCTCCCCCTCTTTGGGCAGCTCCAGGCGGATGATGTTGCAGCCGTTGCGGGAGAGGTACTCCCGCCGCTGCTCCTCGCTGATGATGTCATAGGGCGGGCAGGTCAATTCCTGGATGGAGCCTGCCTGCTCCAGGTTGTAGCGCAGTGCCCGAAAGGGCCGGATTTCTGCCATAGTTGTTCCCTTCCTTTCTCGAGTGTGGAGATTGAAAATGGAGTTCTGTTTCTATTGTAGCCGTTTCCCCACACCAGGTCAAGCCTACCTTTCTTTCGCAGAAAGGTAGGGCCAAAGAACCTTTCTTCGCGCCCTGGGTCCTGGTCCCCGGTGGGGACCGTTCAGGACCGACCGAGGCGGCAGCCGAGACGGCGGCTTAACGCCGCGCTTGTGGGAGAGGTCGGCGCACGTCCGCGCCGGGGGATTGGCGGTTTGTGCTGGAAAAGGCAAGTTTTTCTTGTGCGGGGGGTTGCACCCCGGGCAATTCGCGCCCTGGGTCCTGGTCCCCGGTGGGGACCGTTCAGGACCGACCGAGGCGG
>FR893755.1:0-3864 GCA_000435395.1 Firmicutes bacterium CAG:94
CTGCGCCGGAGGTCGCCCTTTTTAATCTTGTTGATGTTGATGCCATCGTAGCGGATTTTGCCGTCGGCGATGTCGTAAAAGCGGTTGATAAGGTTGGTGATGGTGGTCTTGCCCGCGCCGGTGGAGCCCACAAAGGCAATTTTCTGCCCGGGCGTGGCGTACAGCTTGATGTTGTGCAGGACGATTTTCCCCTCCTCGTAGCCAAAGTCCACGTCGTCGAAGGTCACGTCCCCCTGGAGGCGTGTGTAGGTGACCGTGCCGTCCGCCTGGTGGGGGTGCTTCCAGGCCCAGACGTTGGTGCGCTCCGCACACTCCACCAGGTTGCCGTCCCGGTCCTCTTTGGCGTTGACCAGCTCCACATAGCCGTTGTCTGTCTCGGGGGCGGCGTCCATCAGGTCAAAGACACGCTGGGCGCCTGCCATGGCCATGACGATGCTGTTGGTCTGCTGGCTGATTTGGCTGACGGGCTGGGTGGCGTTCTTGTTCAGGTTCAAAAAGGCCACCAGGGTGCCCAAAGTCAGGCCGCTGTGGCCGGAGAGGGCCAGCAGCGCCCCCACCGCGGCGCACAGCACATAGCTGATGTTGCCCAGGTTGCCGTTGACCGGCATGGCGATGTTGGCGAAGGTGTTGGCCTTGTCGGCGCTGTCCCGCAGGGATTGGTTCAGCTGGCGGAAGTCCTCCAGGCTTTTTTCCTCGTGGCAGAACACCTTGACCACCTTCTGGCCGGCCATCATCTCCTCGATGTAGCCGTTCACCGCGCCCAGGCCCTTCTGCTGCTTGGCAAAGTACACGGCGGAGCGCCCGGCGATTTTCGAGCTGACAAAGAGCATGACGCACAGCATGGCGATGGTCAGCAGCGTCAGGGGCACGTCCAGCACAAACAGGCTCACCAGGGTGATGACCATGGTCACCAGGGAGTTTATCATCTGAGGGATGGTCTGGCTGATGACTTGGCGCAGGGTGTCCACGTCGTTGGTGTACACGGACATAATGTCCCCGTGGGCGTGGGTGTCGAAGTACTGGATGGGCAGGGATTCCATGTGGGTGAACAAGTCGTCCCGCAGGTTGCGCATGGTGCCCTGGCTGATGTTCACCATAATCCGGTTGTAGCCGTAGGAGCTGAGGATGCCCAAAGCGTACACGCAGGCCATCTGCGCCAGGGCCCAGCCCAGGGGGCCGAAGTCCGGCGCGGCCGATTGGGTCAGGGGCAAAATGTAGTCGTCAATCAAAGATTGGAGGAACAGCGTGCCGCTTAAGGTGCACAGGGCGCTCACCAGAGTGCACACCACCACCACGCAGAAGGAGCCCTTGTAGTTTTTCAACATATACCGGAGCACCCGGCCCAAGGTGTGGGCCATCTCCTTTAGGTTGATGTTTCTTCTCTTCATGGCAAGTCCTCCCTTCATTCGCCCTGGGCCTGGTCAAAGTCGCCGCCGCCCTGGGTTTGCGCCTGGTAGATTTCCTGGTAGATCTTGTTATTCTCCAGCAGCTGCTGGTGGGTGCCAAAGCCGTTAACCCGGCCGTTGTCCAGCACCAAGATGCGGTCCGCGTCCTGCACGCTGGAGACCCGCTGGGCAATGATAATCTTGGTGGTGCCGGGGATGCTGCTGGCGAAGGCCTGGCGGATCTTGCTGTCCGTGGCGGTGTCCACGGCGCTGGTGGAGTCGTCCAGGATGAGCACCTTGGGCCGCTTCAGCAAGGCCCTGGCGATGCACAGCCGCTGCTTCTGCCCGCCGGAGACGTTGGTGCCGCCCTGCTCGATCCAGGTGTTGTAGCCCTCTGGGAAGCGGTTGATGAACTCGTCCGCGCAGGCAGCCTGGCAGGCGGCCTGGCACTCCTCCAAGGTGGCGGCCTCCTTGCCCCAGCGCAGGTTGTCCAAGATGGTGCCGGAGAACAGCACGTTCTTTTGAAGCACCACGGCCACCTGGTTGCGCAGCGCCTCCATGTCGTACCGGCGCACGTCCACGCCGCCCACCTTTACAGTGCCGGTGTCCACATCGTACAGCCGGCTGATGAGGTTGGCGAAGGTGGACTTGCCGCTGCCTGTGCCGCCGATGACGCCGATGGTCTCCCCGCTGCGGATGTGCAGGTCCACGTCTTGGAGCACCTGGTCGCCGGTGCCGTGCTTGTAGGAGAAGCTGACGTGGTCAAAGTCGATGGAGCCGTTCTCCACCTGGGTGACAGGCCGCTGGGGGTCCGCCAGGTCGGGCTGCTCATGTAAGACCTGGGCGATACGCCGGGCGCTGGCCAGGCTCATGGTGAGCATGACAAAGACCATGGAGAGCATCATCAGGCTCATCAGCACGCTGAGCACGTAGCTGAACAGGGAGGTCAGCTGGCCGGTGGTCAAATCCCCCGCCACGATGAAGTGAGCGCCAAACCAGGAGATGGCGATCATGCAGCCGTAGACAATCAGCATCATGATGGGGTTGTTCAAAGCCAGGCGGCTTTCCGCCTTGACAAAGAGCCGGTACAGGTTTTCCGCCGCGGCCTTGAACTTGTTGTTCTCATAGTCCTCCCGCACAAAGGCCTTCACCACCCGGATGGCGGTGACGTTCTCCTGGACGCTGGCGTTTAAGTCGTCGTACTTCTCAAAGACCTGGTTGAAGATGCGGGTGGTCTTGGACATAATCAGCACCAGGGCCGCGGCCAGCACCACCACCGCCACCAAAAAGATGGAGCTCAGCCGGGGGCTGATGAAAAAGCACATCACCATGCTGCACAGCAGCATCAGCGGCGCCCGCACGGCAATGCGCAGGCACATTTGGTAGGCGTTTTGCAGGTTGGTCACATCGGTGGTCATGCGGGTGACAAGGCCCGCGGTGCTGAACTTGTCAATGTTGGAGAAGGAGTAAGTTTGAATCTTCTCGTACATGGCGTCCCGCAGGTTGCAGGCAAAGCCCGAAGAGGCCTTGGCCCCAAACCGCCCGGCCAAAATGCCCGCGGCCAGGCTGATAAGGGCCAGCACCAGCATCAGCCCGCCTCCCTGGGGCTTTACTACCGGGCCCGCCAGGCCAGCGCTCCCCTAAAGGCGCTGCTGCGCATCCTGCGGGAGTGTGACAGCCGCCCCAAGCCCCGGGAAACCATGGGAAAACACCGGGATATTTGAAAAAATGCTTGCTTTTTTCCCGCTCCCGTGGTATCATAATATCCGCCTTATAAGACATGAAGGAGGTGTGACTGATGCCCAACATTAAATCGGCCAAGAAGCGTGTGAAGGTGATTGCCACCAAGACGATGCAGAACAAGGCCATCAACTCCCAGCTGAAGACGGAGATTAAGAAGGCCAACGCTGCCCTCGAATCCGGCGCGGAGAACAAGGCTGCCGCCGTGCGCGTCGCTATCAAGAAAATCGACCAGGCCGCCGCCAAGGGGATTCTCCCCAAGAACACCGCTGCCAGAAAGAAGTCCGCCCTCGCCAAGAAGCTCAACGCGAGTGCGTAAGATGCGGCGTTCGCGTATCATTTGCGAAGACTAGTCTTTATACAAAAAACAGTGCGCAGGGCATAGAAGGGCCCGGCCAGGGGTAGCTGCCCAGGCCGCCTTCGGGAAATTGCCTTTGCGCTGTTTTTTTGCCCATTTTCCCGGTTGACTTTTTCCCCGGGATTGGGTATGATAAACTATAAGAAACGGAACACTAAATGCGTGGAGGTGCTCGACGATGAAAAAAGGAAGCAAGCTGGCGCTGTTCCTTGGCGTTGTGGCCGCGGTGGCGGCTGTTGTGGCGGCCCTGTCCGCTTTGCTGCTCTATTTGGATAAGAAGAAGGACGACGAGGAGCTGGAGCACTATCTGGATTGCTCCATCCAATAAGGCGGCATAGAAAACGGAACAAAAAAACGGCGGGAAGCTTTCCCGCCCTTTTT
>FR893755.1:3916-20934 GCA_000435395.1 Firmicutes bacterium CAG:94
GCGCCGATGAAGCTGACGCTCTGGTCTGGCGCCACAGTGATTCCCCGGGTGTCCGGGCTGGTGGCGTAGTAGGTCTTGTCCTGGAAGATGGGGTAAAAGACGTACTGCTCTTGCAGGAGCTGCTCCGCCGTCTGGTAGGAGGCCAGGTCAAAGGTGAGGGACTCCAGGGCCTGGTCGTATTCGGGGCTCTCCAGCAAGGTGGGCACGGCGGTGCTCTCAAAGGACTTGAGCACGTCGTAGGGGGAGGTGCCCCCGGCCCGCAGGGTGAACAGGGCGGCCTCGTAGTTGCCGGAGGCGATGCGGCTTTGGAAGGTGCTGGGGGAGACCCGCTCCAAGTTGAAGGCGTTGCCCAGGGCGCTGTTCCACGCTGCCAGGAAGGTGTTCACCACCGCCACGGACTCGGGGTCGTCTGCGCACAGCACGGTGATGCTGGGCATCTCCTCCAAGTCCAGCTGCCGCAGCAGGGAGGGGATTCCCTGGGCTGCCTCTGTGTCCTGGAGGGTGTAGGCCTGTGTCCCCGGGGCGTAATAGGGCTCCCCATCCCACAGCACGCAGGCCGGCATAATGCCCTGTGCCTCCACGGCGTCGCCCCGCTGGGCCAGAAGGTCCTGGCGGTTCAGCGTCTTGAAAAACAGGGAGCGCAGCGTGGCGTCCGAGAGCTTGTCCGAGGCGGGGTTTAGCAGCAGGCCTGTCACCGCGTCGTCCAGGGCCATGACGCCGCAGCCCGCCTCTTGGGCCTGCTGGGCCTGGGTTTCCGTCAAGGTGAGGATGTCCACCTCCCCGCTGGTCAGGGCGGTGACAGGGTCTGTCTCGTAGGCCTCGTCGTAGTCGATGAGGAAGGTGACGCTGGCCGCCTGCACCCGGCGCTCCCCCCGGTAGGTGTCCGAGCGGCTCACGGTGATGGAGCGCTTGCCGCTGTCCGTCTGCCAGGCGTAGGCAGAGCCAAAGGTGAAGGGGCCGTTGGTCAGCAGGTACTGGGAGGAAAGCCCGTAGTGCCCCTGGCAGGATTCAAAATAGGCTTGGCTGCAGGGCATGTAGTGGGCCCCGGCGGTGAGGGCGGGGAAGTCCGGGTTGCTTTTCTCCAGGCGGATGATTAAGGTGTGCTCGTCCTCGGCCACCACCCCCAAGGTGGAGGCGTCTCCCTCCCCGGCGGCAAAGCTCTTGGCCCCCCGGATGAGCAGCAGGGCCCCGGGGGTGCTGCCCGTGGCGGGGGAGAGGGCCCGGGTGATGCCGTAGACAAAGTCCTGGGCGGTCAGGGGGGTGCCGTCGCTCCACTGGGCGTTCCGCCGCAGGTGGAAGGTGAACTCCGTGCTGTCGCTGTTGGCTTCCCAGCTGCGGGCCACCCCCGGGATGGCCTCGCCGTCCTCGTCGATGCGGCACAGGCCCTCAAACAAGGAGCTGATGACCAGCTCCGCCGCGCTGTTGGAGGCCGTCTGGGGGTCCAGGGAGGTGACGTTCTGCTCCAGCAGATAGGTAAAGCTGGCGTCTGCCTTGTAGCTGCCGCAGCCGGCGCACAGGCAGAGCAGCAGCGCGCACAGCAGCACCGAAACAATCCGTTTTCCCATGGGACATCCCCTTTTCCGTTGCGTGATGAAATTTAGTATACACAGCAAAACCTGCGCTATTGTTCCCAAGAAGAAAAAAGAACGGTGAATTTCCCTTCTATCCTTTTGACGCGTTCCCGGGCGGAAAGGGAAGGCCCCAAGGCTGGATTTTTCTCCTTCCATCCGCTATACTGTTTTCAGCACACCAAAGGAGGAAACACCATGAGCAGTTTGGAAAATAGCCTATACAGTGCCCGGAAAAGCAAGGGCCTCACCCAGGAGGAGGTGGCGGAGAAGCTGGGGGTCAGCCGCCAGACCATCTCCAAGTGGGAGCTGGACGAAACGCTGCCGGACATCCGCCAAGCCAAAAGCTTGGCCCAGCTTTACCACACCACCTTGGACGACTTGCTCCAGTACGACGCCCAGGTGGAGGAAATCCAGCGTGTCATCCGGCACACCAGCGAGGAGACCCAGCAAAAGGTGGACTGGACCAAGCTGTGGGGCGAGATGTACCCTGTTCTCACCACCTATCCCCAGCAGGTGGACATCCCCCGCTACACCGCGCCCCTGGCGGCGCTGCTCCAGGATTTGGAATCCACCTACCACTACACGCCCTTGGACGCCTTTTTGGTGCTCAAGGACATCCTGGGCAAGATGTGGACAGAGCAGCACCCCGCCGGGGAATAAACACGCAAAAGAGCCTCCCCAATGGGGAGGCTCTTCCTAGTTCTGGATGGTCACAGGATGATGCTTTCGCCGGTCATCTCGGCGGGCTGCTCCAGGCCCAAAACCTTCAGCATGGTGGGGGCGATGTCCGCCAGGCGGCCGCCTTCCCGCAGCTGGCAGGGATGGTTGATGACGCAGAAGGGCACGGGGTTGGTGGTGTGGGCGGTAAAGGGAGTGCCGTCCTCGTCCACCATCTTGTCGGCGTTGCCGTGGTCGGCGGTGAGCAGCACGCAGCCGCCCATCTCCTTCACAGCCTCCACCACGCGGCCCACGCAGGTGTCCACGGCCTCCACAGCCTTCACAGCGGCCTCGAACACGCCGGTGTGGCCCACCATGTCGCAGTTGGCGTAGTTGAGGATGAGGGCGTCGTACTTGCCGGACTTCACGGCCTCCACCATCTTGTCGGTGACCTCATAGGCGCTCATCTCGGGCTGCAAATCGTAGGTGGCCACAGCGGGGGACTTGACCAGAATGCGGTCCTCGCCGGGGTACTGCTTCTCCACGCCGCCGTTGAAGAAGAAGGTGACATGGGCGTATTTCTCCGTCTCAGCGATGCGCAGCTGGGTCAGGCCCTTGTTGGAGATGTACTCGCCAAAGGTGTTCACCAGGCTCTCGGGCTTGTAGGCCACCTCCACGTTGGGCATGGTGGCGTCGTACTGGGTCATGCACACATAGCAGAGAGGGAAGAAGCCCTTCTTCCGCTCAAAGCCGGTGAAGTCCGGGTCCACCAAGGTGCGGGTGATTTCCCGGGCCCGGTCGGGGCGGAAGTTGTAGAAGATGACGCTGTCGCCCTCGCTGATGGGCTCGGCGCCCTTGACAACTGTGGGCACCACAAACTCGTCGGTGACTTCCTTGTCGTAGGAGTTCTGCATGGCGCACAGGGGGCACGCGGCCTGCTCGCCCTCGCCGTAGACCATGGCGGCATAAGCCTTCTCCACACGCTCCCAGCGGTTGTCCCGGTCCATGGCGTAGTAGCGGCCCATGACGGTGGCAATCTTGCCCACGCCGATTTCCTCCAGCTTGTCCATCAATTCCTTGACGTAGTCCTTGCCGCTGGAGGGGGGCACGTCGCGGCCGTCCATAAAGCAGTGGACGAACACCTTCTCCACGCCCACGCGCTTGGCCATTTCCAGCAGAGCGTACAGGTGGGTGTTGTGGCTGTGCACGCCGCCGTCGGACAGCAGGCCCATCAAGTGGAGCGCCTTGCCGTTGTCCTTGGCGTTGTTCATGGCCTTCAGCAGGGCCTCGTTCTTATCCATGTCGCCGTCCTGGGCGGACTTGGTGATGCGGGTCAGCTCCTGGTAGACAATGCGGCCGGCGCCGATGTTGGTGTGGCCCACCTCGCTGTTGCCCATCTGGCCGTCAGGCAGGCCCACGTCCATGCCGGAGGCGCCAATCTGGGTGTGGGGGTTCTCGGCGAAGATTTTGTCCATGTTGGGATGCTTCGCCGCGGCAATGGCGTTGCCCTCGGTGGGGGCGATGCCAAAGCCATCCAGTATCATTAAAACTAAGGGTTTTTTCATGAATGATTTCTCCTTTCCCGGCCTTCCCTGAAGGGAAGACCGTCAAAGAACAAGTCTTTCTTGAGAAAGACTTGTCTCTCCCGACTTTCTTTCGAGAAAGTCGGCCAAAGAACTTTACTTCGCGCACGCCGCTTTGTGGCGGCGAAGCTCGGTGAGAACCGTTCACCAGCGGCCCGCGTTCCAGCGTGACGCTGGACCCAAGCCGCGCACGCCGCTTTGTGGCGGCGAAACTCGGCGAGAGTTGTTAGCCAGCGGCCCGCGTTGGTAGCTTGCGGGGAGGCTGAAAGCGCTACCCCTCCTGGCCGGGCTTGCCGCTGTAATCCAGGACGATTTTCTTGCAGTCCCTACAGATCCACCCGGGGAAGGAACATGGGCGAACGTATTTTTTGTCCAGAAGGATCTCTCCATCTTTCAGCATCAGGGTTAGAGCATGGGGCTTTTTTACCCATGCTGCCCACTGGTAAGTCTGGACACAGCCAGGCTCCATCTCTTTGCCGCAAACAGGGCAGTTCATGGAGTAGCCTCCTAACAACATGTTTTCCAAAAAGTTAATGAAACGCAGAGAGAAAAACATGGTTCTGCGGCTTGCCGCAGAATGCAAGCCGGAGTTTGGCTTGCAACTGTTTTTCTTTGTAAACTGCGCAAGCAGTTTACTTCGCGGCTGCGACGATGGTGGCGAAATCGTTGGGCTTCAGGGAGGCGCCGCCGATCAGGCCGCCGTCCACGTCGGGCTGGGCCAGCAGCTCGGCAGCGTTGCCGGCGTTCATGGAGCCGCCGTACTGGATGGTGATGCCGTCGGCAGCGGCCTGGCTGTACACAGAGGCGATGCACTCCCGGATGGTGTGGCACACCTCGTTGGCCTGCTGGGCCGTGGCGGTCTTGCCGGTGCCGATGGCCCACACGGGCTCGTAGGCGATGATGACCCGCTTCAGCTCCTCCTCGGAGACGCCGCCCAGGGCAATCTTGGTCTGCATGGAAACCAGCTCGCTGGTGATGCCCTGCTCCCGCTGCTCCAGGGTCTCACCCACGCAGAGGATAACGGTCAGGCCGGCGTCCAAAGCGGCGCGCACACGCTTCTGCACGGTGACGTCGGTCTCGCCGAAGTACTGGCGGCGCTCGCTGTGGCCGATGATGACGATGTTCACGCCCATGGAGCTGAGCATCTCAGCGCTGATTTCGCCGGTGTAGGCGCCGCTCTTTTCCCAGTGGCAGTTCTCCGCGCCGATTTGGATGTTGGTGCCAGCGGCGGCCTCCTGGGCGGAAGCCAGGTCCACAAAGGGGGTGCAGGCCACAACGTCGCAATCCGCGTCCTTCACCAGGGGGGCGATGGCGGCAATCAGCTCTTTGGCTTCGGCAGGGGTCTTGTTCATTTTCCAGTTGCCGGCGATGACAACCTTGCGCAGTGCTTTATTCATGAGAATTCTCTCCTTTGGTAGTATGGTGTGGTGTTTATCAAAAATGCGGCGGCTTGGGGCCGCCGCATTCTCGGTGCAGTGATTTATTTATCGGCAATGCAGGCGATGCCGGGCAGGACCTTGCCCTCCAGGTACTCCAGGGAGGCGCCGCCGCCGGTGGAGATGTGGGTGATCTGGTCGGCGTAGCCCAGCTGCATCACAGCAGCAGCGGAGTCGCCGCCGCCGATGATGGTGGTGGCGTCGGTCTCGGCCAGGGCCTTGGCCACAGCGCGGGTGCCCTCAGCCAGCACGGGGTTCTCGAACACGCCCATGGGGCCGTTCCAAACCACGGTCTTGGCGGACTTCACAGCCTCGCCGAACAGCTCGCGGGTCTTGGGGCCAATATCCAGGCCCATCTTGTCGGCGGGAATCTTGGCAGAGTCCACAACCTCGGTGGCAATCTCGGCGTCGATGGGCTCGGGGAACGCGGTGGCAATCACAGTGTCCACGGGCAGAAGGAGCTTTACGCCCTTCTCCTCGGCCTGCTTGAGCATGTTCTGGCAGTACTCAATCTTCTCCTCGTCCACCAGGGAGGTGCCAACCTCTTTGCCCTGGGCCTTCAGGAAGGTGTAAGCCATGCCGCCGCCAATGATGAGGGTGTCCACCTTGGTCAGTAGGTTCTCGATGACGCTGAGCTTGTCCGCCACCTTGGCGCCGCCCAGAATGGCCACGAAGGGACGCACGGGGTTCTCCACAGCGTTGCCCAGGAACTCGATTTCCTTGCTCATCAGGTAGCCCACAGCGGTGTCCTTGATGTGGTCGGTGACACCGGCGGTGGAGCAGTGGGCGCGGTGAGCGGAGCCGAAGGCGTCATTGACATACACCTCGGCCAGGCTGGCCAGCTCGCTGGAGAAGGGCTCCAGGTTCTTGGTCTCTTCCTTGCGGAAACGGGTGTTCTGCAGCAGCACCACGTCGCCGTCGTTCATAGCGGCCACAGCGGCCTTGGCGTTTTCGCCCACCACGGTGTCGTCATCGGCAAAGACCACGGGCTGCCCCAGCAGTTCCGAGAGGCGAACAGCGCAGGGGGCCAGGCTGAACTTGGCCTCGGGGCCGTTCTTCGGCTTGCCCAGGTGGCTGCACAGGATAACCTTGCCGCCGTCGGCCACCAGCTTCTTGATGGTGGGCAGGGCCGCCACAATGCGGTTGTCGTTGGTGATGACGCCGTCCTTCATGGGGACGTTGAAGTCAACACGGACCAGCACCCGCTTGCCTTTTACGTCAATGTCGTCAATAGTCTTTTTGCTGAGAAAGCTCATGTTCAGTGCACTCCTTTAAACGAAGATGGTGGATTGTGAAAGTTTGCACAAATTACCATATAACATTGTATAACAGAAGCGGCCCCTTTTCAAGTCAAAAAGCGGTGAAATTCACAATTTTTCTTTCCCGGGCGCGAAAAGCCCGCCGCGGGGGTTTTTGCCCCGGGGCGGGCCTTGGTGCGGCCGGGGAAAGCCGCGCCTTACTCCGGCGCCTTCATGCTTTCCACCATGCTTATCTTTTTCAGCTTGTGGTGCATCACCAGGTTTACCAGCATGCCGAACAGGATGGTGAGCACCGCGCTGTACACATAGCTGGGCCAGTACACGGCCCGGCCGAACATGACCATGTCCACCTCGGCGGTGCGTATGACAAACTGGTGCAGGCCCATGCCCAGCAGCAGGCCCAGCGCCGTGCCGATAAGGGTGAGGAGCACCGTTTCCCGGTAGATATACGCGGAGACTTCCCCGTCGTAAAAGCCCAGCACCTTGATGGTGGCAAGCTCCTTTTCCCGCTCGGTGATGTTGATATTGGTCAGGTTGTACAGCACCACAAAGGCAAGCAGCCCCGCAGATACGATGAGCACCACGATGATGGAGTTGATGCTGGTGATGCTGTTGTGAAAGCTTTCCGAGAGGGTGTCTGTAAACTGGGCGCTCACCACGTCACGGCACTGCAGCAGGTCCGTGCCCAGCCGCTCCTCCTCTTGGGCAGTCAAGTCCTCGGGCAGCTTGCACAGCAGGGAGTTGGCCTCCATCTCCTTGCCAAAGGCCTCTTCATAGGTCTTGGGGGAGATGTACACATAGTGGTAGATATAGTTCTCGCAGATATCGGTGATAGTCAGCTGGGCCTGGTTGCCGTCATCGTCCTGCAAGGTGATGGTGTCGCCCACCTTCCAGCCCTGGCGCTCGCAGATTTTCTCGGTGACTACCACGGCGTCCTGGTCAAAGGTGACCTCCTGGCTGTTGGTGCGGTGGCGGAACTGGAAGTACTGGCCCAGGGCGTCCACGTCCTGGGGCACAAAGACCACCAGGCTGTCCGCGGGCCTGCCCTCATCGGGGACGATATCCATCTCCTGCTGCATAACAGCCAGGGAGCTCTCTATGCGGGAGCTGTCCTCCAAAACGGCTTGCAGGTCCCGGCCCTCCAAGGCGCTGGGGTCCCGCAGGCCCAAAGTGAGCTGGTATTGGTTCAGCTCCCCGTATTGCAGGCCCACAATGTCCGAGACGGAATCCCGCACGCCAAAGCCTGTCACCAGCAGGGCCGTGCACCCGGCAATGCCCACCACCGTCATAAAGAACCGCTTCTTGTAGCGGAACAGGTTCCGGGCGGTGACTTTGCTGGTGAACTTCAAGCGGCTCCACAGGGGGGTGATGTACTCCAAAAAGATGCGCTTGCCGGCTTTTGGGGCCTTGGGCAGCATCAAGGTGGCGGGCACCTCCCGCAGCTCGGACCAGCAGGCCAGCAGCGTCACCAGCAGGGTGCAGGTAATCATGGAGACAGAGGACACCAGCGCGTAGGGCACGTGGAAGGGCGTGAGGATTTCCGGCACATCGTACATGATGTTGTAGGCGTTGATGATGATATAGGGGAACAGCCGGCTGCCCACCGCCAGGCCGATGACGCTGCCCGCGATGCTGGCCATGGCGGCGTAGAGCAAATACTTCCAGGCGATTTTGGCGGTGGAGTAGCCCAGGGCCTTTAAGGTGCCCACCTGCTGGCGCTCCTCCTCCACCATGCGGGTCATGGTGGTCAGGGCCACCAAGGCGGCCACCAGGAAGAAGAACAGCGGGAACACCGTGGCGATGGCCGCGATTTTGTCCGCGTTGGAATCGTAGCTGGAGAAGCTGGTGTTGTCCGCCCGGGTGTAGATGTACCACTGGCCCTCCTCGATCTCCCGGATTTTGCTCTCCGCGTCGGCCAGTTCCTCCTCGGCGTCGGCGAACTGCTGCTGGGCCTCCTCATAGCCCTGGTTGTAGTCGTCCCAGCCCTCCTGGATTTCCTGGGCGGCGGATTCCAGTTGGGACAGGCCGTCGTCGTACTGGGCCTGGGCGTCGTTGAGCTTTGCCTCGGCGCTGGCGAACTCCGCCTGGGCCGTCTGGATGCCCTGCTGCAGCTGGGCGGCGCTCTGGTCCAGCTGGGCCTTGGTGCTGTTCAAGGTGGCCTGCTGGCTCTCCAGGGTTTGGCGCTGGGTGTCCAGCTCCGCCTGGCTGGCGTCCAGCTCTGCCTTGGCGGCCTGGTATTGGCTCAGGCCCTCCTGGTACTGGGCCAGGCCCGCCTCATACTGGGCGTTGCCCTCCTCCCAGGCGGCCAGGGCGGCGGTGGTGTCCGTGCCCTGGGCGGCCAAGGCGTTGAGGCCCTCCTGCAAGGCTGCGAACTGCTGCCCCAGCTCCGGGGAGGCTGCCTCCAGCTGGGCGATGAGGGCCAGGGCCCCGGCGTCGCTGGTGTCCGATACGGGCAGGCCCGCCGCGGCCGCCGCCTGGAACAGCGCCTCCTTGCCCTGGGTCAGGCTGTCCAGCTGGGATTTGGTGGCGTCCAGCTGTGCCTTCGAGGCGTCCAGCTGTGCCTTGGTGTCGTTTAGCGTCTGCTCTGTCTGGGAGAGCTGGCTGTAGCCCTGGTCCAGCTGCTGCTGGGCGGTGTTCAGCTGGGCTAACCCGCTGTCTAGCTGGGTTTGGCCGCTTTGCACCTGGGCGTAGCCGCTGTCAATCTGCGCCTGGGCCGAGGCCGTCTGGCTGTTGAAGCTGGCCTTCTGCTGGTTCAGCTCCGCCCAGCCGCTGTCGATTTCCGCCTTGGCGTCGTTTAACTGCTGCTGGCTGTCGGCCAGCTCCGCCTCGCCGTCCTCCAGCTTCTGCTTGGCGTCGGCCAGTTCGGCTTCCGCGTCGGCCTTTTCCCCTTCATACTCCGCCCGGGCGTCGTCCAGCTCGCTTTGGGCGTCGTCTATCAGCTGCTCATAGCGGATTTGGGAGCGCTCCTCCCCCAAGGGCTCCAAGGCGCCGGTGACAGCTGCCACCACGTCGTCGTAAGCCTGGGAGAAGGAATCCAGCTCCACGGTGTCCGCCACCGCCAGGTAAAAGCCGGTGTAATAGTCCAGGGTGAAGCTTTCCGGCACGGTGTAGGCCAGCAGCCCAAGGGAGCCGCTGCCTGCGGTGGTGCTCTCATTTTCCATGGAGAGGTACATGGCGCTTTTCACGGTGCCCACCACGGTGAACTCCTCCGGCAGGCCGTCCACGGCTTCGCCGTCGGGGTCCTGGCGCAGGGTCTGGCCTATCCAGCTCTCCCCGCCGGTGAAGGACTTGGTCAGCACCACCACAATCTCCCCGGACTTCTCCGGCATGCGGCCCTCCACCAAGGTCAGCTGGTTTAAATAGGTTTCCGACTCCGCCGAGGTGTCCTGGGGCAGGCTGTGCATACGGGTGGTGTAGCTGCTGGCGTCCTCCCCTTCGGAGACCAGCACCAGGTCCGTGTCGTACACAGGCATGACGGCTTCCACGCCGTCCACGGCCTTGACGGCTTCCAGGTCGTCCTCCGTCAGGCCCAAGGTGGAGAGGACACGGGCGTCGTACATGCGGCTCTCATCGTAGTAGTGGTCGGCGGATACCCGCATGTCCCCGGGGGAGGACAGCAGCCCCGCCAAAAAGCCCACGCCCAGGGCCACAATGGCCAAAATGGCCAAGAACCGGGAGAGGGAGCTCTTTATGGTGCGGAAGATAGATTTTCCATAGGTCTTGTTCACGGCGCTCACCACTCTATCTCTTCCACAGGGGTGGGATGCTTGTTCACATCGTTGGAAATGGCCTTGCCGCTTTTAATGCGGATAACCCGGTCCGCCATGGCGGTAAGGGCGCTGTTGTGGGTGATGACGATCACCGTGCGGCCTGTTTTGCGGCAGGTGTCCTGCAAAAGCTGCAAAACCGCCTTGCCGGTGTTGTAGTCCAGGGCGCCGGTGGGCTCGTCGCATAGCAGGATTTTGGGGTTTTTGGCCAGCGCCCGGGCAATGGCCACCCGCTGCTGCTCGCCGCCGGAGAGCTGGGCGGGGAAGTTGTTCAGCCGCTCCCCCAGGCCCACCTCCAGCAGGGTCTCTTTGGCGTCCAGGGGGTCCTTGCAGATTTCGCTGGCCAGCTCCACGTTTTCCAAAGCGGTCAGGTTCTGCACCAGGTTGTAAAACTGGAACACGAACCCCACGTCATACCGCCGGTAGGTGGTCAGCTGTTTGGCGTTGTACTCGCTGATTTTGCTGCCGTCCAGCAAAATCTCGCCCTCGTCGCAGCTGTCCATGCCGCCCAGCATGTTCAGCACGGTGGTCTTGCCCGCGCCGGAGGGCCCCACAATGATGCAGAACTCCCCCTGGTCCACGTAAAAGCTGATGTGGTCCGCCGCGGCGATGCGGTTTTCCCCCATAGTGTAATATTTGCACACGTCGTGGAACTCAATAAAATGTGGCACGCTGTATCCCTTCTTCCCGTCATCGTAAACAGTGGTCCTGTCTTTTTAAACCATACCTACTGCTCCTAGTATAGCGCCCCCATGTGAAAGAGCTTCTAACGAATTGTTAACAAAGTGTTGAGTGTTACAGGAATTCCGAGCCGGGATGGGCTGCCTTGGCGGCGGCCCAGTCAAAGTCCCGCAACTGGCCCGAGCACTCCAGCTGGGGGAAATCCCACTGGCGCAGCACCTCGAAGGTGCCAATGGCCACGGAGTTTGCCAGGTTCAGGCTGCGGAAGCCCCCCAGCATGGGGATGCGCACGCATTGCTCCGGGTGCTGGAACAGGAGCTTCTCCGGCAGCCCGGCGGATTCCTTCCCGAAGAACAGGTAGCTGCCGTCGGGGTAGGAGACGTCCGTGTAGCGGCGCTGGGCCTTGGTGGAGAAAAAGAAAAAGCTGCCTTGGTTTTTTTCAAAAAATTCGGACAGGCTAGCGTATGTGGAAAGCGTGAGATAGGGCCAGTAGTCCAGCCCGGCGTGGCGCAGCTTTTTGTCTTCCAGCTGAAAGCCCATGGGCCCCACCAGGTGCAGGGCCGCGCCGGTGACGGCGCAGGTGCGGGCGATGTTCCCCGTGTTCTGGGGGATTTCCGGCTCTACTAAAACGATGTGAAGGCTTGGCAAACCATTCAACTCCCTTTCTTTGGGTGGCTTTCTGCAGAATAAACAAGGAGGGCGGCGGGTATGCTGATGGTGACGGCGTTTCGTCTGGTCAAATGTTTGTTGTGGATATGGAGGTTTAAAACAATGGCGAACAAAGCGATGAACGTGGCAAAAGGAATTGGCATGGGCGTGCTGGCGGGGGCGGCCGTGGCCGCGGTCAGCAGCAAGGTGATGAACAGCGGCCATAAAAAGGCCAGCCACATGCGCAAAAGCGCGGGCAAAGCCATGCACTCCGTGGGCAACCTCATCGGTGACGTGGAGAAGATGCTGCGGTAAAAAAAGCCACATGCCAAAAAGCGCCTGCCGGGCAGCCCAGTGCTGTCCGGCACGTTGTTTTCCCGCCGGGATGCTTCCCGTTTTCCCACCTTTAGTATACCATGGCCCCGGCCAAAAGAAAACAGACAGGTGTTGCCCTGTCTGTCGGTTTATTCGTCTACGATTTCCAAAAGGTCTTTGATGTCGCAACCAAGGGCCAGGCATATCCGCAACAAAACGCTGGAGTCATACTGGCGGACCGTGTTCTTGTAATAGCGGTCGATCACAGGATAACTGATGCCTGTCTGTTTGGAAAGGGTAAGGCGGTTTATCCCGGCCTCTTGTAAGAGTATATCCAAGCGTAAGCGAATTTTCTTCATCCTGTACCTCTGAAAATTATATCGGATTAGATATAATATTCCTTGACAATCCATAGGGCCCGTGGTATGCTTCTATTATAACTATAGAGATATAATTTGGCGCGCCGCCTCCTGCAAGCATTTCAATACAATAGGGAGTGATTTCCATGTATTCCGCCATCCAGGAACTGTTTTACGGCAGCTACAGCGCCTCGGACCTGCCCACTTCCAACGTCCCCGGCTACCGGGAGAGCTTGCGCCATACCATCGAGCTTTCCGAGCAGCTGCGGGCGGGCCTCAGCCAAGAGCAGAAGGAGCTTTTCGAAGCCTACTGCGAGAACGCCAACGCGGGCCACGCGCTGATGGGGGAGGCCTACTTTGCCCAGGGGTTTTCCCTGGGGGTGCGGCTGCTGCTGGAGGCCCTCCACGCGCCCCGGCCCGGCTGACTACATATCACACAGGCAGCCCCGCTGGCCGGTGGGCCCCACCACCCGGATGGCGCAGCCCACGTTTTTGGCATTGGCCGCCCCCGGGCACTTGATGACAAGCCCCGGCCCGCCCTGCTGGTCGTAGCAGTACGCCAGGCGGTTGCAGCACCCCTGGGAGGCCCGGAACCACTTGCAGGCGCCGGTGCTGGTGCAGTGGCGCACCGAGTCCTCCCGGTCGATGTACTCCTGGGCGATGGCGCCCCCGGCGTGGTACTCCCCGTTGCTGATGAGGATGTGGGCGGCGCTCATGTCCGAGAACAGGTTGCTGTAGCCGCTGGCCGTGCCGTGGTGGGGCGCCTTTAGAATATAGTACCCATCGTGGAGCTGGTCCATGATTTCCACCATGGTCTCCGGGGTGGCATCGCCAGTCATGAGGATGTCCTGCTCGCTGGGGCCGCCTTTGCGCCCGTTGTGGAACACCACCGAGGCCCCGTTCACCCCGTTGGTGTAGGCCCCGGCGTTGAGGGGGTTCTCCAGCGCCTCCCGCACGTCGTGGGCCTGGGGCAGGGCGCCCAGCCCCTCCCGCAGGCTCTCCAAATCCTCCAGCACCCGGTTCAGGTGCTCCAGATAGGCCCGGCGCTTTTCCGGCAGCGCCCGGGAGGGGGCGGCAAAGGCCTCCCCGCACTTGACGTACAGGGCGAGGAACTCCTCTTTCTTCTCTAAGAACCGCTTGACGCACCCCGGCTGGAAGGGGGAGGCGAACAGCACGTTGAGCGCCTCCACCGCCGCGGCCAGCTCCGGCTCGAAGGGGTAGCTCTCCACCCGGGGCCACAGCACCTGGTACTCCACCCCGTCAAAGTGGAAGCTGTCCCCGGCGCCCAAGGTGAAAATCCTGTCTTGGCCCAGGCGCTGCTCCAAGGTGCGGAAGGCCTTCACGCACCAGGTGTTCACCTGGAAGGCGTCGCTTTGGGGCTGGGCGAACAGGTAGGCGAACAGGGCGTACTCCAGCAGCAGGGGGACGCCGTGGCTGTCCACCGGCGCCCGGGGCAGGAACACCCGGGAGAAGTACCCCTCCCGGCTCTCCAGCAGCTTTTGGAAGCCGGAGAGGTGGTCCCGGTGGAAGTGGGTCAGCAGGAACCACCGCTCCATGGCGGGCTCATACCGGGCGGCGATGGTCTCCAGCCAGGCGTCCATGGGCACGTCCCCCTCCCGCAGCTTCTGGCTGACGCTGCCGCAGTCCACCATCAGCAGGCTGCGGTCGCCGCCGCCCAGCACCACGCACTCCCCATATTCCATGTTCAGCAGTTCCAGCCACTTCAAGGGCGCTCCTCCTTCCCGGTGTGATTACAGGTCCCAGTTGGGCAGCTCCCCCGCAGGGGAGGGCTCCCCGCTGGGGGCGGCATCCTCCGGGCCCTTTTTTTGGTAGAGGATGCCGTTGTAATATTTGCCGTCCCGCCACTCGCCGTCAAAGACGATGGCCCCGGCGCTGTCGAACTCCGTGCCGTGGCCGTGGCGCTTGCCGTCCTTCCAGGCGCCGTAGTAGGCCAGGTTGCCCTCCCGGTCAAAGGCGGAGCCGATGCCCGTGGGCTGGCCGTCCTGCCACTTGCCCACAAACACCGTGCCGTCCGCCGCGTTGTAAGAGACGCCCGCGCCCTGCTTTTTGCCGTCCTCAATGCGCCCGCCGTAGCGCAGGTTGCCCTCCTTGTCAAAGAGGGAGACAAACTCCCCGGGGGCGCCCTCCTTCCACTTGGCGATGTGGAGGATGTGGTCGCTCTCCCGGAAGGACACCCCCAGGCCGTCCTTCTTGTCCTCTTTCCAAGAGCCGGCGTAGCACAGGCTGCCGTTTTTGTAGTAGTAGGCCCCAAAGCCTTCCCGCTTGCCCGCGCGGAACTCCCCCTCGTAGGAGGTGCGGCCGTTGGGCTGTTCGGTGCGGCCCTGGCCCCAGGGCAGGCCCTCCCGCAGCTCCCCCCGGTAGGAGGGGCCATTGGCGGGGGAGAGGCCTTGCGTCTGGACGCCCGCCGCCTCCCGGGCGGCCTGGAGGATTTCCCGGTCCTCCGCGTCCTGGGGCTCCCAGGGGGAGGGCTCCTCCGCCGGGCCCGCCTGGGGCGCGGGCTCTTGGGCCCTTTCCTCCTGGGCAGCGGGGGCCTCCCCACTGGGGGCTGCCTCCTCCGGGAGGGGCCTTTCCCCGGCAGCTTCCTCTGGGGCAGTCGCTTCCATTTCCTCCTGGGGCGCGGGCTCCTCGGAGACAGCCGAGGTGGCTTCTTCCCCGGGGACAGGGGCTTCCACGATGGCTTCCTCTGGGACAGTCGCCTCCACTTCCTCCTGGGGCGCGGGCTCCTCGGGAACAGCCGGGGCAGCTTCCTCCCCGGGGACAGGGGCTTTCACGATGGTTTCCTCCTCAGGCGCTTCCATAGCGGGCAGGTCCTTTACAGGGGGCTCTTGGATGTGGGCGTACTCCTCCAGGCTGGAGAAGGTGATGTCCGGCCCTTCCGGCTCCCCGGGGGCGGCCAGGCTGCCCTCCTTCACCTCCCAGGCTGGGAGGATGACCAAGGTGCCCCGCCGCAAATCGGCCAGGGCCTCCTTGCGCCGCTGGGCCTCCTCCTTGGGGCAGTAGCAGAACATGCCCTCCGCTGTGGAGACCAGCAGCTTGGGCTCCCCAAACTGGGCGTTGAGCAGGCTTTGCCCGGCGTCCCCCTCCAAGTAGGGCACGGGGTAGAGCATGGTGGAGCGGTACCGCTTTTTGGCGGCGTCCCAGTCGAAGCGCTCCACCAGGTCGTCCGAGTCCACGGGCTTGAAGATGACCCGGGCGTTGTGGGTGTCCCAGGGCTCGTAATATTCCGATTTCAGCCAGGCCAGGGCCTTGTTGAAGAACACCCGGCTGGCGATGATGTTGCGGAAATCCCGGTTTACCAGCAGGTAGCCGCCCTTCTGGTCGAAGGCCTCCTCCAGCAGCAGGTTGCCGGTGCCCGTCACGTTGTGGACGGACTTGCGCCAGAAAAAGCCCCGGCGGGAGAGCTTCCCCTGAAGCTTCCCTTCAAAGCCCCGGATGACCTCCCGCTTGCCCACCCGCAGGGTCTTGCAGCCGCCGGTGAAGTATCTCTCCCGGGCAAGGGCCAGCTCCCCCCGCAGAATGTCCAGGCTGTCCCGGTCCGCGAAGCAGACGCAGTATACGTTTCTGGCCAAGAGGCTCAAGCTCATGGCGCTGGATGCGACGTTCGGTTCCATGTTCACGCTCCCATTCCAAGCAGTGCGCCCCGGGCCGGGCGCGCCAGCCGCGGGATTGCACCCTATTATAGCACACTTTTTCCATTTGGGACAGCACTTTGGCACGGAAACAAAAATTTCATGGTTCTTTCACTGTTTTTCCCCGGAATCTGTGCTATACTGGTAGCTGCAAAGGTAAATGTTACGGTTTTGGAAAGGGTGAGGGCTATTATGGATTGGCAAGGGATATGGAGCGGCTTCCTCCAGGGGCTGGCGAACTTCGCGGGGGATTTGGTCCTGGCGGCGCTGATTTTCTTGGGCGGGTGGCTTTTGGCCCGCCTGGCCGCCCGGCTGACGAAAAAGGCCATCTCCAAGGGCAAGGTGGACGCGCTGGCGGCCAGCTTCTTCGGCTCCTTGGTAAAGGCGGTGGTGCTGGTGGTGGCCGGCGTCAGCGCGGTGGCCCAGCTGGGGGTGAACATCAACTCTTTGGTGGCGGCCTTGGGTGCCGCGGGCCTGACCGCCAGCTTCGCCTTGCAGGGCAGCTTGTCCAACTTGGTCAGCGGCATCCAGATTATCTTTACAAAGCCTTTTAACATGGGGGACTACCTCTCCTTTGGCACCTACGAGGGCACGGTGAAGAAGATTGAAATCCTCTCCACCACCTTGGCCACCTTTGACAACAAAGAGGTGGTCATCCCCAACTCCATGATTACCAGCGACGTGGTGGTGAACTTCACCCGCAGCGGCACCCGCCGCCTGGATTTGAGCTACGGTGTCTCCTACCAGGCGGATTTGCAAAAGGCCAAGCAGCTGCTCCAGGACTTGGTGGACGGCGACGAGCGGGTGTTCCAAGAGCCCGCGCCCCTCATTGCCGTGGGGGAGCTGAAGGACAGCTCTGTCACCCTAGTGTGCAAGGTCTGGTGCAACGCGGACGACTACTGGCCCATCTATTATAAGATGCAGGAGGACGTGAAGGCCGCCTTCGATAGGGAGGGCATCTCCATCCCCTACCCCCAGCTGGATGTGCACATGAAGCCGGAAAAATAAGCCAGCTTGGGTGCAAACGGCCGCAGAGGCGGGGCCTTTTGAAAAAGGGCTGTTACGTCCCAGTGGGACGTTGCCCAACAGCCG
>FR893756.1:0-5214 GCA_000435395.1 Firmicutes bacterium CAG:94
CATCTCCTTGGCGAAATTGCCAATCTCCTCCAGCAGGGGCACGCCCAGCTGGGAGCCCAAAGTGGAGATGATGGTGCCAATCAGCAGGGAGGCAAACAGCCCTTGGGCCATGGCGCTCATGGCGTCCACAAAGTAAAGCCTGCCGTGGGCTTTCACCGTTTCCCAGACGCGGTTCCCCTGCTGAGGGGCGGCGGCTGGGGCTTGTTTTCTATGGTTCAAAAGAATCTTCCCTTCTCAGAGGAGAGGGGCCGGAGAAAAACCGCGGGACGGTTTCTCGCCGTTTCCTCTCCGTGGTTTTTCCGTGCCTTTCCCGCGGCCCGGCACAGGGCGCTTTGCTGCGGGAATCTATGTTGGCTATGTTGCCCGAAAAGCCTGTCCGTTTTGGGCCGAGAAATCGCCTGCCGGGGGTTTCCCGGCGCGCTGGTCGTTTCTGGGGCGTTACTGGCGGTACTGCCTGTTCAGGCCGTTTTGGTTACTGGAATATCATAGCACAAATGGGCGGGGGATGGAAGGGCAAGCGCGGCGATTTTCCCCGGCAGCAAAAAAGAACACCCAAGCCTTGGCTTAGGTGCTCTTTTGGCAATTTCCCAAAAAGGATGGTAAACGCTGTAGGAGTGGCTGCAGCGGGCCGCTTTAGATAACGCCCTGGGCCAGCATGGCGTCGGCCACCTTGATGAAGCCGGCGATGTTGGCGCCCATGACGTAGTTCTTGGGATGGCCGTACTTCTCGGCGGCCTCGTCGGCGGCCTTGAAGATGTTCTCCATAATGCCCTTCAGCTTCTGGTCAACCTCCTCGAAGGTCCAGGAGAGGCGCTCGCTGTTCTGGGTCATCTCCAAGGCGGAGGTGGCCACGCCGCCGGCGTTGGCAGCCTTGCCGGGGGCAAACAGCACGCCGCCCTCCTGAAGGATCTTGGTGGCCTCGATGGTGGTGGGCATGTTGGCGCCCTCGGCCACGGCGATGCAGCCGTTGGCCACCAGCTGGCGGGCGTCGTCCTCCAGCAGCTCGTTCTGGGTGGCGCAGGGCAGAGCGATGTCGCACTTGACGCTCCACACGCCCCGGCCCTCGTGATACTCGCTGTTGGGACGGTAGTTCTTGTACTCGGTCAGGCGGGCGCGCTTGACTTCCTTAATCTCCTTGATGGCGGCCAGGTCGATGCCCTCGGCGTCGTACACCCAGCCGGTGGAATCGGACATGGTCACAACCTTGGCACCCATCTCCTGGGCCTTCTGGCAGGCGTAGATGGCCACGTTGCCGGCGCCGGAGATGACCACGGTCTTGCCGGCCATGTCGTAGCCGTTCTTCTTCAGCATGGCGGCGGTGAAGTACAGCAGGCCGTAGCCGGTGGCCTCGGTGCGGGCCAGAGAGCCGCCGTAGGTCAGGCCCTTGCCGGTGAGCACGCCCTCAAAGGCGTTGCGGATGCGCTTGTACTGGCCGTACATGTAGCCAATCTCCCGGGCGCCGGTGCCGATGTCGCCGGCGGGCACGTCGGTGTCGGGGCCGATGTGGCGGTACAGCTCGGTCATAAAGCTCTGGCAGAAGGCCATCACTTCCCGGTCGGACTTGCCCTTGGGGTCAAAGTCAGAGCCGCCCTTGCCGCCGCCAATGGGTAGGCCGGTCAGGGAGTTTTTGAAGATCTGCTCGAAGCCCAGGAACTTGATGATGCCCAGGTTGACGGAAGGATGGAGCCGCAGGCCGCCCTTGTAGGGGCCAATGGCGGAGTTGAACTGCACGCGGAAGCCGCGGTTCACCTGGACCTTGCCGTTGTCGTCCACCCAGGGCACGCGGAACATAATCTGGCGCTCGGGCTCCACGATGCGCTCCAGGATGCCGGCGGCCTCATACTGGGGGTTGGCCTGGATGACAGGCTCCAGAGAGGTGAGCACCTCGGTGGCGGCCTGGATAAACTCCGGCTCGCCGGGATTTTTCTTCTTCAAAAGTTCCAGCTGTTCGCTGACGTAAGACATAGCATTTTCCCTCCATACTGCAAGTTTGATTGCAAAATCCTGCAAAATCATAGAGATATATTACCATAACAGCCCGGGATTTACAAGAAAAAATTTTGAAAAATTCTTTTTTGGCCCTTCTCCCCGGGGACATTCTATTTTAAAAGGCGGAAAATCTTTTGGGAAACGATTGACAATAGCGCCGGTTTTTACTAAAATTGAAGCGTATGAGGCTGCCCGATAGGCTTCGTGAAACAGAAAAGGCAGAGAGGGTCCCGCGGGGAGGGCGAAAACCCCGTCCCTGGGGCCTTCCTTGTGTTTTTTGGGAAATCCCAGAGGAAAGGTTTGGTCAGCAGCATGGCAAGAGATGTTTACGAATCCCCCTTGTCCGCCCGTTATGCCGACAAGGAAATGAAGTACCTGTTCTCCCCGGACATGAAGTTCCGCACCTGGCGGAAGCTTTGGATTGCCCTGGCGGAGGCGGAGATGGAGCTGGGCCTGCCCGTCACCCAAGAGCAGGTGGACGAGCTGAAAGCCCACGCCGAGGATATCAACTACGAGGTGGCCCAAGAGCGGGAAAAGGTGGTCCGCCACGACGTGATGAGCCATGTCTATGCCTATGGCCAGCAGTGCCCCGGCGCCGCGGGCATCATCCACCTGGGGGCCACCTCCTGCTATGTGGGGGATAACACCGATGTCATCATCATGACCGAGGCCTTACAGCTCATCCGCAACAAGCTGGTGGGCGTCATCCGGGTGCTGTCCCACTTCGCCCAGGCGTATAAGGACCTGCCCACCTTGGCTTTCACCCACTTCCAGCCGGCCCAGCCCACCACCGTGGGCAAGCGTGCCACCCTGTGGATTCAGGATTTGCTGATGGACTTGGAGGACGTGGAGTACCAGCTCTCCAAGGCGAAGCTGCTGGGCTGCAAGGGCACCACCGGCACCCAGGCCAGCTTTTTGGAGCTGTTTGAGGGCGACCACCAGAAGTGCCGCCAGCTGGACGAGAAAATTGCCCAGAAGATGGGCTATGACAAGTGCTTCCCCGTCTCTGGCCAGACCTACTCCCGCAAGCTGGACAGCCAGATGCTGAACCTTCTCTCCGGCATCGCCCAGAGCGCGGCCAAGTTCTCCAACGACATCCGGCTGCTCCAGCACCTGAAAGAGGTGGAGGAGCCCTTTGAGAAGGGCCAGATTGGCTCCTCCGCCATGGCGTACAAGCGCAACCCCATGCGCAGCGAGCGCATCGCCTCCCTGGCGCGGTATGTCATCGCCGACGCGGTGAACCCCGCCATGACCATGGCCGCCCAGTGGTTCGAGCGCACCTTGGACGACTCCGCCAACAAGCGCATCAGCGTGCCAGAGGCCTTCCTGGCGGTGGACGGCATTTTGAACCTGTACAACAACGTGGCCGACGGCCTGGTGGTTTACCCCAAGGTCATTGAACAGCACATGCTCCGTGAGCTGCCCTTTATGGCCACCGAGAATATTATGATGGACGCCGTCAAGCGCGGCGGCAACCGCCAGGAGCTCCACGAGCGCATCCGTATCCACTCCATGGAGGCCGCCAAGGTGGTCAAGGAGCAGGGCGGTGAGAACGACCTGCTGGCCCGCATTGCCGGCGACCCCATGTTCGGCGTCACCTTGGAGGAGCTCCACGACATTGTAAAGCCCGAGAAGTACGTGGGCCGGGCCCCGGCCCAGACCACCGAGTTCCTCACCGAGGTGGTGGCCCCGGTGCTGGAGAAGTACAAGGACGTGGCAGAGGAAAAAGCGGAAATCACCGTGTAACATAGGACGACACAGGGGGCATTCCCCGCAACAAAAACAGAAAGGCATGAAGTGTTATGGTTAAAGCAATCGTAGGCGCCTGCTGGGGCGACGAGGGCAAGGGCAAGATAACAGACGTGCTGGCCGAGGATTCCGACATTGTGGTGCGGTTCCAGGGCGGCAGCAACGCGGGCCACACCATCATCAACGAGTATGGCAAGTTCGCCCTGCACCAGCTGCCTTCCGGCGTGTTCCGGCAGAACATCACAAACATCATCGGCAACGGCGTGGCCCTGTCTGTGGAGAACTTCCTCAAAGAGGTGCAGTCCGTGGTGGAGCGCGGCGTGCCCGCCCCCAAGCTGCTGGTCTCTGACCGCTGCCAGGTGGTGATGCCCTACCACAAGGAGCTGGACGGCATGGAGGAGGCCCGCCTGGCCGCCAAGTCCTTTGGCTCTACCAAGTCCGGCATTGCTCCCTTCTATTCTGACAAGTACGCCAAGATTGGCTTCCAGGTCAGCGATTTGTTCGACGACAAGGACTCCATCATGGAGCGCATCGACCACGTGCTGGGGCTGAAGAACGTGCTGTACACCGAGCTGTACCACCAGAAGCCCCTGGACCGTGAGGAAATCTACGAAAAGCTCATGGAGTACAAGGAGGCCCTGGCACCCTATGTGGCGGACACCACCACGCTGCTCCACAACGCCGTGAAGGAGGGCAAGACCGTCCTGCTGGAGGGCCAGCTGGGCTCTTTGAAGGACCCCGACCTGGGCATCTACCCTATGGTCACCTCCTCCTCGCCCTTGGCGGGCTACGGCTCTGTGGGCGCCGGCGGCATCCCGCCCTACGCCATCCAGGAGATTGTCACCGTGGTAAAGGCCTACTCCAGCGCTGTGGGCGCCGGCGAGTTCGTCAGCGAAATTTTCGGCGACGAGGCCGAGGAGCTGCGGCGCCGCGGCGGCGACGGCGGCGAGTACGGCGCCACCACAGGGCGTCCCCGCCGCATGGGCTGGCTGGACCTGGTGGCCGCCCGCTACGGCTGCATGGTCCAGGGCGCTACGGCGGTGGCCTTCACGGTGCTGGACGCTTTGGGCTACCTGGACGAAATCCCCGTGTGCGTGGGCTACGAGCTGGACGGCAAGCGCATCGATACCTTCCCGCCCACCTCCCAGCTGAAGCGCTGCAAGCCCATTTTGGAAGTGCTCCCCGGCTGGAAGTGCGACATCGGCGGCATTAAGAAGTACGAGGACCTGCCCGAGAACGCCCGCAAGTACGTGGAGTTTGCCGAGAAGGGAATCGGCGTGCCCATCACCATGGTTTCCAACGGCCCCGCGCGGGACGACATCATCTATCGATAAAAAGCCGCGGCAGCCTCCCCGTGGGGCTGCCGCATATTTTATGCCAAAGCTTCCTATGCTAGAAGTAGGAAGCATTCCCTGGTTTCCCAGGGAGGGAAAGGAGAGAACGCTATGTGCGGCATTGTAGGATATATCGGCGAGG
>FR893756.1:5300-5505 GCA_000435395.1 Firmicutes bacterium CAG:94
TGCCTCCGCGGGCGTGGCGGTGTACAACGACAGCGGCGTCCACGTGGTGAAGTCCAAGGGGCGTTTGAGCGTGCTGGACGGCATCCTCCAGGGCGGCAAAGAGCTGCCCGGCACCGTGGGCATCGGCCACACCCGGTGGGCCACCCACGGCGCGCCTTCGGATGTGAACTCCCACCCCCAGGTCAGCGATGGGGGCCTGTTCGCC
>FR893757.1 GCA_000435395.1 Firmicutes bacterium CAG:94
AGCTCATCCAGGGGCAGGAGCTGGCCCAGGTGCCGGTGTCCACCTTGGAGAGCACGGACCTTTCGGTAAACCAGACCACGCTAAACGCCCTGACCGGCGTCACCTTCCCCGCGGAAGTGCTGCAAACGGCCTATTTGTACCAGTAAGCCAGAGAATCCCACAGAAAAGCAGGTCCCTTTGGGGGCCTGTTTTTTTGCGCCTTTTTCCGCTTCCAGAATGCTGCCCCTTCTGGCGGGACAGGGATGGCTCCAGCGGCTTTTTTGCTCCTCTCTCCCCTGTTGAAAAAAAGTTGAATCCCCCAAAAGCTGTGTTTGACAGGGGAAAGCCCGCCCTTTATCCTAGAAGAAATTGGGAAAAGCGGCGCGGAAAGGGCCGCGGGAAGGAGTTAAAAATGGCATATTTGCAGTCCCGTAGGAACAAAGAGGGTCAAGTGGTCTCTTACAGCATCCGGGTGTACAAGGGGCGCGACCCCCGCACCGGCAAGCAGCTGACCCCCTACACCATGACCTGGCGGGTGCCAGAGGGCTGGAGCGAAAAGCGCGCCCGCAAGGAAGCGGAAAAGCAGGCCGCGGTGTTTGAGAAGCAGTGCCGGGAAGGGTATTTGGCAGACGGCCGCCAGACCTTTGCCCAGTACGCCGCGTATGTGCTGGAGCTGAAAGAGCGCACGGGCCTAAAGCACCTGACGCTCATCCATTACCGCCAAAGCCTAAAGCGGGTGCTGCCCTTCCTGGGCCACCTAAAGCTGGGGGAAATCCGGCCGCAGCATTTGAATTATGTCTACCAACAGCTGTCCCTTCCCGAGGCCCGGGAGGACAACGAAATGGCAGAGGCCCGCCAGGCCCTGTGGCAGGTGGCGGAGGCCAGGGGCATCAAGAATTATGTAAATGCAAAGGAGGGCGGCCGCGTCAGTTTGGAGCGCCTGCGCAAGGGGGAGCTGGTCAAGCCCGCCACGGCCCGGCGCATCGCCCAGGCCCTGGAGCTGCCCTACTCCCTGCTGTTCGCCACCCACCGGAAGGAAAGGTGTTTGAGCAGCCGCACCATCATGAACTGCCACCTGGTCATCTCCATTGTGCTGGGCCAGGCGGAAAAGGAGATGCGCATCCCCCTGAACCCCGCCCACCGGGCCAGCCCGCCCAAGCGGGAGGCCAGCGACCCCAACTATTTCCAGATGGAGGAGGTGGCGAAAATCCTCAAAGCCCTGGAGGCCGAGCCCATCAAGTGGCGCACGGCGGTGCACCTGCTGCTGGTGTCCGGCTGCCGCCGGGGGGAGCTGCTGGGTCTCAAGTGGGACCACGTCAACTGGGAGAGCGGGCAAATCCACATTGACTGCACCTTGCTCTACGCCGGGGACAGGGGCGTGTACGAGGGCACCCCCAAAACGCGGGATTCGGTGCGGACCATCAAGCTGCCGGAGGAGACCATGGCCCTGCTGGAGGAGTACCGCCAGTGGCAGGAGGCCCAGCGCCAGGAGCTGGGGGAAAAGTGGGAGGAGTCCCCCTACGTGTTCCCCGGGGAGCGGGGCGGCCGGATGAACCCCAGCCAGCTGGGGAACTGGCTGGTGCGGTTCCAAAAGCGCCACGGCCTCCCCCACCTGAACCCCCACGCCTTCCGCCACACCATGACCAGCATGCTGTTTTTCCACGGGGTGGACAGCGTGAGCATCAGCCACCGGCTGGGCCACAGCAGCGTGTCCACCACCACCAGCATCTACAGCCACGTGATGCAGCAGGCGGAGAGCCGCATCAGCGACTGCATGGCGGATGTGCTCCTCACCACCCGGGAAAGCGCCCAGGAGGACGCTGGCGAGGCCCCGAAGGAGCCGGAGGAAAAGCCCTAAAGAAATTCTCATTCCCTGGGAAAGCGCCCTAGGATAAGGCCCCGCGGCGGGCCTTTTTCCTTTGCCCGGGAAATTTTCCACCGAAGGGGCCGCCCCTGTGGAAAAAACAGAGGCGAGTTGAAGAAAAGTTGAAGATTTTCGTTCTGCTGCGGGCCCCAGGACCCCCGCAGCGCCTGGTTTTCCACTATTTTCGCCCCGCCGGTGGAAGTATATAGATAACTTCAACTCACGGGGAAAA
>FR893758.1:0-5289 GCA_000435395.1 Firmicutes bacterium CAG:94
TGGAAAGCCACCCCAGGTACCGCTGGGCCGGGGGCTGGTCCACGCCCCAGTAAGCCTCTAGGTTTGCCACCTGCTCCGGGCTCATGGAGCCCAAGGCCACCTGGCCCACGTTGGTCTGCAAAGGGTCCAGGGGCGAGGCGCACAGCAGCAGAAACGCCGCCAGGCTCACCCCCAGCAGGAGCAGCGCCGCCCGCAGCAGCTTTTTGCCCGTAAAGAGAAGGGCCTGTTTCATGGTGTCACCCCTTTGCTTATGCCCAGGACCACTGGTCTACGTTGTTCACCAAGGACCAGCCGTGGCCGTGGGGATGGATTTTCTGTTCCGCTACCTGGAGGCCGTCCCGGACCCAGTACAGGTGGTCGATGTTCACCAGCCACACCCAGGGGATGTCCCCCTCTTGGGTGACGCCGGTCTCCCCGTCCCACTGGGCCTGCTGCCACAGCTGATAGGACTCCTCCAAATCGGTGCAGGCCAGGGCCGCGTCCATGGTGCTGTCCACCGTTTCGTTGGAGTAGGGGGAGTACTGGGCGGTGCCGGTGCCCTCGATGGTGTGGTAGATGTTGTACAGCTCCATGGGGCTGTGGGCGCCCCAGCCCCACAGCAGCGGGGTGGAGAGGGCCCTGTCGTAGGCGGTGTCCCAGCCCACGCCCTCGATGGAGCAGGCGATGCCCAGCTCCTCTATCTGGCTGGCGAAGTCCGCGGCCAGGGCTTGGCGGATGGAATCCCCGTTGGAGTAGAGCAGCGTCAGCTCCGCCTTGACGCCGTCCTTCTCCCGGACGCCGTCCTCCCCTAGGAGCCAGCCGGCCTCGTCCAGCAAGGCGGCGGCGCCCTGGGGGTCGTACTCCACCTGGGAGGCGGGGTTGTACCAGGGCATCTGGTCGCAGACGCTGTAGGCGGGGCTGCCGTAGCCGTTGAGGACGTTGTCAATCATCTCCTGCCGGTCCACGCCGATGTTCAAGGCCCGGCGCACCCGCACGTCGCTGGTGAAGTCGTTGCCCACGGCCACGCTGTTTTCGTTGGTGCCCCCGGCGGGGACAGCGGGAAGGTTAAAGCCCCGGTTGTCCACGCTTTGGTAGGCGGCCAGGGAGTAGCCCTCCACGCTCTCGTTGGAATAGGTGGCGGAGGTGTAGGCCACATCCACCTGGCCGGCCTGGGCCGCCAAAAAGGCGGCGTCCTCCTCCATGAACAGGATGGTAACCCGCTCCATGGTGGGGGCCTGGCCGTAGTAATCGGGGTTGGCCTCTAAAATCACCTGCTGGCCCCTATCCCACTGCTTGAGGACATACCGCCCCGAGCCAATGGGGTTAGAGCCGTAGGTGGCGCTGTCGTAGGCGTGCTCCGGCACAATGCCCACCACCGCCATGGTGTAGGGCCAGATGGAAAAGGCCCGGGTCATGTGGAACACCACCGTGGTGCCGTCGGTGGCCTCGGCGTAGTCCAGCATGGTGAAGTCGTTGACCGAGCTGGAGGCCTTCACGGTGTTGTAGGTGAAGGCCACGTCCGCGGCGGTGAGGGGCTCCCCGTCGGTAAAGGACACATCGTCCCGGATGGTCACAGTCCAGGTGAGGCCGTCCTCGCTGGCGGCGACGTCCGTGGCCAAGTCGTAGCCGATGGTCAAATCCGTGTTGGTGACGGTGAGGGTGGACTGAATCAGCGGCTCGTGGACGTGCTCCCCGGCGCCCCAGCCAAAGGCGGGGTCGAAGCCGGCCTCCGGCTCGGAGGTGGGGCCCATGGCTACGACCACCGAGGAGGTGTCCTCCTGGGCGGCTGTGTCCCCCGCGCTGCCGGAGGAGGCGGCCTCCCCCGGATTCCCACAGCCGGTGCAGGTGCCCAAAAGCAGCGCGCCAGCCAGCAGCAGCGATAGAGCTTTCTTTTTCATGGCAGATTCCTCCCAAAGGCAATAAAAGAAGGCATCCGCTCCCCTCTGGAAGCAGACGCCTTCCTGGCATCAAATTTATAGTATAGTGATAGTATAGTGAAATAAGGCGTGTTCCCTGCGCTTGCGAAATCCCCGCTTGGCGGGGGAGCCGGCTTCCTGCCGGACTGCTGGGCCGCGGTGGAACACAACGTGTATGATTATACAGGAAAGAGGGCGGCTTGTCAACTGTCCCCCTCCCCCAGCCGGTGGAGGAGGAAGTGGTTTTTGCGGGTCTCCAGCAGTCCCTCGTCCCGCATGCGGCCCAGCTCTTTGGAGAGGGCGCTGCGGTCCACGCCCAGGTAATCCGCCAGCTGCTGCCTGTCAAAGGGGATGGAAAAGGAGCTGCTGCCCTGCTCCAAGGCCTGGGCGGAAAGGTACGTGACAAGCCTGCCCCGGATGGTCTTGGGGCTGGTGCAGAAAATCCGGTGGGAGAGAGCCCGGTTTTTCCCGGCGAAAATGGACACCAAGTTGCGCAGCAGCTTCCCCTGCCACGAGGCGCCCGCGTGGTTTTCCCCCAGCAAAGCGCCCAGGCGGATGGCGAGGATTTCGCAGTCCTCGGCGGCCACGGCATCCACCAGCAGGGGCCCGCCGGTGAGGGCGTAAGTTTCCCCAAAGACCTGGCCGGGCCCCACGCGGCTTAAGAGAGTACGGTGGCCCCACAAATCCACGCTTTCAATGTGGACCGCCCCCGAGAGCACCACGCCCATCTCCCGGGCGGGATCCCCTTGGCGGAAGATGGTCTGGCCCTTCTCATACAGGCGGCGGGACATGGGGCAGGCTGCCGCCATCTGGGCCCACTCCTGTTCGGTGATGCCCTGGAACACGGGTACAGGTGGGATAGGCAAGGAAAAAAGCCTCCTTTTGTTGTTTTGACAACAGATTTTTTTCTGCCATTGTACTATACTGTTGCCAGAAACACAAGGAGGTACGCGGAGTATGATTCGGAAAATCATCCAGATAGACGAGGAAACATGCAACGGCTGCGGCGCCTGCGCCCAGGCCTGCCACGAGGGGGCCATCGGCATGGTGAACGGCAAGGCGAAGCTTCTGCGGGACGACTACTGCGACGGCCTGGGGGACTGCCTGCCCGCCTGCCCCACCGGGGCCATCACCTTTGTGGAGCGGGAAGCCGCCGCCTATGACGAGGCAGCGGTGCTCCAGAACAAGGCGCAGAAAGCCCAGGCTGCCCCCTTTGCCGGGTGCCCAGGCCACGCAGGTAAGACCTTCCAGCGGGAGGCGGCCCCTGCCGCCGCAGCGGGGAAGCAGGAATCCCAGCTGGGGCAGTGGCCCTGCCAAATCAAGCTGGTGCCTGTAAAGGCGCCCTATTTCCAGGGGGCGAAGCTGCTCATTGCGGCGGACTGCACCGCCTATGCCTACGCCAGCTTCCACCAGGACTTTATGCGAGGAAAAATCACCTTGGTGGGCTGCCCCAAGCTGGACAGCGTGGACTACAGCAAAAAGCTGACAGAAATCCTCCGGGAAAACGACATTCAAAGCGTCACCGTGGTGCGCATGGAGGTGCCCTGCTGCGGCGGCTTGGAGCAGGCGGCCATCACCGCGCTGAAAAACAGCGGGAAGTTCCTCCCCTGGCAGGTGGTGACCCTCTCCACCGACGGCCGCATTTTGGATTGAAGCCAGGAAGCACAGAAAAAAGGGATGGGAGCGCGAAGCTTCCCATCCCTTTTTGCGTTTACAGGGAGGCGTATTGCTCCTCCAGCCAGGCCAAGGCTTGCTCCAGGCCCTCCTCGGAGAGGGGGACCTCCTTTTGCAGCTTGTCGTGGGCCCGCTCGAAGCACAGGTCCTCGGTCCAGGCATAGGCGCGCAGCAGGGCGGCTTCCTTGTCCGGCTCCACCAGGTAGCGCAGCAGCAGGCCGCTGTCGGGGTCCTTGGTCTTTTGGCCGGCGTAGGTGTTGCCCTCGTCGAAGTAGTGGAATTTTTGCAGTTCTAACGAATGTTCCATAGGGGACTTCCTTTCTCAAGAGGATGAAGGTGTGGGGACAGGGGGCTGGCGCAGCACGGTGCTGGCAAGGCGGGTGCCGGAAAGTCTGCCGTAGAGGTAATCCCGGCCGATTTTAGAAACACTGTTTCTGGCGCTTTCTACCAACAGCGCGAAGAAGCCCACCATAAACCAAAGAAGCCGTAAAAACGTTTGCGCAAACCCCGAAGAGGCAGGAAGCAGAAAAACCGCCTCCGCTACAGCGAAGAAACAGTAAATAAAGGCCACCAGCAAACCGTAGCGCAGCAGGCAACGCCACAACAGCACCCGGCTGCCGTCCTGGTTGACCACGCAGATTTTTGTTAGGCGCTTGCCCAGGCTCTTGCCGCCCCACAGGCCCTGAAACAGGCCGAAGTACAATAGATAAGCCAAGGCGAAGGGCAGGTTAAAGGGCAGCTGGGAGAGGAAGATGGACAGCACCGTCCCCAGCAGGCTGACGAAAATCATGTCCACAAAGAGGGAGAGGCACCGCCGGGTGAAAGTGACCCTCTCCCCTTTTTGGTAGGACTTCTCGTCTATCTTGTCACGGTCCGGCAAAATCTTCATCAGGGGGCCGGTGAGGACATAGCCCAAAAAGCCGCCCAAGGTGTTGCAGAGCAAGTCGTCCACGTCAAAGAGGCGGTAGGCCCGGGGATAGTAGCCGTACAGGCCGGAGAGCTGGGTCAGCTCGAAAAACAGGCTGACGCCCAACGAGATGAGCACCGCCGGGAGGAGCTTGCGCCGGAAATAATACCGCAGGTAAAAGCCCAGGGGCACCAGCAACGCGATGTTGAACACAAACTGCAAGGTGAAGGTGGAGAGCAGCGCTGGCAGGTAGGTGGAGGGCTCTGCCAGCTGGAAGCCTGTCTCCTTGGAGAGGTCCCGGAAAAAGCTGAAGGGCAGCAGCTGCACGCTGGGGCCGGTCATCTGGGCCACGGCCTCCCTGTCCGGCAGGGGGAGAATGACCAGGAAGTAGGCGCACAGGGCGTAGAGCACAAAGGAATAGCTGAGGAAAAAGCGGGCAAAGGTCATGCCGCCGTATTTCCGGTAGTGGTGGATGAGAAAGGGTAGGGCAATCAGCGCGGCGGCCACTGGGAACACCAGCACCGCCTGCCCCACCACGCGCAGGTAGGATTCCATAAATTACGTATCTCCTTTTTCCAAAATGCAGCCGCCGGTTGCGGCTGCTGTATCAGGCGCGGTGGCCTGGACATAGAGGAAGGCGTTGCCGCGCTTCCCCTGCTGGGAAATCGCACCCAGCTTGCGCAGGACATGGGCGGCCAAGGTGGCCTTTTTCGGGGAGAGGCCCACGGCCTTCCCCAGCTCCCGGCTGGTGAACGGGACGGGCAGCCCCGGGGGCAGGAGCTTGCCGTACTCCTGGGGGGAGCGCACCCACAC
>FR893758.1:5385-8101 GCA_000435395.1 Firmicutes bacterium CAG:94
CGTTGAGCAGGCGGTACTCCTCCACCTCCAGCAGCAGGACGCACAGCCGCAGGTTGGGGTGGAACAGCAGCTCCCCCAGCTGGTACAGCTCCGGCAGGACAGAGCCCGCCGTGGGCTTGAGGGGGCTTTTGTGGGCAGGGGTCACCTCTCCCTCCTCGGTAAGCCAGGCCACGGTCTTTTTGGCGGGGACGGGGTACACCACTGTCACCGGCCCCTGGGACAAAAAGGCTTGGAGCTTGGGCCGCAGCCGCTGGAAGGAGCGGGTCTGCACCTCTAGGATGCCCTCTGGGGTGACGGCGTCCGCTACGTAGGGGGGCACAGGCACCTCCCGCTGCTGGGAATCCGGCTGGAAGTAATACTTCACCGCCCGGTGGAGGGCCTTCTCCCCCAAGGTGCCGATGCCCTGGGGCGCCCCCTCCCCAGAGAGGGCCCAGCGGCAGGCTTCTAAAAAGCGGGCCTGGTCCATCAGTCCTCCAGGCGGAACAGCCGGGCGAAGTTGCCGTAGAGCATCTTTCGGTTGTCCTCCTGGCCGTAGCCCAAAGCGAAGAAGCGCTCCAGCTCCTCCTTGGGGGACCACATGGGGAAGTCCGTGCCAAAAAGAGTGTGCTCGATGCCGAAGTGGTCGATGCTCTTTCTGGCCTGCTCCGGGGTGACGGCGAACAGGGAGCTGGAGGTGTCGATGTACACGTTGGTGCCGGAAAGCTCCCGGCGGGCGTCCTCCCACTCGCTGTAGCCGCCCAGGTGGGCGGCGATGCAGGTGAAGTCCGGGATTTTCTCCAGGACGTTCATCAAACGGCGGGGGGTGGAGAAATCCGTGCGGCTGTCCCCGGTGTGGAACAGGATAGGCAGGCCCCGGCGGTGGGCTTCCTCATAGACGGGGAGCATGCGCTCGTCGTCGATGTAGAACCGCTGGAAATCCGGGTGGAGCTTGATGCCCCGCAGCCCCCGGCGCTGGATGTCGTCCATCTCCCCTTGGATGTCGGCCACGTCCTGGTGCCATGCGGCCAGGCCGATGAACTGGGGGTACTTCTGGCACTTTTCCTGGATGAACTGGTTGATGGAGCGCACCTGCTCCACTTTGGTGGCCACAGAGCACACCAGGAACCGGTCGATGCCGGCCTCAGCCCCCCGCTGGGCCAAGATATGGGGCAGGCCCACGTTCTGCATGGGGATGTGGTAAAACTCCCCCACAGAGCCCGTGGCCTTCTCGGCAATCTTCCCCGGGTAGATGTGGGCGTGGGCGTCCGCCGCCCGGTAGGTTACGCCATTGTGAAACACAGACACGATCAGACTTCCTCCCTTTCTTCTTTTTCCCGCTGACGCTGGGCCTTGGAAAAGGCGCAGCCGCAGTAATCCTGGCGGTACAAATCGTACTCCTTGGAAAGCTGTACGGAGCGCTTGTAGCCGTCCTTCTTTTTAAAATCGGAGGGCAGGTGGGCCACGCCGAACTCCCTGCCAATCTCCTCCCCCAGCTGGTTTAGCAGAGGGGCGTTTTTCATGGGGGAGATGGACAGGGTGGTGGTGTAATAGTCGAAGCGCAGGCGGGCGGCCTCCTGGGCGGCATAGCGCAGCCGCAGCCGGAAGCAGGCCTCGCAGCGCTTGCCTCCCTCGGGCTCCCCCTCCAGGCCCCGTGCCGCCTGGACAAAGGCTTGTCCGTCGTACTGGCAGGGAAGCAATTCGACAGGGTGGGTAAACTTCATTTGGGAGACCAGGCGGCGCAGCTCCGCTTCCCGCTTTTGGTATTCCTCCAGGGGGGCGATATTGGGGTTATAATACAGCAGCGTAATGGCAAAATACTGGGAAAGGTACTCCAGCACGGCGCTGGAGCAGGGCGCGCAGCAGGCGTGCAGCAGCAGCCGCGGCACTTTCCCCTCCTGCTGGAGCTTTTGGATGAGCCGCTCCAGCTCTTTGGTGTAATTCCGGCTTGGTCCCGGCACGGCACACGCCTCCTTTTCTTCACAGAATCCTTTCCAAGTTTATCACAGCAAACCGCGAAATGCAAGGCTGTGACTTTTCCCGGGAAATGGGAATTCCTGTTGACCCTCTTGTGGGGATATGGTATCATGTAAAATATGGAAATGGCTGTGTCTCACAAAGACTTAGAAAGCGGTAAGGCGGTACAGGTATGGACTTTTCTTTTCTCCTATCCAACTCTTTAATCAATGTGGGCGTTGTGTCTTGGCTTGTGGCCCAGCTTATCAAAACAGCTCTGGACGCTGTAAAACACCGCTCCTTTAACCGGCAGCGTTTGGCTGGGGCCGGGGGCATGCCCAGCTCCCACTCGGCAGTGTGCTGCTCTGTGGTGCTGACCGCCTATTTCCTCTACGGTTTCCAGTCGCCGGCGTTCGCGCTGGCCTTTATCATGGCCCTGATTGTGATGTACGACGCCACCGGCGTGCGCTGGGCGGCGGGGCTTCACGCCAAGGCCATCAACCAGATTGTAGAGTATTTGGACAGCGGCGATGTGAACGACCAGGAGAAGAACTTAAACGACTTAATCCCCAAACTCAACGAATCCCTGGGCCATCGTGTGATCGAGGTGATTTGCGGGGCGCTGCTGGGCATTGCCATTGCCGTGGCGGGGCAGTTTATCCGCCAGGGCGGCATCCACCTCTTTTAACGACCACAAGACAGACAGCAGCCCGGACAGGCTTTCTGCCCGGGCTGTTTCTTTGGCTGGAAGTTTCACCGGCGGCGCAGCAGGGCCATCACCCAG
>FR893758.1:8150-22327 GCA_000435395.1 Firmicutes bacterium CAG:94
CACCGCCAAAACCACGTAGACGCCCAAAACCACCAGGTACATAAAGCTCCCTCCCCCTTGGGAGCATACGTGGGGAAGGTTGTCCCCTATTCGCGGAAATCCCTTGTGTTTCCGCCTGGGACGTGGTATAATATTTTGGTTTTTGACCAGATTTTGTAAAGCGAGGGAGCACCCATGTAACCAGCCCACCCTTTGTTTTGGATATTCTAGCAAAAATGAGAAAGGATGGCTTGCTTTGCCTGATATGAAAAGCGAAATCCAGCGCCGGAGGACCTTTGCCATTATCTCCCACCCCGACGCCGGCAAGACCACTTTAACGGAAAAATTCCTGCTCTACGGCGGGGCCATCACCTTGGCCGGCATGGTAAAGGGCAAGCGGAACTCCCGCCACGCTGTCTCCGACTGGATGGAGATTGAAAAGCAGCGCGGCATCTCCGTGACCTCCTCGGTGATGCAGTTCCAGTACGACGGCTACTGCATCAACATCCTGGACACCCCGGGCCACCAGGACTTCTCCGAGGACACCTACCGCACGCTGATGGCCGCCGACTCCGCGGTGATGGTCATCGACGCCAGCAAGGGCGTGGAGGCCCAGACCCGCAAGCTCTTTAAGGTGTGCGTCATGCGGGACATCCCCATCTTCACCTTTATCAACAAGATGGACCGGGATTCCCAAAGCCCCTACGACCTGCTGGACGAGATCGAGAAGGAGCTGGGCATTGGCACCTACCCCATGAACTGGCCCATTGGCTCGGGCATTGACTTTAAGGGCGTGTACGACCGGGAGCGCCGGCAGGTGCTGCAGTTTGAGCCCGACGGCGACAACGCCGGCCGGAAGGAGGCCCGGGAGCACGACTTCTCCCTGGAGGACGAGGGCCTGCGGGCCGCCATTGGCGACCACCTGTACGAGATGCTGCTGGAGGATGTGGAGCTCATCGACGGGGCGGGCTACGACTTCGACTTGGAGAAGGTGCGCCACGGCAAGCTCTCCCCGGTGTTCTTCGGCTCGGCCCTGACCAACTTTGGCGTGGAGCCTTTCCTGGAGAGCTTCTTAAAGCTGACCACCCCTCCCCTGCCCCGGAACACGGCCCAGGGCGTGGTGGACCCCTTCGACCCCAACTTCTCCGCCTTTGTGTTTAAAATCCAGGCCAACATGAACAAGGCCCACCGGGACCGCATCGCCTTTATCCGACTGTGCAGCGGCAAGTTTGAGAAGGGCATGGAGGTGGAGCACGTCCAGGGCGGGCGGAAGATGAAGCTCTCCCAGCCCCAGCAGCTGATGGCCCAAAGCCGGGAAATCATCGAGGAGGCCTACGCTGGGGACATCATCGGCGTGTTCGACCCGGGCGTGTTCTCCATTGGCGACACACTGTGCGCCCCGGGGAAGAAAATCGCCTTTGAGGGCATCCCCACCTTCGCCCCGGAGCTGTTCAGCCTGGTGCGCCAAAAGGATACGATGAAGCGCAAGCAGTTCGTCAAGGGCGCCACCCAGATTGCCCAGGAGGGCGCCATCCAGATTTTCCAGGAGATTGGCGCGGGCATGGAGGAAATCATTGTGGGCGTGGTGGGCAGCCTGCAGTTTGACGTCTTCCAGTACCGGATGGAGAACGAGTACAACGTGGACATCACCATGCAGACACTGCCCTACTCCTACATCCGGTGGATTGACAACGAGGAAATCGACTTGAAAAAGCTGAACCTGACCTCCGACACCCGGAAGGTCCAGGACATGAAGGGCCGCTACCTGCTGCTGTTCGCCAACCAGTGGAGCATCAACTGGGCGCTGGAGCACAACGAGGGATTGCAGCTCTCGGAGTTCAGCCGGAATTGACCATCGCTGCCGGGGCTTCCCCGGCAGTTTTTCCAATAGGAGGGGAGCATGGAATTTACACGTCTGGAAGAGGTGCGGGCTGGCTGGTCCGGGGACAGGAAATACCACGCCTGGGACGACGGCGGCCAAGAGTTCTTTTTGCGGCTTTCCCCGCCGGAGAAGTGGGAGAAAGCCCAAAGTGCCTTTGCCCTGCAAGAGAAAGCTTTCCAGCTGGGGCTGCCGGTGAGCGAGCCCATAGAACTTGCCCAGGAGGAAGGACAGGTGCGCTTTGTGGAGCGGTGGCTCTCCGGCCAAATGGCGGAGGACGCACTGCCCGCCCTGTCCCAAGAGGAGCAGTACCGCCTGGGATGGGAGGCCGGGGAAATCCTGCGGGCGCTGCACACCATCCCCGCCCCGGCAGAAGCAGAGGACTGGGAAAGCCGGTTTAACCGGAAGATAGAGCGGAAAATCCAGCTGTACCGGGAGTGCTCTTTCCAATATGAAAACGGGGAAGCTTTCATCCGGTACATGGAGGAAAACCGGGGGCTTCTCCGGGGGCGGCCCCAGTGTATGCAGCACGGGGACTACCACACGGGGAACATGATGCTCTGCGGGGGGAAGCTCTTTGTCATCGACTTTGACCGCCCCGACGCGGGCGACCCCTGGGAGGAGTTCAACCGCATCGTCTGGAGCGCCCAGCTCTCCCCCGCCTTTGCCAGGGGCACGGTGGACGGCTACTTTGACGGGGCGCCGCCTTTGGCCTTCTGGAAGCTGCTGGCCCTGTACATCGCCAACAACACCTTGGGCTCCTTGCCCTGGGCCGTGCCCTTTGGGGAGGAGCAGATGGATATAATGCGGGAACAGGCGGCCCAGGTGCTGGATTGGTACGACGGGATGGAGAACCCCGTCCCCCGCTGGTACCGGGCATAAAAAAGCCAGGCAGCTTAAAACGGCTGTCTGGCTTTCTCTTTGCGGAAAGGTTACAGGATGATTTCACCATCCACCGTGCCGGGCAGGGCAGCGGCGTTGGACTCGTCGGTGTCCACGTGCATGGCCAGGGCGTACTTGGGGCTGACGCGGCACACCACGTCGCCGAAAATCAGGCTGCGGCCGTTATAGTCCACCTTGACGGAGACCACCTGCTTGTCCACCACGCCGGCCTCTTTGGCCTCGTCGGGGTTGAAGTGGATGTGGCGCTTGGCGGCGATGACGCCCTTTTCCAGAGTGACTTCCCCAGCGGGGCCGCGGAGCACGCAGCCAGGGGTGCCCTCCAAATCGCCGGACTCCCGGATGGGGGCGGTGACGCCCAGCTTGCGGGCATCGGTGAGGGAGATTTCCACCTGGGTCTCGGGGCGGGTGGGGCCCAGGATGGACATCTTCATAGTGCCCTTGGGGCCAACCACTTCCACCTTCTCCTCGCAGGCGAACTGGCCAGGCTGGGAGAGGTCTTTCTTGTTGGTGAGGGCAGCGCCCTTGCCGAACAGGGCTTCCAGGTCCGCTTCGGACACGTGGACATGATGGGCAGATGTTTCAACCATAACTTTCATGGGAAGTTCCTCCTTTAAGTACCATCAGCGGTTTACAACAATATTGTACTACCACAAGGGGGAAATTTCAATGGGAATTTGCATGGAGGCGGCCCATGTGCTACAATAGGGAAAAAGCTGCGAGGAGAACCGTGTATGATAAGCCATTGGAACGAGCTGGAAGAAACCTGCCTGGCCTGCCAGAAGTGCTCCCTGTGTGAGACGCGCCACCACGTGGTGTTCGGCGTGGGCAACCCCAAGGCCCAGGTGATGTTCGTGGGGGAAGGCCCCGGGGAAAACGAGGATTTGCAGGGGGAGCCCTTTGTGGGCCGGGGCGGCCAGCTGCTGGACAAGATGCTGGCCGCCGTGGATTTGGACCGGCACACCAATATCTACATCACCAACATTGTCAAGTGCAGGCCGCCCCACAACCGGGACCCCCTGCCCCAGGAGCAGGAGGCCTGCATCGGCTACCTGCGCAACCAGTTCGCGCTGCTGCGGCCGAAAATCCTGGTGTGCCTGGGCCGCATCGCCGGGCAGAAGCTGATTAAGCCGGATTTGAAAATCACCAAGGAGCACGGCATCTTTTTTGACAAGGGCGGCACCCTGATGATGGCCACCCTCCACCCCGCCGCGCTGCTGCGCAATCCCGCCCAGAAGCCCGCCGCTTTTGAGGATTACCTTAAGCTGCGGCAAAAAATCGACGAGCTGGGGTGCGACATCGCCAAGCAGTGAGGCTCCCATACAAGCAGAAAAGGACATCCCCATGGGATGCCCTTTTTCTTTATCCTTTTTTCCAGGCCGCCTGAAGGGCTTGGAACTCCTGGGCGGTCATGGAGTAGAAACAGCCGTCCAGCAGGGTGCCGTCGTACCGGCGGCTGTACTGGCGCATGGTGCCCTCATAGTGGAAGCCGCACTTTTCAATCACCCGGCGGGAACGCTGGTTGTGGAGATGGTGGCGCACGGCGATAAGCCCCAGGCCCAGCTCCGCAAAACCGTAACGAAGGACCGCCTTGGCGGCCTCGGTCATGTAGCCTTTGCCCCACTGCTCCTGGCCCAGGACGTAGCCCAGCTCCCGGCAGTTGGGCACACCTGGGCGGCGGCCGTCCTGGTGGAGGCCAATAGAGCCGCAGGCCCGGCCCGTCTCTTTGGGGACGATGGCCCAGATGTCCTCCTCCTCGTCGCTGTGTATCCAGCTCTCCAAGATGGCTTTGGATTCCTCCACGCTCTCGTGGGGCTTCCAGCCGGCATTGGGGCCCACGTTGGGATTCTTGGCGTAGGCGTACATGTCCGCCGCGTCCTCCAGCCGCCAGGGGCGGAGAAGCAGGCGCTCTGTCTCGATGGGTTTCATAACTCTAGCCCCTTTCCTGGGTATTTGGGCCAGTATAGCGGGTTTCCTAGGCGTTGTCAAGAGGTTCGCTGGTGGAAAGGGCCTCTTTCAGCTTTTTCTTGCGGTACCAGACCTGGTCCGCCACCACCAGGATGGCCCCGGCGATGACCACCAGGTAATAGGTGAAGAACCGCCAGACCATCACCGCGGCGTAAAGGTCGTCGTTGACAAAGTAGTTGCGGAAGAAGGAGGAGAAGCCAATCTCCTGGGCGCCAGAGGCACCGGGCATGGGCATGAAGGACACGGACACCTGCAGCAGGCTCTGCACGGCCACAATCTCCAGGTAGCCCACGTTGTGGTAGCCAAAGGCCCGGAAGATGAAGTAGATGACGCTCATCTGCAAAATGAACTGGGGGATGGACAGCAGCACCCCGGCGACGAGGCTTTTCTGTTTGCCCTTGAAGTCATCGGTGTAGCTGGAGAAATCCGCCTCGAAGCGGTCGATGGATTCCAACAGGCCGGCGCGCTTGCGCAGGAATTTGATTTTCCGCACTAGCCACTTGGCCAGCCGGCAAATCAAATGGAGCACCGGCTTGTAAAACAGGGAGGCGAAAAACAGGATGGAGCAGCCGTTTATCACCAGCCCCAGCACGATAAAGGGGATGATGGTGGGGTTGTTGGCCGCCAGGTTGCCGTACATCCCGATAAAGGACACCACCGAAACCAGCACAAAGGCGCACTGAAAACACATGAACTTGACAATGAGCACCGCCGTAGAGATGCCCGCAGGGATTTTGTTATCCCGCAGCAGATAGGCGGACTGCATGGGCTGGCCCCCGGTGGAACTGGGGGTGATGTAGGAGTAGTATAAGCCGAGGAGGGCGTTTTTCAGCCCCTCCACCACGCTGATGCGGTAGCCCTGGCTGCGCAGGAGCAGCCGGAAAATCTCCCCTTCAAAGAGGAAGTAAACCAGGCTGATGAGCACGCCCAGGGAGAGAAACCCGGGAGTCAAGTTGGAAATGGTGTGGAACACATTGCCAAACTGCTGGTTGAACAGGCCAAAGAGCAGCACCGCCACAACCGTGGCCAGAATGTACAGCATGCTCCAGGGGATTTTGCGCTTTTTCTTTCCTGCGGGCAGCCCCGCGTCTTTCTTTTCCATGTTTTCCATAGTGACTCCGTTCTATAGGGATTGCAAAGATGCAAAGGTAAGCATAGCCCAGGATTTTCAAGAAAAAATCAAGAAAACGGCCCGCCACAACGAGCCGCTCCCGGACCGCTACAGCCTGCCCCACGGGAGAGGCTGTGCTATATATTGTACCATATAAGGGGCTTCTCTTGCAATTCGGGAAGCCTTACGGTTTCCTTACGATTGGCTTTCGTGCCCAGCCCACTGGTAGATGACCTTGAGGCCGTCTAAAAGCAGCGTGTCGCTGCACTCCACCTTGCGGCGGCAATGGGGCACCACCATGCCCGCCAGGCCGCCGGTGGCGACTACCCGGCAGGGGTAGCCCAGCTCTTCCTCCATGCGGTCGCAAAGGCCGTCCAGCATGGCGGCGGCCCCGTACAGCACCCCGGACTGGAGGCACTCCGCGGTGTCCCGGCCCACCACGTGGGCGGGAGGCTCCAGGCTCACCGAGGAGAGCAGCGCCGCCCGCTGGGTGAGGGCGTCCAAAGAGACACCCATCCCAGGGACGATGGCCCCGCCCACCATGGCGCCCTCCTTGTCCATGGCCACCAAGGTGGTGGCGGTGCCCATATCGATGACGATGCAGGGGCAGGAGTAGAAGGCCTTGGCCCCCGCGCAGCCGGCGATCAAGTCGGGACCGGTGGTTTCCGGCTGGGAGATGGCAATGGGCAAAAAGCCCTTCACCGTTTCGTAGCTGACAATCAAGGGCTTGACGGAAAAGAGCTTTTCCACCCCGTTTGCCAGGTAGCCGGTGAGCTTGGGCACCACCGAGCTGATGACTGCCCCGGAGATGTGGGCCCGGCGCACCCCGTACAGGTGGAGGATGTCCCGCAGCTCAATGGCGTACTGGTCCTCCATGCGGGAGGCGTCTGTGGCCATGCGGGAGACAAATAGCAGCTCTTCCCCATCGAACACGCCCAAGGTGATATTGGTGTTGCCTACATCTAACGCTAACAGCATAGAAAGCCCTCTCTTTCGCGAAAAAACTGCCTGGTACTCCAGGGCTTTGGCGGGCGCGCCCTGCTGCGGCTTGGCGCCCGCGCCTATAAAATTCTGCAATGTATTGTACCACAGAATGCCCTCGGGGAAAAGTGGGGTTTTGAGAAATCCCTGTTAAGGGCGGCGCTGGGGGCAAGGGCTGTCTTTCACACCGGGTAGTCTATGCTAACACATTGACAATTCTCCAGGTCTGTGCTAGTTTTTTAATGTGGAACGGCCCGAAAGAGGCGGGAAGCTGTCGAAGGCCGCCCACGTGCCGCTGTATCTGCGGCGTTTTTATTGACAGAAAAGAGGGGGATTTTGGATGACCTTGCAGGAAGGGAACGGAGGTTCCCGCTATAAAGTGCGCAAGCTGGACCTGCCCGTGGAGCTGGAGCGCCGCTTGGAGGCCCTGGGGCTCATTGAGGGCACCACGGTGACGGTGCTGCGGAAAAAGCGCCGCGGCGCCATGATTATCAAGGTGCGGGGCACCCGGTTTGCCGTGGGCTGGGGGATTTCCACCCACATCACCGTGGAGCCCCAGGAAAGGAGGGAGAACCATGGCGCATGAATTATCCATCGGGTTTGTGGGCAATCCCAACTGCGGGAAGACCACGCTGTTTAACGCCTACACCGGCGCCAACCTGAAGGTGGCCAACTGGCCCGGCGTCACGGTGGAGAAAAAGGAGGGGCTGTTCCAGTTCCACGACCACGAGTACAAGCTGGTGGACCTGCCCGGCACCTACAGCCTGACCTCCTACACCATGGAGGAGCAGGTGACGCGGCAGTACATTTTAAGCGACGATGTGGACGTGATTATCGACGTGGCGGACGCCTCTGCCTTAGAGCGCAACCTGTATCTGACATTGCAGCTGATTGAGCTGGGCAAGCCGGTTATCCTGGCGCTGAACATGATGGACATTGTGCAGAAGCGGGGCATGGAGATTGACCTGCACCGCCTGCCGGAGATGCTGGGCATCCCGGTGATACCCGTCTCCGCCCGGCGGAAAACAGGCCTGGACATTTTGATGCACGCGGCGGCCCACCACAAGGACCAGAAGGCCACAGAGGCCACCAGCCACCACCACACCGAGCAGACACGCCACCGTCACGACCATCACGGGGAGTACGTGATGGTGTACAGCGATGAAATTGAGGACAAGATAGACCTGCTGATGGACGCGCTGAAAAAGAAATACCCCGGCTTGAAGAATTTGCGGTGGCACGCCATCAAGCTGCTGGAGAACGACACGGAAATCACCCGGGACTACCCCGTGGATTTGCCCCAGGTGCTGGACCGCAGCTACGAGAAGGACATCATCAACCAGAAGTATGACTTCATCGACGAGGTCATCCAAGAGGTGCTGGTGAACAAGTCCGCCAAGGAGGCCATCACCGACAAGGCAGACCAGCTGCTGACTCACCGGATTTGGGGCCTGCCCATCTTCCTGTGCATTATGGCCCTGGTGTTCTTCCTCACCTTTACGGTGGGCGACTGGCTGAAAGGCTACTTCCAGCTGGGGCTGGACATGATTTCCGGCGGGGTGGCCGCCGGGCTGGAGGCGCTCCACGTGGCGCCGCTGCTCAACTCCCTGATAGTGGACGGCATCATCGCCGGCGTGGGCGGCATTTTGCTGTTTTTACCCAACATCTTTATCCTGTTTTTGGCTTTGGCCTTTTTGGAGGACAGCGGGTACATGTCCCGGGTGGCCTATGTGATGGACAGCATTATGGGCAGGCTGGGGCTTTCCGGGCGCTCTTTCATCCCCATGATTCTGGGATTTGGCTGCACGGTGCCCGCCATTATGGCCTCCCGGGCCCTGGAGAACAAGCGGGATAGGTACAAGACCATGCTCATCACGCCCTTTATGTCCTGCAGCGCCCGGCTGCCCATTTACGTGCTGTTCTCCGAGCTGTTCTTCCCGGAGAACTCCCTGCTGGTGGCCTACTCCATGTACCTGCTGGGCATTGTGGTGGCCATTGCCTGCGCCTTTGTGATGCACCTGCTGGACCGCGGCAAGCAGCGGGAGAACGCCCTGCTCATTGAGCTGCCGGAGTTTAAGGCGCCCAGCGCCCGCACCATTGCCATTTACGTATGGGAAAAGGTGAAGGACTACCTGACCAAGGCGGGCACCACCATTTTCGTGGCCTCCATCATCATGTGGGTGCTGCTGAACTTTGGCCCCTCTGGGTACTCCCAGGACATGGGAAACACCTTTGGCTCCATGATCGGCCGGTGCATCGTGCCCTTCTTTACCCCCATCGGCCTGGGCTTCTGGCAGATTGTGGTGGCCCTTATCGCGGGCATCTCCGCTAAGGAAGTGGTGGTGTCCTCTACGGCGGTGCTCTTTGGGGTGAGCAGCATCACCTCCACCGAGGGCATGGCCTCCTTGATGAGCGCCCTTTCCGCCATTGGATTCGGCCCGCTGAACGCCTACTGCCTGATGACCTTCTCCCTGCTGTACGTGCCCTGCGCGGCCACGCTGGCCACCATCAAAAAGGAGACCGGCAGCTGGAAATGGGTGGGCCTGACAGCGGTGTTCCAAATTGCGGTGGCGTGGGTTATCACCTTTGCGGTGTACCACATCGGCCCGCTGTTTGTGTGAGGCGGCGCCATGGGGACAGTTTTTACCGCGTTGCTGCTGGCCTTGCTGGCGGTGGCTGTGTATTTCGCGGGAAGGTCCATCCGCAGGCGCAAAGGCTGCGGCGGCCACTGCGCCGGGTGCAGCGGGTGTTCCAACCGGCCTTCCCAAGGTGAGAAGCGCTGAAAGCGTGCCTGCGGGCACGGTGGAAAGGAGTTGTTTATATGGAAACGCGGCGGAAGCCAGAGGATTCCAACGCCATGACGGAGCGGTATTTTGAGCGGATTTTGGTGGAGACACGGTACATAGACGCGGTGGTGCCGGACACCTCTGTGGAGCTGTTCGGCAGGAAGTTTTCCACGCCGGTGATGACGGCCGCCCTCTCCCACATCCCGGGGAAGGACGGCGACGGCATGGTGCAGATGGCCCAGGGCGCTGCCAAAGCCGGGGCCCTCACCTGGGTGGGCATGACCAGCCTGGAGCAGTACGGGGAAATCGCCAAAACCGGCGCGCCTTTGGTGCGGATTATCAAGCCCTATGCGGATGAAAGAGAGATTATCTCCCGCATGGAGCAGGCGGAGGAGCTGGGCGCTGTGGCCATTGGCATGGACATTGACCACAGCTTTAACGGCCAGGGCCAGCCGGACAACGTGCTGGGGAACGCCATGCGCCCCAAGACGCTGGCGGAGATTGCCTCCTACTGCAAGCGCACCAAGCTGCCCTTCCTCATCAAGGGGGTGCTCAGCGCCCAGGACGCCCAGAAGTGTTTGGACGCCGGGGCGGGCGGGGTTCTGGTCTCCCACCACCACGGGATCATGGCCTCCGCGGTGCCGGCGCTGCTGGTCCTGCCGGAGATTGTGAAAACCCTGCGGGGGAAAATCCCCGTCTTTGTGGACGGCTCCTTTGAGAACGGCATGGACGTCTTTAAAGCTCTTGCCCTGGGCGCCGACGCCGTGTGCGTGGGGCGAGCGCTGATGCCGCCCATCCAGCAGCAGGGCGCGGCGGGCTGCCAGCGCACCTTGGAGGACATCACCGCGGAGCTGGCGGCGGCCATGGCCCGCACGGGCTCCCGGGACGTTCGGCACATCGACTCCTCCCTGCTGTGGATAGACGGGAAGCATTTACATTGATTTTTCCCACAAGAAAAGCCGCCAGGCATGGCCCGGCGGCTTTTTGCTGCGCGTTTTTACTGGAGGTTCAACAGGCCCTCGTTGGCCATCTCCTGGGCTGCCAAGAGCATGCCCAGCTGGCCGCTGTGGTAGTTGAGGCCGCCCTGCATCCAGGCGGCGTAGGGCTCCCGGAGGGGGGCGTCGGCGGAAAGCTCAATGGAGGAGCCCAAGGTGAAGGCGCCAGCGGCCATAATCACCTGGCTGTCGTAGCCGGGCATGTCGCTGGGCTCGGGCACCACGAAGGAATCCACCGGCGCGCCCTTCTGCACGCCTTTGCAGAAGGCGATGAGGTTCTCCGGCTTTTCCAGGAGCATCACCTGGATGATGTCCCCGCGCTTCTCCTCCACGGTGGGGGTGACGCCGAAGCCCAGCTGGGAGAACAGCGCCGAGGCGAACACGGCTGTTTTCAAAGCCTCGCCGGCCACGTGGGGGGCGTGGAAGGCGCCCATGAACAGCTCCCGGTTGTTGCCCAGGGTGCAGCCAATCTCCCGGCCGGTGCCAGGGGTGGTCAGGCGGTAGGAGCACAGCTCTACCAAATCCCGGCGGCCCGCGATATAGCCGCCGGTGGGGGCGATGCCGCCGCCGGGGTTCTTAATGAGGGAGCCGGCGATGATGTCCGCCCCCACGGCCAGGGGCTCCTCCCGCTCCACAAACTCGCCGTAGCAGTTGTCCACCATGACAATGGCGTCCGGCGCCTTGCGCTTGGAAATCTCCACAATGGGGGCGATGTCCTCCACCCGCAGGGAGGGGCGCAGGCTGTAGCCCCGGGAGCGCTGGATGTAAATCATCTTGTACTCCGGGGTGATGCGCCGCTCCATGGCCTCCAGGTCGGGGGTGCCGTCGGGACGCAGGGGCAGCTCCTCGTAGTGGATGCCGAACTCCTTCAAAGAGCCGGGCTCCTCCCTGCCCTCCATGCCAATGACGCCTTGGATGGTGTCGTAAGGCGTACCGGTGACGCAGAGCATCTTGTCCCCGGGGCGGAGCATGCCGAACAGCGCCACGGTGAGGGTGTGTGTGCCGCTGACAAAGTTGTGGCGCACCAGGGCGTCCTCCGCGCCAAAGGCGTAGGCGTAGACCTGGTCCAGCACGTCCCGGCCCCGGTCGCCGTAACCGTAGCCAGTGCTGCCCACAAAGTGGCTCTCGCTGACGCCTGCCTTGGAAAAGGCCGCCAGCATCTTCTGCTGGTTGTAGCGCTGGATGGATTCAATCTCCGCAAACTGGGGCCGGGCCAGCTCCTCGGCGCGCTGGGCGGCCTCCAGCAGCTTGGGGGATATGTGAAATGCAGGGTAAAGTTCCATGGATGGTTCTCCTTATAGTAAGCTGTGGACCCAGGTATCCGTTTTGGTAAAGCCCAGGCTCTTGTAAAATTCCTTGTTCTTGTGCTGCTCCCGGAAGACGTACAGCATCTTTCCCGGGAAATAGGACTCCGCCCGCCGCACCAGCCGGGAGCCTAAGCCCTGCCGGCGCATGCCCTCCCGCACGGCCAGGGCGGACAGAATAGCCCCCCGCTGGGAGATGGAGGACACCACCGCGCAGGCCCGCAAGCCCTCGGGGCCCCGCTCGGTGAGGGCCAGGGCCTCGTTGTGGCGCAGCTTGTGGGAGAGGTCCAGGTAGAAGGGCTCGAACTCCCCTATCATACCCGCCTTCTCCAGCAAGGTGTAGATTTCCCGGATGTTCACCGAGGGCGGCAGCTCTTTGGGCAGGTCCCCGGGCTCCTGGGTGTGCTTGAGCACATCCCCCACCTGGGTGGGCGTAAGGTTCATGGCCTCGGCGTTGCGCACGGCGCAGAGCACCTCCCTGGCGCCCACCACGTGGAGGAACTCCCGGGAGGCGTCCCCCTGGAGCACTGTGCCGGAAAGGAGCATGGCCCCATCCACCAGGCAGTAGACCACGTCCTCCTCTGTGTTCAGCCAGAAGTTGGCAAAGCTCTTATCAAAGCCATAGGAATTGGCGATGGAAGCGATTTTACAGCCGAAGGGGGTTTTCTCACACAGGGCCAACAGGCGCCTTTTCTCCCCTTCCCCTTGCACCAGGCGGATCACATTCCCACTCCCTTCATCACAGAAAAAACGCCCCGCAGGTTCGCGGAGCGCGTTTGCAGCTCATGGCAGCTTGTGGACTTTTACACCACAAAGTACATCAGGATGTTGGTGACGATGACGAGCACGAAAAAGCCAATGGCGATCACCTTGGTCCAGCGGGACAGGAAAGCGTCCACAGACCGGGCCTTGTTCTTGGAGAGGAAGGTATCGGCGCCGCCGGTGACCACACCCAGGTTCTTCTGGCTGCCCTCCTGAAGCAAAACCACAATGATGATAGCGATAGCAAACAGCATCAGCACGATGCCAAACACGATTTCCAAAGCGTTCATTCCGTATTGATTCCTCCTAAAGTCTTTGCCGGGATTCCCCGAAAACAGGCGCAAAAGCCCCACGTGAAATACCTTGGGTTATCATACCATAGTTGGGGGGATTTTGCAAGCGGCAGGGCCAGAATTTTTTAAAAAACAGCCCGCCCGCCGCATAAAGGGCCCTTCCCCTGCCCAAACTACAACCAAGCAGCCAGGAACGCGTTTGCTTGCCTGGGAGAACGGATATCGTCCAAGAGGACCGGGGCCCGCGTGGTTTCGAGAAATATCCAGTTCAAGCGGGCTCCGGCTGCTCGCCCTTTGGCCCTCCCTGTTTTAGGGGGAGGCGCCAAAGGGCCAGTTTTTTTATTGCCACAAAGGAGCGGGGTACACCCCGGCCTCTGTCATCTCCCGCACGGCGTTGACCACGGTTTCCTTGTCCTCTTTGTAGGTGACGCCGTACCACTTATCCGCAGAGGACAGCACCGTGACCTGGGCCTTGTCCTGGGCCAGCAGGTCGTTGACCACAAAGGGCAGGAAATACTCGGCCTTGAGGGGGTTCTGGGGCACGTCCTCCTGGAAGAAGCGGCGGAAGTTCTCCTCCAAGGCGGGGGTAAAGCCAGGGGTGAAGCCCCACAGGTTCATAGAGACAACGGTGTCCGGGGCGAGGGCGTTCCAAGTGCTGCCGCCGTCCTCGGTGTAGGCGATGCCCTCCGGGCGCTTCTCGATGTGGGTGCGCTCGGTGACGCTTTGGAGCATGCCGCCCTCCACCTGGCACACGCCCCGGGAAACGTAGCCGTTCTCGGTGACGGTGTTCTTCACATAGTAGCCCACCATGGCGAAGTCCAGCTTGGCGCCGTCCTGGGCATTTTTCAAGAACTGGTAAATCTTCTCAAAGGCTTCCCGGCCGTAAAAGTCATCGGCGTTGATGACGGCGTAGGGAGTGTCCTCCAGCACACGGGCGGCGGCCAAGGTGGCCTGGCCGGTCCCCCAGGGCTTCTGGCGGCCTTCGGGGATTTCCACGCCCTGGGGCACGTCCTCCAGGCGCTGGAATACCCACTCCACCTCCATATACTGGGAGACTTTCTGGAACACGGCCTCCTGGAAGTCGGGCAGGAGTTCCTCCTTGATGATGAACAGCGCCTTCTTAAAGCCGGCACGCCGGGCGTCGAACAGGGAGTAATCGATGATTTTCTCCCCATGGGCCCCCACCGGGTCAATCTGCTTGAGGCCGCCGTAACGGCTG
>FR893758.1:22367-38425 GCA_000435395.1 Firmicutes bacterium CAG:94
GGCTGCCATGATGACAAGTACAGGTTCTTTCACGTGAACGCACCCTTTCTTTCGGTTTTGGATTTATTTTGCCCCCGTGTAGTAGGGGGATTCCTCCTCATAGATAAAACGGTTGATGTGCTGGGAGGCGGCGGTCAAATCGTACTCATAGACCCAGGCGCCGGAATCCAAGGTGGCGCCGTAGGCCTGCTCCTCCTCGCCGGGGATGGAGAGTGTCTCCAGGTTGAGGCCGCCAAAGACAATAGGCGACATGCCCAGCATATCCCCCACGTTGAGGGACGTCTCGCACACAGAAAACACCTTGCGCACCAGGCCGGGCAGCTGGAAGATGTTCTTTTTCTTCAGGCTGGTGAGCAGCGCTTGGAGCACCGTCTGCTGGCGGGAGGCCCGCACGTTGTCGCTGTCCAAGTGGCGGATGCGGGCATAGGCCACCGCCTGGTTGCCGTTGAGGTGGTACTCGCCGTCCTGATAGGGGCCGTTGATAAGGTCAATCTCCCCGTTGACATTGGGGATAAAGTCCGAGGACACCACGGAGCCGGGGGACTCCTGGCTGAGGTTCCACAGGTTCTCGTTTAAGGAGTAGACCTCCTCGGCGGTGAGCTGGATATCCACGCCCCCAAAGGCGTCCACAATCTCCGCCATCTGGTAGAAGTTGACGGTGACATAGTTGCGGATGTCCAGGTTGAAGTTCTGGTTCAGCGTCTTAATGGCCAGCTCCGGGCCGCCGTAGGCGTAGGCGTGGGTGATTTTATCGTAGCCGTAGCCATCGATGGACACCTCGCTGTCCCGGAGGATGGAGGTGAGCTTCAAGGCGTGGTGGCGTCTGTCCACAGAGAGGACCATCACCACGTCGGAGCGGCCGGTATTGCCGTCCTCCCGGGAATCCAGGCCGAACAAAGCGATGTTGGTGATTTGGGAATCGGACATAGCTCCGGCTTGGATGCCCAAGGCGGAATCGCTTTTGGGGATGGAGGTCATGGTGAGGCCGCTGAGCACATAGGCCACACTGCCCCCCACGGTGATGACCAGCACCAGCACCAGGGCCACGATGGTCTTGCCCACGCCCCAGCGCTTGGGGCGGCCTTTTTTCACCGGGCGGCTGTTGCTGTAAATATCCTGGCTGCTGGACTTTTGGGGCCTTCTTCCCCCGCTTTGCTGGGTGGAGCGGCGCTGCTCCTCCATGGCCTTTTGGTCGGCGCGGCGCTTGGCCGGGGAGGAATAGCTGGAGATGTCCTGAAAGGCGTCCCCCTCTTTCCAGCCCCGGGGCGGCGCCTCGTAATAGTAATTGTCCTGGAGAGGCTCCCGGCGGGGGCGGCTGGCGCCGCTGCTCCTCTTGCCGGTGGAGCTGCTCCGCGAGGCCCCATGGCGGGGCCCCTTCTGATAGTCATTGGTTCCCATTCATTCCCTCCAGGCGGCAGCTCAATTGCCGCCCACTGCGGTGGTGGTATCCGGCTCCTGCGACGTATCGCCGTACTCCTCCCAATAGGGGGAGTCTTCTTCATAAATGAAAGCGCTGATGCGCTTAGCCGCGCCGGAAGTGTCGTAAATCATGTGGTAAGTGCTATAGCTGTCAAGGCCATCGAACAAATCTGTCTCATATTCCACATTGGGTACGCTGATGCTGCTGATGGAGAAGTCCGTCAGCAAAATGGGCGCCAGGCCCATCACGTCGGACAAGTCCAGGCTTGTCTCGCAATAGGGCATCATCTGCTGGATGACGCTGGGGTAATCCGACCAACCAAGCTCCGTCACCTTGTCCACCAAGGCGGCGAACACCGTCTGCTGGCGCACCACGCGGGCGTAGTCGCTGCCCACGTAGCGGATGCGGCCATAGGCCACCGCCTGGTTGCCGTTGAGGTGGTAGGTGCCGTCCTCATACTCGCCGTACTGGATGTTGATTTCCCCGTTTACATCGGGGATATAGTCGGTGGCCTTGATCTCCGCGTAAACCGTGTCGGAAGAGGAGCTTCCCTTTTCCTTTTCATCCTCCACCTCTTGGCTGAGGGCCCACAGGTTGGCGTTAAGCTGGTAGACCTCCTCGCCGGTCATGGTGATGTCCACCCCGCCGAAGGCGTCCACAATGGCGGCCATGTAGGCGAAGTTCACTGTGACATAATCCCGGATGTCCAGGCCAAAGTTCTGGTTGAGGGTGCGGATGGCCAGCTCGGGCCCGCCCAGGCTGTAGGCAGCGTTGATTTTATCGGTGTAGTTGACATAGCTCTGGTAGCCCTCGCCCTCGATGGTGACTTCACTGTCACGGAGGATAGAGGTGAGCTTCAGCTTGCCGTGGCGGTTGTCCACGGAGAGAATCATTATCACGTCGGAGCGGCCGGAGAAAGAGTTGGACCGGGAGTCCACGCCGAACAAGGCAATGTTTTTTATGCTGTTGTCCATGACGATGTTCTCGGTATCAATGCCCAGAGCGCCGTCGTCCTTGGCGATGGAGGTGGTGGTGAGGCCCGCCAAAATGTTGGTGGACACATACACCAAGCCGCTGCCGCAAAGGATGAACACCAGGCAAAAGAACACAGCAATGCCACGGAGCACGGCTCTTCTGCGCCGGTTTTTCTTCCGCTTCTTATATTCCTTCGAGGAGGAGTAGCTGGAAACGTCTTCAAACCCCTCGGAGCCTGCATGATTTTTGCGCGCCATAGGCGAGCCCTCCTATATTTACATAATGTAGAGCTTTATTATACCCTAAGAAGGGGCCAGCGTCAACGTTCCTGTTTGGGCTTGCGGAACACAATCAGCTTGCTGAAAATATAGTTGACGATAACCACAATCACGTTAGAGAGAAACTTCATCACCATGTCGTTGATGCCCAGGGCGCCCACGCCTATCCGCATGCAGAGAAGGTCCAGCACAAAGGAGACGCCCCGGCAGCCAAAGAAGCGGACCATCTCCCCCAAGACGGGGCCCAGGCCCTTTGCCTTGCTGTGGAACACCCAGATGCGGTTGGTCACATAGGCGAACAAGATGGCGGCAATCTGGGCGATGGCGGTGGCCCACAGGTAGGGCACGTGGAGAAGGTCCGCCAGCAGCCAGTAGCCCACCCAGTTCACCACCGTGGTGAGCCCGCCGAAAAACACGTACAGGATGAGCTCCTTATATTTGCGAAACAGCTCTTTGCATTTTTCCATAGCTTGTCCTTTCCAGCGGGGGAAGTATCCCGCCGCGTACGGCATATAAGTATAGCAAAAAAACAGGAGGATGGCAAGAAAAAAAGCCTCCCTGGGGGAAGCTTCACATCCTTTTGCAGATTAGGCCCTCTCCCCCACTATCTCGGGAAGGAGCAAAATTACAGTCCGCCGTACGGGCACCGTGGCGCGCAGTTTGGAATAGGGCCGGCGGCGCCGGAAGAACTCGTACACCGAGCAGGCTTTGTCCACCAAAGAGACCACCACGCCCTCCCGGTATTTGGGCGGCTTGATGGTGAGGGGGAACATGTGGCAGCGGATGGTATCCTCCTCAATGGGGGTGAGGTCCATCTCCTGCTTGGCGTTTTCCGCGGCGATGTGGGGATGGCGCGTCCAGTGGCCCTTGCGGGCGGGGTCTCCATCCTGGGCGTCGTAAAGGAAATAATCGTGGAGAAGGGCGCCGCGCACCAGCTCCTGCCAATGGAAGGAAAGCCGGGTGAAACGGGCCAGCCGGTAGCTGTAATAGGCTACGGCCAAGCTGTGCAGCAGCCGGGTGGTGGACCCGTGCTGAACGTACTCGTTGATTCGCTCTAAGCCGGACTCTGCCAGCAAATCGTGAAAAAAGCCTTTGAATTCTTCCTCTTCCCAATAGCGCTCCAGGGTAGATTTGCGCATAAAGCCACCTGCCTATGAAAAAAATCTGGATATAGTATACCACAGGACAGAGCGGGAAACAAGTGGAAATAGCAGGAATGATTGCTTATTTTTCCGGCAAACAGGCACAAGAAAAGGGCCTTTGGGAAACTCCCCAAAGGCCCTCTTGATTTACGAAGGTATTTTTTCCAATTCGAACTTGCTAAAGAAGGACAGCTACTTTTCAAGATTGCGGGTACAACCTTTCTTCACTGCAACACCTTCTCCGCCCAGCTTGAAGATTGGTTACCATATACATCCCGTCCACACCCGGTGTTGCCGGATACTTGGGGAATCATCATTCTTCAAAGAAAATGACTTAGTACATTGGTCTTTACCTATCCTTTGGCATATCAATACCGTTTCAATGTCACCGTATAAAATTTATGAGTGCCAAACCCTTTAGGTATTGGTCAGCGCTTTAGTAAGCTTACGAATTTGACGGTCTTAAAACAGATCCATGCCAATTTGGTTTCCTAGCATCTGAGGTTTAATCAGAATCAGGAACCTTCTTTCTGTATTATATTTTAATTTAGAACTCTATATCAGTCTGCGGAATGTGAGTCCGCAGACTCTACATTCTGAGGTTCAATTTGACCCATGGGACCCACCCGCCTTTCTACTAAAATAATTTCGCACGCTTCGCCTTTTTCCATAGCTGCTGTGCTTTCCTATTTTTTCACCGCCTTTTGCGGCTACTGACTGACCAGGAAAGCTCCCCTTCTTGTTTTGAAAGACACTCCAAACGCATTCCGGGTTTTCTTAAAGTGCAACAATGGTTTTCATTACACTCCTCGCCGTTTTCACTCTGGAACACTCTGGCCAAGCATTTTGAAGAACCTTTTTGAAAGCTATCTTTTCTTCTACCCCTTAGTTTCCCCACATATTTGTTTTAAGAAGGTTTCTGAAAAGCTCCTTGTTGTTTTGCAAGGCTTTTACCAAGATTTCCTTCTCTCAACGGAAGGTGCTGCTCGTTTGGATTTGCTTCATCGCCGCTTCCATTCTTCCTGCCTGTTTTTAAAAGATATTTCTTTTAAAAATTTCTCTTCTCTTTAAAAAATCACTTTCCCGGCAGAAATCTTATGGGATGTGGGCCCGAAACAAAAACCGCGTTTCAAGCTTTCCTTTTGTGGAAAGATTTATGGGATTGAAAAGGTGCTTTCAGCTCTTCTGCTTTGGCGGAAATGGATGTTCCACTTACTTCCGGCCTTTGCGAAGCTGCTGTAGAAGATTTCGGTAGATTTGCTCTATCTCTTATCTTCTGGCTATATTATAGCGCGTGCTCTCCCGGTTGTCAATAGTATTTTTGAAGTTTTTTGAAAAAATTTATTGAGAATAGCAAAACGGTTGATTTCTCCGCGCAAGCCTGCTACAATAGGGGTACGGAAAAATCAGCGCTTGACTAGAGACCGATTTTACGGTACAATGTCCCTGGCGAAAGGAGAGTGACACCATGGACCACGAATACGAAGCGGACCTTCTCACCCTGCTGGATGACGAGGGCCAAGAGCACGAGTTTGAGATTATCGACGAGTTGGAGAACGACGACGGCCATTTCCTGGCGCTGGTTCCCACCCAGCAGGAGCCGGACGAAATCGCCTCTGACGCGGAGACCTATTATATTTTCGAAGTCATCGAAGAGGATGGCGAGGAGCAGCTCCAGGAAGTGGACGACGACGCCCTGCTGGATAAGCTGGCCGCCATTTTCGAGGAGCGGTTTAACGAGGCCTATTTCGACGGCGAGGAGGAATAATCCCCCCGCCCGGCGGATACCCTGGAAAGGGGGCCGCTGGCCTCTTCCCCACTTTTAGATGGAACTGAAATCTATCCTGCCCGATACGCGGACTGCGCACATATAACCCTACACTCGATTGAAAGGGAGCCCTGGCTCCGCCTGCGGATTGCAGACCTCCCGGCACGGCTTTGACCGGCTGCTGGAGGAAGGGAGCGTGAAACAGGAGGGGGGGCACCCACCTGCTTTTCTGTAGCAGGTTATTGAGTTGCGCGATACGGTCGGGCGGGACTTTTTTTGCTTAGGAAAAGGGTGGAACAGCTTCCGCCCTTTTTCGCATTTTCCGGGACAAAAAACGCAAAAAAACCTTGACTTTTGGGGTGCGATGCGGTATGAATATGTAAGGCAACGGGGATTCCCCCTGCCACAAGATGAAACTTTTTATCTCTGTAATACATGAGGGAGGATTCACTTATGATTGACGGCAAAGTTGCAGTTGCGGTTGTGGGCTGCGGCGGCATGGGCGGCGGCCACGCGGTGGCCATTGCCACTGGCAGCGGCCAGGCCCTTTGGATGACAGACGGCTCCAAGGGCCGGGAGCTGCTCCCCGGCGACACCGACCTGACCACCAAGATGGTGCTGGCCGGCACCTACGACATCAAGGAGGACCGCCAGGAGTGGGCCCGCAAGCAGGGCTTCTTCACCTACAACAGCTTTGAGGACATTCTGGCCGACGAGCGCGTGGACGTGGTGCTGGTGGCCACCCCCAACGACGACCACAAGGAGCTCTCCATCCGCGCCATGCGGGCCGGCAAGAACGTGCTGTGCGAAAAGCCCGTGATGATGAACAGCAAGGACTTGGAGGACGTGCTGGAAGTCGCCAAGGAGACCGGCAAGGTGTTCTATCCCCGGCAGAACCGCCGCTGGGACAAGGACTACCTGACCATGAAGAAGGTGTACGACGAGAAGCTCATCGGCAACGTGTTCCACATCGAGTCCCGCTACCACGGCTCCCGGGGCATCCCCGGCGACTGGCGCGGCATCAAGGAAAAGGGCGGCGGCATGATGTTTGACTGGGGCGTGCACCTGCTGGACCGCATTGTGCTGATGGTCCCCGAGAAAATCAAGAAGGTTTACGCCAAGATGACCCACGTCACCAACGACGAGGTGGACGACGGCTTCATCATGAACATGGTGTTTGAGAGCGGCATCACCGCCACCGTGGAAGTGGGCACCTGCAACTTCATCACCCTGCCCCACTGGTACCTGTGCGGCGACCAGGGCACAGCGGAAATCAAGGACTTCCGCGACCCCGGCCGGATGGTGGTGCTGCGCAGCTGGGAGGACAAGGACGCCACCCCCATCCTCATGGGCGAGGGCCTTTCCAAGACCATGGCCCCCCGGAACCCCGACTCCGTGGACGAGCTGCCCCTGCCTGACTTCAGCTACGACCGCAACGAGCTGTACTCCAACGTGTGCGACGTGGTGATGGGCAAGGCCGAGCAAATCGTGAAGAACGAGGAAGCCCTGCGCGTCCTGCGGCTGATGGAGGCCGCTTTGAAGTCCGACGAAAAGGGCATTGTGGTGGACTTTGAATAAGCAAAAACGCCAAACAGGCGAAAACCCCCGGAACCGCGGTTCCGGGGGTTTTGTTGTCTGTAGGAGTGGCTTACATGTTCAGCACAGCCACGGCGATGTTAAAGAAGAGTATTAAGCTTACCGCATCCAGGATAGTGCTGATGAGCGGGCTGGCCATCACAGTGGGGTCAAGGCCCAGACGCTTAGCCAGCAAGGGCATCAGGCTGCCCACCAGGTTCGCCACTAAAGCCACTGCCAGTATGGTCAAGCAGACTACAATGGACACCATCACGCCCACCCGGTCGATGAGCATAAGCTTGGCGAAGTTGACCACCGCCAAGGTGACGCCGCACAAAATCGCCGTGCCGCACTCCTTGAGCAGAATCCGAGGGATGTCCCGGTAGCGGATTTCCCCCAGGGAGAGGCTGCGGATGATGGTGGTGGAAGCCTGGCTGCCGGTGTTGCCGCCGGTGCTCATCAGCATGGGAATAAAGCTGGAGAGCACCAAGTTCGCTGCCAGGGCTGTTTCAAAATGGGTGATGATGCTGCCGGTGAAGGTGGCGGAAATCATCAGGAACAGCAGCCAGGGGGCGCGTTTTTTCCAGTTCTCAAAGATGGACACCTTCATGTACGGCTTGTCAGAGGGGGCCATGGCCGCCATGCGCTCCATGTCCTCGGTGGCCTCTTCCTGCATGACGTCCATGGCGTCGTCTACGGTGACAATGCCAACAAGACGTTCCTCGGCATCCACCACGGGAAGGGCCAGGAAGTCGTACTTGCTGAGAAGGCGGGCCGCTTCCTCCTGGTCGGTGTGGGTGCTGACGAACTTCACGTTGGTTTCCATGATGTCGCGCAGGACGGCGTTTTTGGGCGAGAGCAGCAGCTCCCGCACGGTGACGATGCCCTCCAGCTTGCGGCGGCTGTCGGTGACATAGCAGGTGTAGATGGTCTCGCTGTCCAGGCCGGTGGCACGGATGCGGTCGAAGGCCTGCTCCACGGTCATGCTGCGCTTTAAGTCCACATACTCCATGGTCATCATGGCGCCCGCGCTGTCCTTGGGGTAGTTGAGCACCTGGTTGATCATCTTGCGGGTTTCCTCGTCCACGTGGCGCAGGATTTTCTTCACCACGTTGGCGGGCATCTCCTCAATCAGATCCACGGTGTCGTCCAGGAACATCTCCCCCATGACTTCGTCCAGCTCTTTGTCGGTAAAGCCCTGGATGAGCAGCTCCTGGGTGTCGCCATCCATATAGGCGAAGGCGTCCGCTGCCAGCTCTTTGGGCAGCAGGCGGAAGATAAGGGGCATGGACTGCTGGGGCAGCTCCTCCAGCAGCACCGCCGCGTCGGCCGGGTTCATGTCCTTGACCAAGGCGGCGATTTCGGGATATTTCTTTTGCTCTAAAAGCGCAAGGATTTTTTCTTTCACAGTTGCACCTCCTGGGATAATTCGGGAGGGAGGATACAACACAAGACCAAAAGGGCGGCAGGGACCGCGCCGCCAGCCCAGGGCCAGGGATTACCGCAAGGCGCACCAGGCAGCAAAGGGTCCCGATGGGAGGTTTTTCTTTTCAGCCGCACTTTCCCCTCCAGGTCCTGTGCCGCCGCTACTTCGGGGGACAATCACTTTGCTCACCTCATGTTTCCTGTAAAATCCTGGGGCGCGGCACTGCCACGCACACCTTTATTACTCTACCTGTTTCCCCGGCGTTTGTCAAGAAAAAACGAGCCATGGGAAAGTAAAATCTCCGCAAGGCTCGTTTGTTATTCCATTGGCTCCCTGGGGCGTTAGCGTTCCTTCCCCAGGAAAAACAGGGCCACGGTGCCCGGCCCGGAATGGGCGCCGATAACAGGGCCGATGTAGCCCACCTCCACCTGCTGCACGCCCAGCTTCTCCCGCACCTGGCGCTCCACATAACGGGCGTCCTCCAGGCAGTCGCCGTGGCTGATGAACACCATCTGGCCGGCGGGCTCCTGGGCGGTCTCCTCCATGCGCTTGACTAAAGCGTCCAAGGACTGCTTGCGCCCCCGCACCTTGGAAACGGGAATCAGGTGGCCCTCGTTGTCCACGTGGAGCACCGGCTTGATGCCCAGCATGGTGCCCACCAAGGCCGTGGCTGTGGAGACGCGGCCGCCCCGCTTTAGGTGGTTTAGGTCATCCACGGTGAACCAGTGGCACAGGCGCAGCACATTCTCTTGAAGCCAGGCCAGGACCTCCTCCAGGCTTTTGCCCTCCTGGCGGAGCTTGGCGGCGTAATACACCAGCAGCCCCTCCCCCATGGAGGCGCACAGGGAATCGAACACCACCATCTTCCGCTGGGGGAAGCGCTTTTGCAGCTCCTCCCGGGCCAGCTGGGCGCTTTGGCAGGTGCCGCTGAGGCCCGAGGAAAAGGCGATGTACAGCACGTCCTGGCCGGCTTCCAGCAGGGGCGTGAACACCCGCAGGAACTCCTCCGAGTTGATTTGGGTGGTGGTGGACATGGCCCCGCCCCGGAGCTTGGCGTAAAATTCCCGGTCGGTCATCTCGCCGCCGCCGGGGATGTTGTGATAGGTCCTGCCCCCCATCATGTAGCAAAGGGGGATTACCTGGACGTCCAGCTGCCGGATGAGCTCTGGGGTCAGGTCCGCGGTGGAATCGGTGACAATCTGATAGGTACCCATGGTCTACTCCTCCCTGCGCGGCAACCCGCGCCAACACAAATCCTATTTGGAATAAGTATACTGTATTTTCCGAAAGATGTAAACCTGTTTTGTAATTTTTCCCGTGTCAAATTTCCGGCTTGTGCAGCCTGCGGTAGTCCAAATAGTTTTGGAGGATGACGGTGGCGGCCACGGCGTCCACCACGGCCTTGCGGCGCTTGCCCCGGGTGTTGGTTTCGTTTAAGTAGCCGTGGGCTGTAACGGTGGTGCCCCGTTCGTCCACAAAGGCCACAGGCAAACTGGCGGCCTCCTCCAGAAGGGCGCCTATCTTCCGGGCGTTTTTGGCGCTCTCCCCTTCGGTGCCGTCCATGTTCCGGGGCAGGCCCACCGCCAGCAGCTCCGCCCGGTTCTTCTGGGCCAAGGCGGCCAGGCGCTCCACCAGGCGCTCCCGGTTGTGCTCGTTAACCACGGTGAGGGGGGAAGCCAGCAGCTCTCCCCTATCGCAGATGGCCACGCCGGTGCGGGCTTTGCCCAAATCGATGCCCAGGATAATCATAAGGCCTCCGTGTGGAAGGTGTACTGCATGGGGGCGCGGCGCAGTTCTTCCGGCAGGTGGGACATGTCGTTGACAAGCTTCCAGCGGAGGGCGCCGTTCTCCGACTCCAGGACGCTGACGCTGGTGTTGCCGAACACCTTCCCCTGGCGCAGGCCCTGGATGTTCCCAAACTCCACCCGGGCGTTCAGGTTCTTGATAACGCCGCCGTGGGTGGTGACGGCCACGGTCTTGCCGGGGTTTTCGGCGATGATGCGGTCAATGGCGCGGTTGACGCGGCGGTAGGCTTCCTCCATGGTCTCACCATGGGGGAAACGGCACAAATCCGGGGCGTGGTCCCAGTTGTAGGCAAGCTCCGGGTACTTCTGGCCGATGTCGGACAGGAGCATGTTCTCCATGTCCCCCACGTCGATTTCCAGCAGGCCTTCGTCCTTTTGGATGGGCAGGCCGTGGAATTTGTTCACCGCCTCGGCGGTGCGGTAGGCCCGGACAAGGGGGCTGGAGTAGATGGCGTCCAAATGCTCGTTGCGGAAACGCAGGGACAGCAAATCCAGCTGCTTCTCCCCCGCCTCGCTGACAGGAGCATCGAACCGCCCTTGAAACCGCCCTGTCAGGTTCCCCGCCGACTGGCAGTGGCGGATGATGTACAAGGTGGTCACCAAGGCTTTACACCTCCGGTCAGTTCAGACAGGCTCTGGATGCCATTTTCGTCCATGTAATCGGACAGACCCTGGGCGATTTTGATGGGGGCGTAGGGGTCGGTGAACAGCACCGTGCCAATCTGCAACGCGGTGGCCCCCGCCAGGAGCATTTCCACGGCGTCCTGCCAGGTGGAGATGCCGCCCAGCCCCACAATGGGGATTTTCACCTTCTGGCTGGCCTGCCACACCATCCGCAAGGCCACGGGCAGCACCGCCGGACCGGACAGGCCCCCGGTGTTGTTGCGGATGATGGGCCGCCGGGTGCGGATGTCAATGCGCATGCCGGTGAGGGTGTTGATCATGGAGATGGCGTCAGCGCCGGCGCTCTCGGCGGCCACGGCCATTTCGGAGATGTCCGTCACGTTGGGGGAAAGCTTCACCATCAAGGGCTTTTTGCAGTGCTTGCGCACTTCCGCGGTGATGCCGTACACGCCCTCTGTGGTGGTGCCGAACTGGACGCCGCCCTGCTTCACGTTGGGGCAGGAGATGTTCAGCTCCACCATGTCCACGCAGGTGTCGTTGAGCTTCTCCACCGTGGCGCAGTAATCCTCCGGGGCGTTGCCCGCCACGTTGGCGATGATTTTTGTGCCCTGGTGGGAGAGCCAGGGCAGGTCGTGTTCAATGAAATGGTCCACGCCGGGGTTTTGCAGGCCCACGGCGTTGAGCATGCCGCCGGGGGTTTCCGTCACCCGGGGCGGCGGGTTGCCGGGGCGTTCCTTGATGGTAATGCCCTTGCAGGAGATGCCCCCCAAAGCGGACAGGGGGTAAAACTCGTTGTACTCGTGGCCAAAGCCAAAGGCGCCCGAGGCGGCGATGAGGGGGTTCTGAAACTCCACGCCGGCTACGTTTACTCGCAAATCTGCCATGGTTCTACCTCCTTTACCACGCCACCCGGTGGGATTCGAACACCGGGCCGTCTTTGCACACGTGGCCAAAATACTGGGTGCCGTCCTCTTTGTTGAGGGCCACGGCGCAGCCCAGGCAGGCGCCGATGCCACAGGCCATGCGCTCCTCCAAAGAGACATAGCAGGGCACGCCCCGCTGCTCCGCCAGGGCTGTCACCGCTTTGAGCATGGGGGCCGGGCCGCAGGCCATGACGCAGTCGAAGTCCTGCTCCTGGCACAGGTCCGTCACCAGGCCGTGGTGCCCGTAGGAGCCGTCGTCGGTGGCGATGAAAGTTTTGGCGCCAGCGGCCTGGAAGTCCTCCTCCAAAATCACGGCGTCCTTATTGCGGAAGCCCAGCACCGCGATGGCCTTCTCCCCCAGCTGGGCAGCCACGCCCAACAGGGGCGGCACGCCGATGCCGCCGCCCACCAGCAGGGTGCGCTTGCTCTTGTCCACGGGGAAGCCGTTGCCCAGGGGGGCCAAAATCTCGATGGTGCTGCCGGGCTGGAACTGGGCCAGCTCCGCGGTGCCCTGGCCCCGGATTTGGAACACGAACCGCAGGGTGCCGGCGGTTTTGTCAATGCCGCAGATGGAGATAGGCCGGCGCAGGGTGTGGCCGGGCACCAGAATCTGGGCGAACTGGCCGGGCCGGGCCATAGCCGCCAGGGCGGGGGCCTCCAGCACAAAGTCGAACACGTCCCCGGTGAGCTGCCGGGCAGAGAGCAGCTTGCAGGGCTTGGAATCGTATTTCATGGTCTCTCTCCTCTCTCAGGGCAGGACAATCCGGCCGATGCGGCCCACGATTTCGTCCCGCATGCGGATGGCTTCCCGGCGGGCGGCGGCGGCGTAGTCCTGGCCGTCGATGCCCTCCTTCTGCCAGGCGCACATAATGCCCCGGGAGGAGTTGACGATGGCGCCCAGGCCGTCCTTGTCAAAGCCGGGGGCCACATCGTCGGCAGCGCCGCCCTGGGCGCCGTAGCCGGGCACCAGGAAGAAGGTGTGGGGCATGGCGGCCCGCAGCTCTTCCAGCTGGGCGGGATAGGTGGCGCCCACCACAGCGCCCACGCCGGAGTAGCCGTACTGGCCGGGGAGCTTCTCCCCCCAGCCCTCGCACATGGCGCCCATGGCCCGGTAGACGGTGTTGCCATCGGCCAGGGGCTTGTCCTGAAGCTCGCCGGAGGAGGGATTGGAGGTCTTCACCAGCACGAAGATGCCCTTGTCCTCTTGGCCGCACACCTCCAGCAGGGGCTGGATGCCGTCGGTGCCCAGGTAGCCGTTGACGGTGAGGGCGTCGGCGCCGAAGGGCGCGAAGGTCTCTTCCTCCACGGTGGTGGAGCCCAGATGGGCGGCGGCGTAGGCGGTCATGGTGGCGCCGATGTCGTTGCGCTTGCCGTCGGTGATGACGAACATGCCCTTGCCCTTGGCGTAGGCGATGGTCTCGGTGAGGGCCTTCACGCCCTGCCAGCCGTACATCTCATAGTAGGCGGCCTGGGGCTTTACCGCGGGGACAATATCGCACAGGGCGTCGATAAGGCCCTTGTTGAACTGGAGCAGCGCGTCTGCTGCGCCATCCAAGGTCTTGCCGTACTTCTCGTAGCTTGCGCTGCGGATGTGCTCCGGGATGTAGCTGAGCTTGGGGTCCAAGCCGGCCACGGTGGGGTTCTGTTTCTCCGCAATTTTCTCAATCAGCTTATCCATGGACATAAATCATTCTCTCCCTTATGCGTATTTCCAGGGGGGATTCCCCTTTGTGTCAGTTGGTGAACTCAGCGGCCGTCGTAGACGATGCGGCCGCGGAAGATGGTCAGGGCCACCTTGCCCTTGAGCTTCATCCCCTTAAACGGCGTGTTTTTGCTCTTGCCGTGGAGCTTCTCCGGGTCTACCACCCACTCCCGCTGCGGGTCAAAGAGGACCACGTCGGCGTTGGCGCCCACCTGCAAGGTCCCCGCGGGGATGCCCAGGATGCGGGCGGGGGCTGTGCTCATCTTCTCCAGGATTTGCGGCAAGGTCAGCACGCCTTCCAAGGCGGTGAGGGTGGCGGCCAAAGACGTCTCCATGCCGATGGAGCCGTTGGGTGCCTTGCGGAAGTCCGCCTTCTCCTGGGGCGTGTGGGGGGCATGGTCCGTGGCGATGGCGTCCAGAGTGCCATCCTTCAAACCTTCGATGAGGGCCAGCCTGTCCTCCTCCTCCCGCAGGGGCGGGTTCATGCGGTAATCGGCGTCTTGGGACTCCAGGGCCTTGTCGGTGAGCAGCAGGTAGTGGGGGCAGGTCTCCGCGGTGACTTGCACGCCCCGGGCCTTGGCGTCCCGGATGAGGGCCACCGAGCCCTTGGTGCTCACGTGGCAGATGTGGATGGGTGCGCCGATGGAGGCCGCCGCGGCGATTTCCCGGGCGGTGCCGCAGTCCTCGGCAGCGGCGGGGATGCCGGGCACCCCCAGCTTGCGGGAGACCTCTCCTTCGTGCATCAGGCCGCCGGAAGCCAGGTACAAATCCTCGCAGTGGGCGGTGACGGTCAGCCCCAAAGAGGGCGCCTGCTCCAGGGCCTCCAGCAGGCGGCGGGTGTTTACCACCGGCCTGCCGTCGTCGCTGAGGGCGATTGCCCCCGCCTCCTTCAAAGCGGCCAGGTCCGCCAGCTCCTCCCCCTGCAAGTCCTTGGTGACGCAGGCGGCGGTGTACACGGCGGCGTCGGCGGTTTGGGCCCGCTCCAGCAGCGCCCGGACGGTTTCGGGGGAATCCATGGCGGGCTTGGTGTTGGGCATGGCCAGCAGGCTGGTGACGCCCCCCGCGGCCGCCGCCCGGCAGCCAGAGTACACGTCCTCCTTGTGGGTAAGGCCCGGGTCCCGGAGATGGACGTGCATATCCACCAGGCCAGGCGCCGCCACCAGGCCGGTGCCGTCTATCACCTGGGCGTTTTGGGCGGGCAGGTTGCTGCCCAGCTGGGCAATCTTGCCGTCCTCCAGCAGCAGGTCCATCACCTCATCCAGCCCCTGGGAGGGGTCGATGACCCGGGCGTTTTGAATCAACATGGGCATAGCGGTGCTCCTTTCTTTAATCCAACAGCAAGTGCTCCACCTGCCACTTGGTCAGGGAAAGCAGCTCTCTTCCGTAATACTCGGGGAACAGCAGGGGTTCTGTCTCCGCCACCAGGCTGTACGGTGTAAAGCCGGCGGCCTTTGCAAGCTGGGTGGCCCGGTACATGTGGAAGCCCTGGGTGACCACGGCTATCTCCTCCCCCATGCCCTGCTCCTGGGCGATTTCCTGGGCGAACTGTAAGTTCTCCCGGGTGTTGTGGGACTGGTCCTCCACAAAGATGCGCTCCTCCCGGATGCCCATGCCCACCAGGGCGTTTTTCTCCGTGACGGCCTCGGGGCAGGGCTCGTCCTTGCCTTGGCCGCCAGTGACGATGCACAGGGCGTCGAGATTCTCGGCCAGGTATTCATAAGCCTTGTCCACCCGGTTGGAGAGGCTGACGCTCATGCGTTCGGCGCTGTAGACACGGGCGCCCAGCACCACCACGGGCGTGCCCGCCGGCGGGGTGTTGGCGGTGGCGGAGAGCATCAGCGCTGTGAGGTACCCCGCCCAGCACAGGCCCAAACAATAGCACACGGCAGCCACCCGGGCCAGGAGTTTCCTCCAGCCGCCCCGGCGGGAGAGCTTGCCGAAAAACACCAAAAGCAGCAGCCCCAGCAGGCAGACGCACAGCCCGAACACAGCCCCCAGTCCAAACCCGCCCCGCAGCAGGGGCAGCAGGAAATATGCCATGCCCCCCACGCAAAGGACACAGCCAACGGCCCGAAGAACCTTTCGAAAACCCTTCATATTCCATTCCCTTTCCCAGCGTTTCATAAATCCCCAAAAATCCCTTTGTGCTGCTTATTATACACCAGGGAGAGGGGCGGCGCAACAAAAAAAGACGTGCCGGGGGATTTCCCAGCACGCCTTTTCTATCAAAAGAGCGTATCAGTGGTATCTCAATAGCCGCGCTTGACGTAGGAGGTGTGGAGAATCTCGTGGGCCTTGTGGCTGCCGGGCTCTCCTAGGAACTCCTCGTAGCACTTCTGCAGCACGGGGTTCAGGTGGCTCTTGCGCAGGGGCATGCTCTTATCCTGGTCGTACAGGGCCTGGGCGCGCAGCTTCTTGAT
>FR893758.1:38523-50295 GCA_000435395.1 Firmicutes bacterium CAG:94
CTCGATAAACTGGTAATCGGCCTCACCTGCGCGGACCTTCTGCAGCAGGGCGTCGGCGTTGGACAGGCCGCTGACAACAGCCACCTTCACGTCCATGCCGGCCACCTTGTAGACGGCCTCCTTGAAGCCCTCGGTGCCGCGGATTTCGGTGTACTCAATGGCCTCCTGGCTCTCGCCGGTGAGCAGGTCAGCGGCGGTGCGCAGGGCGGCCTCCATCACGCCGCCGGTGGCGCCGAAGATGACGGCAGCGCCGGTGGAAACACCCATGGCGTCGTCGAACTTCTCCTCGGGAAGGCGGTTGAAGTTCAGCTGGGCCTTCTTAATCAGGCGGGCCAGCTCGCGGGTGGTGATGGAGATGTCCACGTCGGGCAGGCCGGCGGCGTCTTCATCGTCCCGCTTGATTTCGAACTTCTTGGCGGTGCAGGGCATGACGGACACAGAGACGATATTGTTGGGGTCGATGCCCTCTTTCTGGGCATACCAGGTCTTAATCAAGGCGCCGGTCATGTTCTGGGGGGACTTGCAGGTGGAGAGGTTGTCCACCAGGTCGGGATAGTAGTGCTCGCAGAACTTGACCCAGCCGGGGGAGCAGGAGGTAATCATGGGCAGAGTGCCGCCGTTCTTCACCCGGTGGATGAACTCGGTGGCCTCCTCCATAATGGTCATATCGGCGCCGAAGTCGGTGTCGAAGACCTTGTCAAAGCCCAGGCGGCGCAGGGCGGCCACCATCTTGCCCTCCACGTTGGTGCCGATGGGCAGGCCGAACTCCTCGCCCAGGGCGGCGCGCACGGCGGGGGCAGTCTGGACGATGACCACCTTGTCGGGGTCGTGGATGGCGTCCAGGACTTCCTGGGTGTTGTCCTTCTCGGTCAAAGCGCCGGTGGGGCAGCTGACGATGCACTGGCCGCAGGCCACGCAGGCCACGTCGCCCAGGGGCTTCTCAAAGGCGCAGCCAATCTCGGTGTCGAAGCCGCGGTTGTTGGCGCCGATGACAGAGACGTGCTGGCTCTGGCAGGCGGCCACGCAGCGACGGCACAGGATGCACTTGGCGTTGTTGCGCTCCAGGTAGGGGGTGGAGAAATCCTTGTTGCCCGCGGGCACGGCGCCCTCGAAGCGGTTCTCCTCCTCAATGCCCATGTCGTTGCACAGCTTCTGGAACTCGCAGTTGCCGCTGCGCTCGCAAGACAGACATTTCTTCTCGTGGACGGACAGCAGCAGTTCCAGGGTCATCCGGCGGGATTCCTGGACCTTGGGGGTGTTGGTGAACACCTCCATGCCCTCGTTGACGGGGTACACGCAGGCGGCCACCAGGGACCGGGCACCCTTCACCTCTACCATGCACATACGGCAGGCGCCGATTTGGTTGACGTCCTTCAGGTAGCAAAGGGTGGGGATATCGATACCGGCGTAGCGGGCGGCTTCCAGGATGGTGGAATCCGCGGGCACTTCGTAGGAAACGCCGTTGATCTTTACATTGACCTGTTCCATGTTCGCACACTCCTTTCTTATTTTCTCACCACAGCGCCGAACTTACACTTCTCCATGCAGACGCCGCACTTGATGCACTTGGTGGTGTCGATGACGTGGGGCTGCTTGACAGAGCCGGAAATAGCGCCCACAGGGCAGTTCCGGGCGCACAGGGTGCAGCCCTTGCACTTGTCGGCGATGATGGAGTAGTTGGTGAGAGCCTTGCAGGCCCCGGCGGGGCAGCGGTGCTCCACCACGTGGGCCTCATACTCATCCCGGTAGTACTTGAGTGTGGAAAGCACGGGGTTGGGCGCGGTCTGGCCCAGGCCGCACAGGGAGTTCTCCTTGATGTAGTAGCACAGCTCTTCCATCTTGTCGATATCCTCCAAAGTGCCGTTGCCGGAGGTAATCTTGTTCAGAATCTCCAGCAGGCGCTTGGTGCCCACGCGACAGGGGGTACATTTGCCGCAGGACTCGTCCACGGTGAACTCCAGGAAGAACTTGGCGATGTCCACCATACAGGTGGTCTCGTCCATGACAATCAGGCCGCCGGAGCCCATCATGGAGCCGATGGCGATAAGGTTGTCATAGTCGATGGGGGTATCAATCAACTTAGCGGGGATGCAGCCGCCGGAGGGGCCGCCGGTCTGGGCAGCCTTGAAGGTGTGGCCGCCAGGCACGCCGCCGCCGATCTCCTCCACCACTTCCCGCAGGGTGGTGCCCATGGGGACTTCCACCAGGCCGGTGTTGGTGATTTTGCCGCCCAAGGCGAACACCTTGGTGCCGGGGGACTTCTCGGTGCCGATGGAGCGGAACCAGTCAGCGCCCTTGAGGATGATCTGGGGAATGTTGGCGTAGGTCTCCACGTTGTTCAGCACGGTGGGAACGCCGAACAGGCCCTTGACAGCGGGGAAGGGAGGACGGACACGGGGCTCGCCGCGCTTGCCCTCGATGGAGGTCATCAGAGCGGTTTCCTCGCCGCAGACGAAGGCGCCGGCGCCCAGGCGGATGTCGATGTCAAAGTCAAAGCCGGAGTCGAAGATGTTCTTGCCCAGCAGGCCGTACTCGCGGGCCTGCTCGATGGCAATCTGCAGGCGCTTGACGGCGATGGGGTACTCGGCGCGGATGTAGATGTAGCCCTGGTTGGCACCGATGGCGTAGCCGGCGATGGCCATGGCCTCCAGCACGCTGTGGGGGTCGCCCTCCAGCACGGAGCGGTCCATGAAGGCGCCGGGGTCGCCCTCGTCAGCGTTGCAGCAGGCGTACTTCTGCTCGGCCTTGGAGTTGGCGGCGAACTGCCACTTGCGGCCCGTGGGGAAGCCGGCGCCGCCGCGGCCGCGCAGGCCGGAAGCCAGCACCAGGTCGATGACTTCCTGGGGGGTCATCTCGGTGAGGACCTTGCCGAGGGCGGCATAGCCATCCTGGGCAATGTACTCGTCGATGTTCTCGGGGTTGATGACGCCGCAGTTGCGCAGGGCGATACGCATCTGCTTGGCGTAGAAGGTGGTCTCATTGAGGGACTTGGTGGTGTTGTCGTCCACCACAGTCTCCTGGTACAGCAGGCGCTTGACAATACGGCCCTTGAGCAGGTGCTCGGAGACGATTTCCGGCACGTCCTCCACGGTGACGCGGCTGTAGAAGGCGCCCTCGGGATAGACCACCATAATGGGGCCCAGCGCGCACAGGCCAAAGCAGCCGGTGCGGATGACGTTTACTTCCTTCTCAAGGCCCTGGGCCTTGATTTCTTCTTGCAGCTTTTCAATAATCTGCTCGCTGTTGGAGGAAGTACAGCCTGTACCTCCGCAGACCAGCACGTTTGAACGAAACATTGTTTTCCCTCCCTCTTATTTGGCTCCGATGGCATTGGCCCCAATGGTGTACTCCGTTACCACATTGCCGTTCACAAGGTGGTCGTTCACAACGCGCAAAGCCTTCTCGGGGGTCATCTTCACATAGGTCACCTTCTCGTGGCCGGGGGTGACTACTTCTACCACGGGCTCATACTGGCAGATGCCGATGCAGCCCGTCTGGGTGACCATCACGTCCTGGAGGTTCCGCTTGGCGACCTCCTCTACAAAGGCGTTGAGCACAGGGCGCGCCCCGGCGGCGATGCCGCAGGTGGCCATGCCCACCATCACACGGGTGCCAGCCTCGGCGTTTTCACGCAGGGTGACAGAAGCCCGGGTCTTATCACGGATAGCTTTGAGTTCCGCTAACGATTTCATGCTACTGACCATTCCTTTCCAATGGGATTGAACGCCGCGGAATGCGGCGGTTAGATTTCTTTAGGTTGAGCCTTGGAGAAGGGCCGCCGTCTGCTCTGCCAGGTAGTCCTTTATCCAGAGCACCACGTCCGGGGTGTCCAAAGGGACGTCCTCCCCCAGCACCTCCCGGAGCTCGGCGGTCTGCAGGGAAAACTCCCGCCTCTCCCCCTCCCCGGTGCGAAGGGACCGGTGGAAGATGAAATCCAGCGTGGGATTGCAGGAGATGAGCAGCTGCACCGTGCCATTGATGTCCCCCAGGGGAATCATATCCACACTGGAGGGCTTGAACACGGCGGTGAGGGTGGTCCCCACCCCAAGCTGGGAATCTATTTGGAAACTGCCGCCAGTCATCTCCGCCTCCATTTTAAACAGGGGCACCCCCAAGCCCACGCTGCGGGTGGTGCGGGTGGTGTAAAAGGGGTCGATGACCTTTTGGACGGTTTCGGGGGACATGCCCTTGCCATTGTCCTCCACCGAGATGGAGAGGGTGTCCGCGGGCCTGTCCTCCTCCACCCGGATGGTGATGAGGGAGGCCCCGGCGGAAATGGAATTCTGGGCAATGTCCATCACATTCAGAGATAGCTCGCGCATGGCCGTTAGGTTAGACCATGTACTGCGCCAGGATGGAGTCCACGTCCTCGGGGACAAGGCGGCCGTAAACCTCGTCGTTCACGGTCATGACAGGGGCCAGGCCGCAGGCGCCGATGCAGCGGCAGGCCGTCAGGGAGAAGGCGCCGTCCTCGGTACATTCCTCGGGCTGGATGCCCAGCTTCTGGGTGATGCGCTCCAGCACCTTGTCAGCGCCCTTCACATAGCAGGCGGTGCCCAGGCACACGGAGATGTGGTTGCGGCCCTTGGGGGTGAGGGCGAACTGGGAATAGAAGGTGGACACGCCGTAGACCTCTTCCAAAGAGACGCCTAAGCCCTTGGCGATTTTCTCCTGCACCTCGATGGGCAGGTAGCCATAGATATCCTGGGCCTGGTGGAGGGCGGGCATAACAGCGCCCTGGGTGCCCTTCAGGCTCTCTATGACAGCGTCAAGCTTTTGCGCCTGCTCGGGAGTATCATGAAACGGCAAATTACTGATACGCTTTTGCATGGTTTTTCCTCCCAATATATTGTAGGATTTAGTGAGTTGCCCTATGGCGGAACACAAAAGCCCGCCGGAAAAGCATCGTATTAACTATAGCAAAACCGGCGGGCCTTATAATTCTATTTTAGAAAAAAGAGGGGCGATGCAACAAATTCTCGCTAAAAATTTATCAATATTCGGCAACGATTACCAAAATATCGATATATCGGTATCAATTCCTCCCCCGCACCGCGTCCAGCACCGCCTGGATGGAGAGCTCCGGCAGGGGCAGCTCCCAGGGGTCCCCGGCCAAGGTCTCCAGGTAGTGGGAATCGGAATCCCGGAAGATGGGCAGTCCCCCAAGCTCTGGGTGGAGCTGGGCAAAGGACGTTATGTCGCAGTCCCGGGTGACTTCCGCGGCGGTGAAGCCCGCCTCTGCCGGGATGGCGCCCAAGGAGGCGATGACGCTGAAGGAATCCCTGTCCACATGGGCGGGGAAGGCCACGCCGCCGTACTGGGCTACCAAGCCCACCACCTGGTCCACGCCTACAAAGGAGGACACCAGCAGCAGGTTCTCCTCCTCCCCCACCGGCCCATCCTCCCCGTCTAGGAGGCGCTGCTCCCCGAAAATCTCCGGGCGGTTCTTGACGTGGGGCATATTCTCATAGATATAGTGGTCGAACTCCAGGGCGCCCTCCAGGGTTTCGAACAGGCAGACCACGTGGGCCTCCTCGGCGGTACACAGCTCCATGCCGGGGATGACCAGCAGGCCGTTGCGCGCCCCGGCCTCCATGGCGGCGGGGGCGTTGCGGCAGGTGTTGTGGTCTGTCAGGGCGATGACGTCGCAGCCGGAGAGCAAGGCCATCTGCACCAGGTTGTTGGGGGTCATGTCGTTGTCGCCGCAGGGGGAAAGGCAGGAGTGGATGTGCAAATCGTAGTGGTAGGTGTTCATTGCAGCAGCTTGTAGACCTGGACGGCCGTCTGGTAGCTGTTGGCCCCGCAGCCGTACACGGGGATGCCCTGCATCTCCGCTTTGCTGGCGGCGTCGGCATCCAGGGCGGCGTTCTCCGTGAGGACGATGCAGCTGACGTCGGTCAAGGTGGCCACGGCAATGGCGTTGACGTTGCCCATCACTGTAATCCACACGTTGCCGGACTGGGCCCTTGCCATCACCCAGCTGAGCAGGTCCCCAATGTAGCAGCCGTCTATCTGGTTGTCCTCCCCTTCCCCGCCGGCCAGCAGGGTCCAGCCGCAGGCGGCGGCCATTTCCTTTACAGTCATTTCTTCTCCTCCTTCTCTTCCTTGGCCTCCTCCCGGGAGAAGCGGCCCATGCTCTCCTCCAGCTCGGAAAGGGTGCTGGCCACTTTCTTCATCCGGTTGCGGTAGACAAAGATGCACTCCGTATCCTTACAGATGCCCTTGACCACGTCCTCGGCAAAGGCGCGGCAGGTAGGTGCGCCGCAAGCGCCGCAGTCCAGGCCGGGGAACTCCTTCTCTATCTCGTCGATTTGAAGCATCATCTCCATGGCTTCCTTCAAGTTGCTGGAGAGGGTGAGCACGTCGGAGAACTCCAGGGACTCCTCCCACTCCATGACGTTGGGGATGGGGCCGCCCTTTAAGTGGTTCTGGGACACGGGCAGGTATTTCCGCAGCCGCTGGATGCGGGCCTTGGCCACGTAGGGGTTCTCCACGCAGAGCACCCCACCCACGCACCCGCCGGAACAGGCGTTGAGCTCGATAAAATCCAAGTCGCCGATGCGCTCGTCCTCGATTTCCTCCAGCACCCGGATGACGTTCTCAATGCCATCGGCGGCCAGGTACTTCTCGTTGAGCAGCGCGGCGGCCTCGCCCCCGCTGGTGGACCAGCCCACGCCGATGACGCCGGAATTCGCCAGGGGCTCCACCTTCTCCAGGTGGTCCATTTTGTGGGAGAGCTCGGGGAACACCTCGCTGATGGCGATGGCCCCATCCACCTGGGACTTCTCAATGCCCAGGGGCATTTCGATGTCCGTCACCTTGGCCGGGCAGGGGGTGAGGAAAAAGCAGCCTATCTGCTGGGGGGGCAGGCCGGTCTTCTTCACGGCGTCCCGCTTGGCCATGGCGGCGGCTGTCTCCATGGGGGACTTGAGGGGCAGCACGTGGTCGCACAAATCGGGGAAGCGCACCCGGATAAGCCGCACCACGGCAGGGCAGGCGGAACTGATAACCGGCCGCTTTAAGGCGCCGGCGTCCATGAGCTTGCGGGTGGCCTCGCTGACCAGCTCCGCGGCCCGGGAGACCTCGAACACGTCGTCGAAGCCCATCTCCTTGAGGCCGGTGAGGACGTAATCGATGTCGTCTAAATTGTTGAACTGCCCGTACAGGGACGGCGCGGGCAGCGCGATGGTATAAGTAAAATCACTGAGCTGGGAAAGGTGGCTGTGCCGGGCCCGCTTGGCGTGGTGGGGACAGATGCGGATGCACTCCCCGCAGTCGATGCAGCGCTCGCTGGCGATGACCGCCTTGCCGCCCCGCACCCGGATGGCCTCGGTGGGGCAGCGCTTGATGCAGTTGGTGCAGCCCACGCACTTTTCCTCGTTCAGTGTGACGGAATGGTAAAATTCAGCCACGTTCGCGTACCTCCCTAGACAGCGCCAGAGGGCAAAGCGCTATCTTCCTTCCTCTTTCCTTCCGGGGAACACCGTCATGTACACGGTGGTGCCCTCCCCCACCACGGAATCGATGGACATTTCATCGGAATACTTTTTCATGTTGGGCAGGCCCATGCCCGCCCCAAAGCCCAGGGCGCGGACGTTGTCCGGGGCGGTGGACCACCCGGCCTGCATGGCCTGGTCCACGTCGGCGATGCCGGGGCCCTGGTCCTTTAAGATGATGTCCACCCGGTCGGGGTCGATGTCCACGGTGGCCTCGCCGCCATTGGCGTGGATGACCATGTTGATCTCCCCCTCGTACATGGCGATGGACACCCGGCGCACGGCGTCCGGCTCGTAGCCCAGCTTTTTCAGCTTGTGCTTTACGTCACCGGAGGCCTCGCCCGCCCGGGTGAAGTCGTCCCCGGGCACCTGGTAGGTCAAATGCAGCATGCTCATTGAATCTCGCAACCTCCCCGCAGCCCGTTGGAATAAAGCAGCCCACATGCCGTAAACATCCGGTAGGGGGATGCCAGCACGGTGATTTCCTTTTGCCGGGCCAGCGCCACCACATTGGGGTCTATCTTCTTCCCGCGCACAAAGACGATGCAGTGCATGTCCATCATCTCGGCGGTGCGCACCACCTGGGGGTTCATCAGGCCGGTGAGCAGCACGGACTGGTCCTTGACAAAGGCCAGCACGTCGCTCATCATGTCGCTGCCGCAGGCGGTTTTGACCTCTTCCTCCATGTCACCTTCGTTGAGGACCTGGCACTTCAGGATATCCACAATGTCCTTTACCTTCATAAGCTTTCCTCCTGTGCGATTTCCGTATAGATTCAAAGGCGGGCCCGGGGTGTGCCCCCACATGCCCTTTGGTCTTGCAGCCCAGCTTCCCATGCCATTTCCGTGGCAAGGGGGAAGCGCTGCGGATGCACACTGCACCCAGGCCCGGGAACAAACGGGGCTCGCAGCGCAGGTTTTCTGCCGGTATTATATCATGTTTATTTCCTCGTTACAAATATTTTTTAGAGATTTTCCCAAAAAGGTCTCCGGCAACGCAGCCAGCCGCTGGCGCCTTCTGTGGGGAGAAGACTAGCGTTCCCAGAGAAGTGTCCGTTCAAAGCAGAAGAATGTACACACACAAAAGACACTTTGCGCCATGTGTGCTCCCCCGGAGGCAAGTGGCAGTTTTTTTGAAAAAAGCAGATTTTTTTCTTGCATTTACAGGGAGGAGCCGTTATAATGGTAAAAACTTTATCAATTTACCAAGATACTACATCACACTGCTAATGAGGAGGTCGTTCTATGTCTCGCGTGTACAATTTCTCCGCCGGTCCCTCCATGCTGCCGGAGCCTGTTCTGCAAAAGGCCGCAGCGGAAATGATGGATTACCAGGGCAGCGGCCAATCTGTGATGGAGATGTCCCACCGCTCTAAGGTGTTCGACGGCATCTATCAAGAGGCCCAGGCCCTGTGGCGGGACGTGATGGGCATCCCGGATACCTACAAGGTGCTGTTCCTCCAGGGCGGGGCGTCCTCCCAGTTCGCCGCGGTGCCCATGAATTTGATGACGAAATCCGGCAAGGCCGACTACGTGCTCTCCGGCCAGTTCTCCACCAAGGCCTACAAGGAAGCCGCCCGCTACGGGGATGTGAAGGCAGTGGCCTCCTCCAAGGAGGACAATTTCTCCCACATCCCGGCGCTGGATTCCCAGGAGTTCCGGCCCGACGCCGACTACTTCCACATCTGCATGAACAACACCATTTACGGCACGGTGTGGCACCAGCTGCCCGACACCGGCAACGTGCCTTTGGTGGCGGATATTTCCTCCTGCATCCTCTCCAAGCCCATTGACGTGAGCCGCTTCGGCCTGCTGTACGCCGGCGCCCAGAAAAACGTGGCCCCCGCGGGGCTGACCATTGTCATTGTGCGGGAGGACCTGCTGGGCGAGCCCATGGAGTTTACCCCCACCATGTTCAACTACAAGGTGATGGCGGAGAACGACTCCATGTACAACACGCCGCCCTGCTGGCCCATCTACATCTCCAAGCTGGTGCTGGAGTGGATAAAAAAGGACATTGGCGGCCTGGAGAAAATGGAGGAGCGCAACGTGCGCAAGGCCCAGCTGCTCTACGATTTCCTGGACAATTCCTCCCTGTTTACAGGCTGCGCCGATAAGGCGGACCGCTCCATCATGAATGTGACCTTCGTCACCGGCGACAAGGATTTGGACGCCAAGTTTGTCAAGGAGAGCACCGCCGCGGGCTTTGTGAACCTGAAGGGCCACCGCAGCGTGGGCGGCATGCGGGCCTCCATCTACAACGCCATGCCGGAGGAGGGCATTGTGAAGCTGGTGGAGTTTATGAAGAAGTTCGAGCTGGAAAACAAGTGAGAAAGGAAGATTCCATGTACAAGGTTTTGTGCTTAAATAAAATCAGCCCCGTGGGGACGAAGCGGTTCGGCGAGGCCTACACTTTCTCCCCGGAGATGGAGAACCCCCAGGGCATCTTGGTGCGCTCGGCCTCCATGCACGACATGGAGCTGGGGGAAAACCTGCTGGCCATCGCCCGGGCCGGGGCCGGGGTGAACAACATCCCGGTGGACGCTTGCACGGAAAAGGGCATTGTGGTGTTCAACACCCCCGGCGCCAACGCCAACGCCGTGAAGGAGCTGGTGCTGTGCGCGCTGTTCCTCACCTCCCGGAAGATTGCCCCGGCCCTGGACTGGGTGAAGACCCTAAAGGGCCAGGGGGACCAGGTGGAGAAGCTCATTGAGAAGGGCAAGGGGCAGTTCGCCGGGCCGGAAATCCAGGGCAAGGCCTTGGGCGTGGTGGGCCTGGGCGCCATCGGCATTTTGGTGGCCAACGCCGCCAGCCAGCTGGGCATGGAGGTCTACGGCTATGACCCCTACCTCTCGGTGGAGCACGCCTGGCGGCTGTCCAGCGCGGTGCACCTCTCCCCCTCTCTGGACGAGGTGTATCAGAAGTGCGATTACATCACGCTGCACCTGCCCCAGACCAAGGACACCAAGGGCATGGTAAACGGCGAGTCCCTCCAGAAGATGAAGGACGGCGTGCGGATTTTGAACTTCGCCCGGGGCGCTTTGGTGGACACGGACGCCCTGCTGGAGGCCTTGGGCCAGGGGAAGGTGGCGGCCTACGCTACAGACTTCCCGGCGGACGCCATGCTGGGCGTGGAGGGCGTGGTGGCCCTCCCCCACCTGGGCGCCTCCACCCCAGAGAGCGAGGACAACTGCGCTGTGATGGCGGTGGACCAGATGAAGGACTACCTGGAAAACGGCAACATCTTAAACGCGGTGAACCTGCCCTCCATCTCCATGGCACGGGAGCCTGGCACCCGGCGCATCTGCGTCATCCACAGGAATGTGCCCAACACCATTGCCATGTTCGCTGCCACCTGCGGCGACGCCGGCATCAACATTGAGAACATGCAGAGCAAGTCCCGGGGGGAATACGCCTACACCATTCTGGACGTCTCCGGGGAGCTCTCCCCCGCCGCCGTGGAAGCGCTGCGGGGACTGGAGCCCATTGTAAAGGTGCGGGTCATCCAGTAAAGGCACGTACAGCAGAATACAAGATGCGAAAGCACGGGGAGCCCTTCTTGTTTGTGAGAGGGGCTCCCCACTTTTGGGCAAAAAAGAAAGCCCCTGGGGGACTTCCTTCTTTGTATCGACGCGTTTACGGGTTGGGGCCTTGGGGGCCGCCGGGCTGCTGGGGCGGCACGTTGGTATAGGGGGGCATATTGCTGTACATGGGCTGCACCGGGGGGTACAGCAGCATGGTCATCTTGGCGCGGTACTCGCCAAGGAGCAGGGACATCAAAACGCAGCACACGCCGCTGGCCAAGGAGGCGATGCCCGCCACGGGGCTGGCGATAAGGGAGAACAGGCCGCCCAGGCAAGTGAGCACGCCTATCACCATCATAAAGCCGGTGAGGAACCGGGAGATGCGGTTATCCGGGGCGCCGTTGAGGGCGGAGCCCTTGATACGGTTGATAACCCGGAGGATGCTGACCGTGTAGGCGATGACCAGCGCCAACACGGCCGCAACAATCAAAGAAACAATGACCAGCAGGGTGATGACGAACGCGGCTGAAGTGGCGCCGTAGTAGCCGTCGCTGTAGGAGTAGTAGTTTATTTCACCCATGCCGGCAAAAGCGATGATGAAAATCATCACCATAGCCACCAAAAACAGTACCACACAGCACAGAAGCACCAGGTTGATGACAGTGATAACTTTGCAGATGGTCAGGCCCACGGTGGAGACATTGCCGCTTTGGGTGTTGCGGCAGGTGGTGTAAAACAGCCACATGCCCACCG
>FR893758.1:50319-52586 GCA_000435395.1 Firmicutes bacterium CAG:94
CCCACCGCCATCAAAATGGAGGGGATGGCGCCGATGACAGCGCTTACCACCGTGCTGCCCTCCAGGGCGCTCATCATGGGATAGAAGACGTCGGGGTCGAAGCCGTAGTTGGCGCCGTAGTAATACAGGGTGGAAATCACATCGCTGGCGCCAAAGGAGGCCAGGAGATTGAACAGCACCGCCACCGAGTAGAGGATGGCGGCCGCCAAGAACTTCGGCGAGGAACCCAAGGTCTTCATCAGGTTCACCGCGGGGTTGGACGAAAGCACCGGCGCGCCGCAGGGGCACGGGGCTCCATCGGGGACAGTTCTTCCGCATTTAGGGCAAATCATGGAAAATCCCTCCAAGCTAAAAATAAATGTTCCTCCCCCCTGTGACCACGGGAACAGGAAAGGGCCCATTCCATGGTACACACGGGACTGTTTTTATATTACAGGAAACACGGGGAAAATGCAACGTAAAAAAGGATAAATGAGAGAAAAAGTGTGAATCGCGGGGAAACAGTGGACTTTTTTTAAAAAAGATGGTATATTATGTGAAAGATGAGGTGGAATTTGAGGAGGTATTTTTATGAAAAAGAGCTGGAAAAAGCTGGTGTGCGGCCTATTATGCGCCGCGTTGCTGTGGGGCAGCCTGCCCTTGCAGGCCAGCGCCGCCTGGTTTAGCGACGTGCCTTGGACAGCCTGGTACCGCCGCGCTGTCAACGAGCTGGCGGACATGGGCATTATCGCGGGAACAGGCGGGGATAAGTTCTCCCCCAACGCTACGCTGACCCGGGGCGCCTTTGTCACCATGCTGGGGAAATCCGTGCTGGAAAGCTGGGACATTTCCCAGTACAAGTTCCGAGGCGGCTTTAAAGATGTAAGCACTGGACACTGGGCTAACCCTTACGTGAATTGGGCTTCTGAAACAGGGGTCGCCACGGGCTACGAAGACAACACCTTCCGGCCGGACAGGGCTGTCACCCGCCAGGAGATGGCGGTGATGGTGAAGAACTTCGCCAGGAGCACCGGCAAGAAGTTCCCCGCCATCAACGACCCTGTCACCTTCCGGGACCAGGGGCAGATTGCCTCGTGGGCCAAGGAGAGCGTGGCGCTGTGCCAGCGGGCGGACATCCTCAACGGCGACGCGGAAAGCGGGCGCTTCCGCCCCGGCGAGCGGGCCACCCGGGCCGAAGCAGCCTCCATTGTATACAAATATATTGAGAACACTGAGTTTGACGGGTACACCATCATCCAAAAGCGCATCAGCAACGTGGCGGTGCGGGCGGTGGTTTTCTCCCAATACGACTACACCCCCAGCCTGGCCCTTGGCCAGAACATGGTGGATGGCCGGGAGGACGTAACTTCTTTGGTCAGGCGCACAGGGGCCACCATTGCGGTGAACGGCGGATTCTTTAACATGAATAACTACATCCCGGTAGGCACGCTGATTGGCCAAGGGAGGGTATACACCTCGGACAACACTTACGCACCGGAAAAGGCGGCGCTGGTGGTGGCGCCCTCTGGGGAGTTCTCGGTGGAGAGCTTTTCCACGGACATCACAGCCATTCTCCAAAACGCTGACGGCCAGCAAGTGGACGCGGTGGAACAAGTGGTTGTCAACCGCTGGCCCAGCAACAGCGGTGACGGCACCCGCTTGCTGATGACCCGCGACTGGGGCACCCGGCTGAACTTTTCCACCTGGATGGCTGTGGTGGTAGACGCCAACGGGACTATCACCGCGGTGCACCAGAACGCCAGCAATGTGGACATCCCCGCGGGGGGCTTTGTGCTGTGCCAGAAGGCCAAGCGGAAGTTTGAGGGCAATTTCTTCGCCTCCTGCAAGGTGGGCATGAAGGTTGCCATTGACAGGAAATACACAGACGTCTCCGGCGGGGAGCTGCCCTTTGACCCGGAAATCTCCATTGGCGCCGGCCCCCGGATTGTCAAGGACGGCAAGGTGTACGGCGGCTACTCCACCTACCGGGAGGAGGGCTTTGCGGACAGCGTCACCTCTGGCAGCGCCGTGCGGGTGTGCGTGGGCATTCGCGACTCTGGGGACTTGGTCATCGCAGAGGCCTATGCCAGCATGCCCAAGCTGGCGGAAATCATGGTGGCCATGGGCTGCCAGGACGCGGTGAACTTCGACGGCGGCGGCTCGGTGAACTTGTACGTGGACGGCTATTGGCTCTACGGGCCCCAAAGCCGGCTGCTGAACAACATGCTGGTCTTTACGTGGTAAAGCTTGGAAGGGAATAAAAGGAACGGCAGCCGCTGTGAGCGGCT
>FR893758.1:52602-57871 GCA_000435395.1 Firmicutes bacterium CAG:94
CTGTGAGCGGCTGCCGTTTTCACATAGCGAGATGGGTAAAGGAAAGGCTAGGACGGTTGTCCTAGCCTTTCTGGATGTATCACGCAATCACACGCGCGGGTACTCGCGGGATGGAAGCGTTCTCCTTAGTTGTTGGGGGTGTGCCACTCCCAGTTGCGGATTTCTTCCATATCCTGGCCGTACTCGGCGATATACTGCTTGTGCTCCACCAGCTTGTCGTTCATGCGCTGGATGAGGTGAGAGCCCTTGTTGCCCAGCTGGGGCAGGTGGATGATGGCGTCCTTCACCAGGTTGAAGCGGTCAATCTCGTTCTGCACGCGCATATCGAAGGGGGTGGTGATGGTGCCCTCTTCCTGGTAGCCGTGAACGCTCAGGTTGCGGTTGGCGCGCTCGTAGGTCAGCTCGTGGATGAGGGTGGGATAGCCGTGGAAAGCGAAGATGATGGGCTTATCTTTGGTGAAGATGGCGTTGTACTCGGCGTCGCTGAGGCCGTGGGGATGCTTGCGGTCGGACTCCAGCTTGAACAGGTCCACCACGTTGACCACGCGAATCTTCAGCTCGGGCATCTCGTCACGCAGGATGGTGACAGCGGCCATGGTCTCCAGGGTGGGGGTATCGCCGCAGCAAGCCATGACGATGTCGGGCTCCTCGCCGTCATCGTTGCTGGCCCACTCCCAGATGCCGATGCCCTGGGTGCAGTGCTTCACAGCCTGGTCCATGTTCAGCCACTGGCAGCTGGGATGCTTGGAAGCCACAATGGCATTGACGTAGTTCTTGCTCTTGATGCAGTGGTCGAAGCAGGAGAGCAGGCAGTTGGTATCCGGGGGCAGGTACATGCGCACCACGTCTGCCTTCTTGTTGGCGATGTGGTCCAGGAAACCGGGGTCCTGATGGGTAAAGCCGTTGTGGTCCTGCTGCCACACGTTGGAGGTGAGGATGAAGTTCAAAGAGGCGATGGGCTGCCGCCAGGAGAGCTGGTTGCAGACCTTCAGCCACTTGGCGTGCTGGGCAGCCATGGAGTCCACGATGCGGATGAAGGCCTCGTAGCTGGCAAAGAAGCCATGGCGGCCGGTGAGCAGGTAGCCTTCCAGCCAGCCTTCGCACATGTGCTCGCTGAGCATGGAGTCCATGATGCGGCCGTCGCGGGCCAGGGCCTCGTCGGAATCCAGAGTCTCGGCGTTCCAATCGCGGTTCTGGGCCTCAAAGACCTTGTACAGGCGGTTGGACATGCTCTCGTCAGGCCCAAAGATACGGAAGTTCTTGTTTTCCTCGTTGAGCTTGAAGATGTCGCGGATATAGCCGCCCAGCTCAATCATATCCTGTGCCTTGGTCTTGCCGGGGTCAACCTCGATGCCGTACTTGCGGAAGTCAGGCAGGCGCAGGTCCTTCAGCAGCAGGCCGCCGTTGGCGTGGGGGTTGGCGCCCAGGCGGGCGTTGCCCTTGGGGGCCAGCTCCTGGAGCTCGGGGATGAGGCGGCCGTTCTCGTCGAACAGCTCCTCGGCGTGGTAGCTCTCCAGCCACTCCTTAAGCAGGTCCAGATGCTCGGGGGACTCCATGGTCAGGGGCACCTGGTGGGCGCGGAAGGAGCCCTCAATCTGCTTGCCGTCCACAACCTTGGGGCCGGTCCAGCCCTTGGGGGTGCGCAGCACAATCATGGGCCACACGGGACGCTCGGCGTTGTTGTTCTCGCGGGCGTTCTTCTGGATGGCCTTGATTTCCTCGATGACGGTGTCCATGGTCTCGGCCATGAGCTTGTGCATGGTCATGGGGTCGTCGCCCTCGACGAAGTAAGGCTTCCAGCCGCAGCCCTTGAAGAAGCTCTCGATCTCCTCGTGGGAAATACGGGAGAAGATGGTGGGGTTGCTAATCTTGTAGCCGTTCAGGTGCAGGATGGGCAGCACGGCGCCATCGGTGATGGGGTTGAGGAACTTGTTGGACTGCCAAGAGGTGGCCAGGGGGCCGGTCTCGGCTTCGCCGTCGCCCACAACCACGGTGGCAATCAGGTCGGGGTTGTCAAACACAGCGCCGAAAGCGTGGGCAATGGAGTAGCCCAGCTCGCCGCCCTCGTTGATGGAGCCGGGGGTCTCGGGGGCGCAGTGGCTGGGAACGCCACAGGGGAAGGAGAACTGCTTGAACATCTTCTTCATGCCCTCTTCGTCCTGGCTGATGTTGGGGTAGACCTCGCTGTAGCTGCCGTCCAGATAGGTGTTGGCAATGAGGAAGTTGCCGCCATGGCCGGGGCCGGAGAGCAGAATCATGTCCAGGTCATACCGCTTGATGGCGCGGTTGCAGTGGACATACACGAAGTTCTGCCCAGGCACGGTGCCCCAGTGGCCCACAATCTTCTTCTTGATGTGGTCCATGGTAAGGGGTTCCTTCAGCAGGGGGTTGTCCAGCAGGTACAGCTGGCCAGCGGACAGGTAGTTGGAAGCGCGCCAATAGGCGTCCATCTTTTCCAGCATTTCCTGAGACAAAGGCTGCTTTTCGAGGCAGGTCGTTTCTTGCATACTGTTCCCTCTTTCTGTTGTATTTTGTCGCGGGAGAGGCCCGCGCGGGTAACTAGAAAACGTTCGCATGGCTTGCGCTCGTTAATTCTTTAACCATGTGTATTGTACCATGAAAGGATGCGACGGTAAAATACAAATCCCGCATTACTTCCATACTTTTTTGATATGGTTACCGGAAAAGGAACTCTAAAAAGGTCTTAGAAGCAACGCTTTGGGGATATTCGGTGTCGTACACCAGCTGGATGCTCCGCTGGGGGAGCTTTTCCTCCACGGCGATCTCGAACACGGTGCCCTGGCGCAAATCCTCGGTGGCGAACTCCGCGGGGATAAACCCAATGCCCAGGTTGTGCCGCACCGCCGGGAGAATCATGTCTGTGGTGGCGAGCTCAATATCCGGCTGGAAGGACAGGCCGTGCTCTTGAAAGTACTGGTTGAAGAAGTCCCGGGTGATGGAGCCGGAGGTGTGGCTAATCCAGGGGCAGTTCGCCAGCTCCCGCAGGGAAAGCTTTTCGCCCTTGAGATGCTGGAACTTCTGGCCGCCGATGAGGATTTCCTGGTAGCCCCGCAGCGTTTTGACCCGCAAAGGCGGCGCCGCGGCGGGGTCGGAGGAGACTACGGCCAAATCTGCCTTGCCCGTTTTCAGGGCTTGGATAGAGGCCGCCGTGCTGTTGTTGAGGAGCTTAAAGCGCACCTCGGGGTACTCCTTGGTGAACTGTTCCACCGCCTGGAACAGGCAGCAGTGCAAAGCCGTCTCCGTGGCGCTGATGCAGATGGTGCCGTTTTCCAGCCCCACCATGCTGGCAAGCTCGTTCTCCCCTTTGAAAATCTGGGCGCAGGCGGCGGAGATGTACTCGTAGAACACCCGGCCCTCCGGGGTGAGCTCCACCCCCTTCTTGCTGCGGATGAACAGCCGGCAGCCCAGCTCGCTTTCCAGGTTGTGGATGGTGCGGGTCACCGCGGGCTGGCTGGTCATAAGCACGTTGGCCGCCCGGGTGAGGCTGCCGTATTTCGAGACGTAATAGAACACTTTGTAATACTCAAAATTCAGGTCCATTTCCTCCCCCCTCTTACACAGGAACGAAGCACCATGGGATACTTGCCGTTTCATCAAACGGACAGCTATAGTATGGTTTATTATGGTTTCCTGGCAAAGGCGGCGGTTCCACGGCGAAAGACTGCCCCAACCAGGGACAGGGCTTTTCCCCTGGAGAAACCCAACCTTACAATAATAAGTGTACCATAGCAAGCGTGCTGCCGTCAACGGTAGGTCAGCCGGCCAGCAGCAGGTTTATGAGCTTTTCCAGGCGGGAATCGTCCCCACGCAGGTACTGCATCAGCGCGGGGTACAGGTAGATGAAGCCAGGGTAGACGGAGGCAGCCTGCCAGCGCTCCAGGAAACTGGCCTGGCTGAGGACGCTCCCCTGGCGGCGCAGGGCTTCCCAATAGAGCAACGACTCCTGGCGGGTGAAAAAGTCCACCAAATCGATGTATAAGGGCGCCCGCTGGGTAAAGCCCCAATCGATGACCATGGGCCTATCCCGGAAGCGGCGCACGTGGTCCCCGCGGATGGTTTGCAGGTCGCCGTGGGTCACGGTGAGGGTGGCTTCCTCCTTGCTGAGGGCCAGCATCTCCCGGACAAAGCGCTCCCCCCGCTTGTACAGCTGAGGCAGAAGGCCGCCGTAGCGGCGGGAGAACGCCCCGTCCTGCTGGCACTGGCGCTGGAGGTGGTCCAGGGAAAGGGCTGTGGTGACCCGCTGCCAATGGCCCTCTTGGGCGGGGGGAGCAAGGCCGGGCTGCCGGGGCGGGACAGGTTATCCCCGTGGAGGGCGGCCAGCGCTTGGGCCACCTGGGCCTTCCAGGCCAAAGTGTCCGGGGGCAAGGGCTGGCTGAGGCTGACGTCCTCCAGCAAGAGCCAGGCGTCCTCCCGGGAGGTTTCCTGGGTGTCCCAGGCGGCTGGGGTAAAGCCCCGCCCCTGGCCGGTGAAGGTTTGCATCGCCGCCCGCTCCTGCCAGGTGGTGTGCTTGGCGATGCAGGTGGCCTCTCCCCCATCCGCATACGTACAGCGCAGGCGCAGCAGCTTTGCCCCGGAAAACCCCTCCTCCCCGGGGCCCATGGGCTCAGCACAGACAGCGACAGGCACTCCTCCGCCCATCCGCTGGGAGAACTGGGAAGCCAACGCGATGAGTTCCTCTGCCATAGGGCGACCTCCCATTCCACTATATTTCTATAATATTGTACATGATTTTCCCGCAAGGCGCCAGCCCCTTGGAAAAACTTTGGCAATTTGCGGCAAAGCCCTTCCTTCGGCCGGAAAAATATGCTAAAATAGTCCTAGTATTTTTACGGAGAGGAGCGAAAAATATGAGGATTCTGTTTATAGACATCGACACCCTGCGGCCGGACCACATGGGCTGCTACGGCTACAGCCGCAACACCACCCCCAACATGGACCAGGTCTGCCGGGAGGGCATCCGCTTTGACCAGTACTACTGCTCGGACGCGCCCTGCCTGCCCTCCCGGGCCTCGCTGGTCAGCGGGATGTTCGGCATCCACAACGGGGCGGTGGGCCACGGCGGCACTGCCGCTGACCGCCGGCTGACCGGCTGCCCACGGGATTTCACCGACATTGTGGACGACAACTGCTTCCACAACATCTTCCGCAAGGCGGGGATGCACACCGCCTCGGTGAGCACCTTCCCCGAGCGGCACTCCTCCTGGTGGTTTAACGCCGGGTTTAACGAGTGCTACAACGTGGGCGGCCA
>FR893759.1 GCA_000435395.1 Firmicutes bacterium CAG:94
GGCCAAGCAGGGCGCGGCCCAGCAGGCCAACGCCCAGCAGGTCAACCCCCAGGTGCCCATGAAGATGGTCCGCCGGGGCAGCCCCGCCAAGTTCTACATCACCGCGGCGGCGGCACTGGTCTATGCCACCTCTGCCCCGCTGTACGAGCCCTATCACTTTGTGATTTTCGCGGCGGTGCTGGTGCTGGTGTTTTTGGGCTCCAGCGCGCTGTTTAAGGGCAAAAAGGAGTTTGTGCCCATCCAGCCGGAGAAGCCCAAGGAAGAGCCCAAAAAGGAGCCGGAGAAAGAGGAGAAATCCCACACCGGCAACCCCGAGGTGGACAAAATCATCGACGAGGGCCGGGAATACCTGAAAAAGCTCCGGGCCGCGGACGACGCCATCCCCGACGAGACCCTTTCGGAGGACATCACCCGCATGGAGCGGGCCAGCGCGGACATCTTCCGCTACATCGCCGACCACCCGGAGAAGGCACCGCAAATCCGCAAATTCATGAACTACTACCTGCCCACCACTTTAAAGCTGCTGGGCAGCTACCAGCGGCTTTCTGCCCAGAATGTCAAGGGGGAGAACATCACCTCTACGCTGTTCAACATCGCCGGGATGATGCACACCGTGGCCGACGCCTTTGAAAAGCAGCTGGATTCCCTCTATGCCGAGGAGGCCATGGACATCTCCGCGGACATCACCGTGTTTGAGACGCTTTTAAAGCAAGAGGGCTTTGTGGACGAGGACAAGCAGGAACAGGAAGAAGCGAAAAAATAAGGCCGCGAAGCGGCGGAGAAGTTTTGCCGGCTTTTTCAAAAGCTGCGGCACGGCCTTCGAGCAGCGCGCGGCGCTGTCAAAGAGAAACCCAGGGAACCAGCCGGGCAGCGCCCGCGCCTTTCCCGGCCGGCAGCCCCATACAGCCAGAAAAACCAAGGAGGTTAGAAGCATGCCCGATGAAATCAAATTGACCATGGATGCCCCTGTGCCCCAGACGCCCTCCCTCACCTTGGAGGGCGTGGAGACCCCGTCCCTCACCTTGACGCCCGAGGAGGCCGCCCCGGCCCCCAAGCAGGTGCAGGAGGACGAGATTTCCACCTTGGACGAGAGCGTGCTCTCCCCCGAGGAGCGCAAAGTGGTGGACGACTTCGCCGAGAAAATCGACTTGACCAACTCCACGTTGGTGCTGCAGTACGGCTCCGCCGCCCAGAAGAAGATCGCCTCCTTTTCCGACACGACCTTGAACAACGTGCGCACCAAGGACTTGGGCGAGGTGGGCGACCAGATTTCCCAGCTGGTAGTGGAGCTGAAAGGCTTTGACCTGGAAGAGGAGGAGAAAAAGGGCTTCTTCGGCTTCTTTAAGAACACCGGCAACAAGCTCACCGCCATGAAGGCCAAGTACGACACCGCCGAGGTGAACGTGAACAAAATCGCCGGGGCGCTGGAATCCCACCAGGTGCAGCTGCTCAAGGACATCGTCATGCTGGACAAGCTCTACGAGATGAACCTCTCCTACCACAAGGAGCTTTCCATGTACATCATCGCGGGCAAGAAGAAGCTGAAAAAAGAGCGGGAGACCACCTTGGTGCAGCTGGAGAACAAGGCCAAGCAGACCGGCCTTGCCGAGGACGCCCAGGCCGCCAACGACTACGCCCAGATGTGTGACAACTTTGAGAAGAAGCTCCACGATTTGGAGCTGACCCGCATGGTCAGCGTGCAGATGAGCCCCCAGATCCGCCTGGTGCAGAACAACGACAAGCTGATGGCGGATAAAATCCAGTCCACCTTGGTGAACACCATCCCCCTGTGGAAAAGCCAGATGGTGCTGGCTTTGGGCCTGGCCCACTCCGAGCAGGCGGTGAAGGCCCAGCGGGAGGTTTCCAACATGACCAACGAGCTGCTGCGCAAAAACGCCGAGCGGCTGAAGATGAGCACTATCGAGACCGCCCGTGAGTCCGAGCGGGGCGTGGTGGATATGGAGACGTTGCGCCAGACAAACCAGTCCCTCATCCAGACCTTGGACGAGGTGGTGAAGATCCAGGACGAGGGCCGCCAGAAGCGCCGGGAGGCCGAGGCGGAAATCGGCCGCCTGGAGGGCGAGCTGAAGCAGAAGCTGCTGGACATCCACACCTGAGAGGCGGCTTTCCCCAGTGCCTAGAAAAGGAGGTTTTCCCACGTGAAAAAGAGCAGTGTGATCGGCGCCTGCGTTCTGGCCGCCGCGGTGGTGCTTTCCGTGCCCCTGGGGGTGCATACGTCCCTGACGTCTCTGCGGGAGGAGGCCAACTCATCGTATTATTACGACAAGACCGGCTTTGCCATTTGGGAGGGCATTGAGAACCGGGAGGCCGCCGCCAGCAACATGATTACCGTGGCGGAGCGCTACACCGACGACAACCCCGCCCTCACCGGCCTGGTGGGGGATTTGGAGTACGCGGTGGAGTACTCTCAAAACTGCTGGGACGGCGACGAGGGCATGGCGGAGGCCAACCAGATGATGGGCCAGGCGGCCCAGGCCCTCTACGAGGAGCTGAAAAACACCCAGCTCTCCGAGACGGACCAGAAGTACCCCGACCAGCTCATTGCCCAGATGGAGTCGGAGCAGGATAAAATCAACCGTTCCAGCTACAACGAGGACGCCCGGGAGTTCAACGCCCGGCTGGAGAAATTCCCGGTGAACCTCCTCCGGGGCGTGGCAGGGGTAGAGCCCCTGGCCACCTTTGACTACGAATGAAAGGGGGCGTCCCCATGAAGGGAGCCACGGAAACACGCCTGTCGAAAAAAGCCCTGAGCCTGCTGCTGGCCTTGGCGTTGGCCTTCTGCCTGGCTGTCCCGGCGCTGGCGGCCTATCCCGACAGGCCGGAGAACCAGTATGTGCTGGACGAGGCGGACGTCCTCTCGGAGGAGACAGAGCAGGAGATTATCGCAGAGAACCAGGACTTGTTCCAGGAGACAGGCGCTCAGATTGTGGTGGTGGCGGTGGACTTCCTGGACGGCGAGGACATCGACGACTACGCCTACTCCCTGTTCAACATCTGGGGCATCGGCTCCCAGGAGCGCAACAACGGCCTGCTGCTGCTTTTGGCCATTGGCGAGGAGAACTACTACGCCCAGGCGGGCACCGGCATTGAGGACTACTTTGACGGGGCAAAGCTCCAGGACATGCTCGACCAGTATCTGGAGCCGGACTTCGCCGCCCGGGAGTACGACGCCGGGGTGGAGAAGTTCTTCCAGGCGGCCCTGGCCGACATGGAGAGCTACTACGCCAACTACTCCGACGCGTACACAGACTCCCAAGACAGCCCCACCTATGAGGAGGATTACGACACCTACTACGAGCCTAGCTTTGGGGAGCGGATGAGCTATTTCTTCGGCAACCTGTTCCGGCGGGTGGTCAGCATCGTGGTGCTTGTGCTGGTGGTGGGACTCATCATCGCGGTGCTCCGCGGGATGCGCGGGGGCGGCGGCCCCCGCTCCGGCGGTGGCGGAGGCGGCGGGTTCTGGTCCGGGCTGTTCCTGGGCAACATGATGGGCCGCACCTACCGCCGTGGC
>FR893760.1:0-4602 GCA_000435395.1 Firmicutes bacterium CAG:94
AAGGCCATCCCGATAAGATTTGCGACCAGGTGTCCGACGCCATTCTGGACGCTATTATCCAGCAGGACCCCGAGGCTCACGTGGCCTGTGAGACCACCGCCACCACCGGCGTTATCCACGTCATGGGCGAGATTACCACCTCCTGCTATGTGGATATCCCCGCCATCGTCCGCCAGGTGGTCAAGGACATTGGCTACGACGACCCCAAGTGCGGCTTTGACGGCAACACCTGCGGCGTGCTCACCTCCATCGATACCCAGTCCCCTGACATCGCCATGGGCGTCAACCAGTCCCTGGAAGCCAAAAACGGCGAGACCGACGAGAACTCCCTCACCGGCGCCGGGGACCAGGGCATGATGTTCGGCTACGCCTGCGACGAGACCCCCGAGCTGATGCCCCTGGCCATCTCCTTGAGCCACAAGCTGGCCAAGCAGCTGGCCAAAGTCCGCAAGGACGGCACCCTGCAGTATCTCCGTCCCGACGGCAAGACCCAGGTCACCGTGGAGTACGACGGCGACACCGTCAAGCGGGTGGACGCCATTGTCATCTCCACCCAGCACGACGAGGACGTGGACATGGCCCAGCTGAAGCAGGACTTGCTTCACCACGTCATTCAGCCGGTGGTGCCCGCCGGCCTGGTGGACGAGAACACCCGCATCTTCATCAACCCCACCGGCCGGTTCGTCATTGGCGGCCCTGTGGGCGACAGCGGCCTCACAGGCCGGAAAATCATTGTGGATACCTACGGCGGCTACGGCCGTCACGGCGGCGGCGCCTTCTCCGGCAAGGACCCCACCAAGGTGGACCGCTCCGCCGCCTACGCCGCCCGCTGGGTGGCCAAGAACATCGTGGCTGCCGGCCTGGCGAAGCGCTGTGAGATTGAGCTTGCCTACGCCATTGGCGTGGCCCATCCCGTGTCCATCATGGTGGATACCTTCGGCACCGGCAAGGTGGAGGACAGCGTCCTCTCCCAGGCTGTGCAGCAAGTCTTTGACTTGCGCCCCACCGCCATCATCAAGGAGCTGGGCCTGCGCCGCCCCATCTACCGCCAGCTGGCCGCCTACGGCCACATGGGCCGGGAGGACCTGGGAGTGCCTTGGGAGGAGACCAACCGCACCGAGGCGCTGCTCCAGGCTGTGGCAAACCAATAAACCCTACAAGGGGCTGCCGCGTCTGCGGCGGCCCCTTTGCCGTCTCTTGCACCAGGGGGAACCCTGCCGCATAGAATGGCAATGGGAGGTGGCAGAGATGGAGTTGATTTGGGGTGCTGTGGGCATCGCCTTGGCCGCGGTGGGCCTGGTGGAGCTGGCGCGCGTGGGTTTGTTCTGGCTGCTGCGGCCCCGGCGGCCCGGCAGCGCCGCGCTGGTGCTCCTCCCCCGGGATGGGGAGGACTGCGAGCTGCTCATCCGGGCGGGGGTGGCCCGCCTCCAGTGGATGGGCTGGCCCGGCTGCCGGCTGGTGTGCCTCAACCCGGGGGATGACCCCAACGTGGAGGCCATCTGCAACATTTTTCAGCGGCGGTATCCCAACTTGGAGCTTTGCAAACGCCCGGAACTGGTGTATGATAAAGAGAATGAGAAATCCTGACGGAATGACGGGGGAAGTGCCTTGGCAGACGAGAAAAGGACTTTGCTGGAGCTGTGCGGCTCGGTGGAGCACGTTACATATCACAACGACAAAAACCAATACACCGTGTTGGATTTGGCCACAGAGGCCGGGGTGGTCACGGTGGTGGGGATGTTCCCCTTTGTCAGCGAGGGGGAGGAGCTGCGGGTGTACGGCACCTGGCAGAGCCACCCCTCCTTTGGGGACCAGTTCAAGGCGGAGACGTTCGACCGCGCCCGCCCCGCCACCACCGCCGCCATGCTGAAGTACCTCTCCTCCGGGGCGGTAAAGGGCGTGGGCCCTGCCACGGCCCGGCGCATCATCGACACCTTTGGGGACAAAGCCCTGGAGGTGATGGAGAACGACCCCCAGCGCCTGGCCCAAATCAAGGGCATCACCCAGGAGAAGGCCCAGGAGATAGGGGAGGAGCTGCGCCGCGCCTACGGAATCCGGGAGCTGATGATGTTCCTGGGCACCTACGGCGTCCGGCCCGAGGAGACTGTGCTGGTGTGGAAGCAGTACGGGGAGGCCTCAGTGGCCTGCATCCAGGAGGACCCCTATTGCCTGTGCGGCGAGGGCATCGACATCAGCTTTGACATTGCCGACGCCATCGCCGAAAGCATGGAGAAGCCCCGGGACGACATGGGCCGCGTCCAGGCGGGCATCCTCTACGTGCTGCGCCACAATCTGAACAACGGCCACACCTGCCTGCCGGCGGACAAGCTCACCCGGGCGGCGGCGCAAATCCTCAGCGTGGGGCCCGACGTGGTCCAGGACGGCATCTACACCCTGTGCGAGGGCTTCCACCTGGCGGCGGAGGAGATAGACGGCCAGGAGTTCCTTTTCCTGCAAAAGCAGCACGCCAGCGAAAGCTACATCGCCGCCCGGATGCTGGCCATGCTCTCCATGGCGCCCAACGCCATCCCCGGCGCAGAGGCGAAAATCGCCGCCATCGAGCGGGAGCAGGGCATCCGCTACGCCCAAAAGCAGAAGGAGGCCATCCAGCACGCCTTGGAGCAGGGCATCCTCATCCTCACCGGCGGCCCCGGCACCGGCAAAACCACCACCTTAAACGCCATCATCCGCCTGCTCCAGGAGGCGGGGGAGAGGGTGTTCCTGGCGGCCCCCACCGGCCGCGCCGCCAAGCGCATGAGCGAGGTCACCGGCGAGGAGGCCAAGACCATCCACCGCCTGCTTCAGGTGGACTGGGACGAGAAGGACAACCCCGTGTTCACCCGCAACGAGCGCAACCCCCTGGAGTGCGACTGCCTTGTGGTGGACGAGCTCTCCATGGTGGACGCCTACGTCTTTGAGAGCCTGCTGCGGGCCTTGCCCTTCTCCTGCCGGCTGGTTCTGGTGGGGGATAACGACCAGCTGCCCAGCGTGGGGGCGGGCAACGTCCTAGGGGATTTGATTGCCTCCGGCCTGTTCCCCACGGTGCAGCTCAAGGAAATTTTCCGCCAGTCCCAGGAGAGCCTCATCGTCATGAGCGCCCACCGCATTGTGGAGGGCAAACTGCCCGACCTGCGCCGCCACGACAGCGACTTCTTCTTCCTGCCCCAGGAGGACCCCCAAAAGGCCGCCCAGCTGATTGTTTCCCTGTGCAGTGTGCGCCTGCCCCGCAGCTACGGCTATTCCAGCGTGACAGATATCCAGGTGCTGTGCCCCGGCCGCAAGGGGGAGCTGGGCACCGTGGAGCTGAACAAGCACCTGCGGGAGGCCATCAACCCCCCCGCTCGGGGCAAGGCGGAGGCCAAAGTAAACGGCGCCCTGTTCCGCCTGGGGGACAAGGTGATGCAGATACGCAACGACTACAACCTTCCCTGGGCCAAGGAGGACGGCACCGCCGGGGAGGGCGTGTTCAACGGGGACATGGGCGTCATCACGGAGATTGACAAGCCCGGCGGTGCCATCCACGTCCGCATTGACGACAAGGACGTGGTCTACGATTTCGAGCGCGCCTCCAACGAGCTGGAGCCCGCCTATGCCGTCACCGTCCACAAGAGCCAGGGCAACGAGTTCCCTGCAGTGGTCATCCCCGTGCTGGACCCGCCCCGGCAGCTGTGCTACCGCAACCTGCTGTACACCGGCGTCACCCGGGCCAAGCAGCTGCTGATTCTGGTGGGCCGCCGGGGCGTCATCGACGCCATGGTGGAGAACAACCGCAAAACCAAACGCTATACCGGCCTAAAGTGGTTCCTCCAAAACCAGGAGGAGGGGCGATAAGATGTTGTGCCTGTTTTGGAAGGAGTGTTATCCTTGATACGAGCTATCCTGTTTGATGCCTATGGTACGCTTTTTGATACAGGTACCGGTTCCGTCCAGGCTGCGGCGGAAATCCTTGCCCGCAACGGAAGGCAGGATTTATCCCCGGCGGAGTTTTACGCTCAGTGGAAGCGGCGCCATCACCGGAGGATGAAAAATCTGCGACCTTTCCAAAGGGAGGCAGAACTCTATGCCCTGGACTTAGAGGAGCTATATCAGGAGTACGGGTTCTCCAGGAATGCCCGTGAGGACGTGGCGGTGATGCTGCAATATCAGGGCACACGGGTTGCTTATCCAGAAGTAAAACGGGTGCTGGATTCCTTATTATCCCGCTACCAGCTGTGTGTGGCCTCCACCACAGATACAGCCCCCTTGGAACAAGATTTAAAGCGGGCCGGGCTGGTGTTCCATAGGGTATTTACCTCCCAATCGCTGAAAGTGTATAAGCCGGACCACGAGTTCTACACCACAATTTTACATGCGTTGTCCTTGCGTCCGGCAGAGGCGCTTTTTGTGGGGGATTCTTTAACTGACGATGTGCAGGGCCCCCAAGGCGTGGGGATGCGCGCCTGCTGGCTCAACCGCAAGGGAGTTGTTCCCAAGGGCGTGAAGCCGGCTTATCAAATCCACTCTTTAGAGCAATTGCCATCCGTTTTGGAAAGCATAGGCCGTAAGCTATAAAGAACCGCCGCCCTGCACCCAAGCAGAGCGGCGGGTTTTTCACCTGTCTAA
>FR893760.1:4626-17387 GCA_000435395.1 Firmicutes bacterium CAG:94
CTGTCTAAAAACTTCCCCATGACGTACAAATCCCGGTAAGAGCCGTCGGCCATTTTCACCGCCCGGCGCAGGGTGCCCTCCACCACAAAGCCCCGGCTGAGGTACAGCCCCATGGCCCGCAGGTTTTTCGTGTCCACCTCCAGGCAGAGCTTCTCAATGCCCTGGCTGCGGCACCAGGTTTCTTGAATCTCCATCAGCCTGCGGCCTAGCCCCTGGCGCCAGTAGTCCTGCCGCACGGAGAGGGCCAGCTCCGCCCGGTGGCGGTATCGGGCCCTGTCTAGCCGGAAGGAGCAGTGGCTGCTGCCGGCAACGAGGCTCTGGGGCGTTACGGCCAGCAGGAAGAGCTCGCCGGGGCTTTCCTGGCAGCCCGCCAAATACGCCCGCTCCTTCTCCAAAGGGAAGCCCCGCTCGAACTCCCCGGGCTCCCGGGCCAAAAAGGTGGTTTCCCGGTCCACGCAGGCCATGTAGTCCAGCATGGCCTGGGCGTCCTGGGGCCCGGCGTTGCGGATGGTGAACACCGCCCCCTTGCTTTGGAACATTTCCTCATACAGTGCCATGGTTCCCCCTCCTCGGGAAAAAATTTGATACAGTATAGCACATCTTGGGCCGTCCCGCAAGGAAAAGATTTCCCCGGTTGAAAAAACAGCCATTCTGGTGTATAATAGCACAGAATAGCAACACGGGAATTTTGTGCGAAAGATAGGATGATTTAGAGGATGATAGGAACCGACATCGCCATTGACCTGGGGACCTCCCGGTTTAAAGTGTATCTGGATGGCAAGGGCATCGTTGTCAGCGAGCCTTCCATCATCGCGGTGGACAACCTCACCGACGAGGTCATCGCCATCGGCAGCGACGCCTACGACATGCTGGGCCGTACCTCCGAGCGCATCACCGTCTCCCGGCCCCTGAGCAACGGCGTCATTTCCAACTTCTCCATGGCGGAACAGCTCATCAGCTATTACTTAAAGCAAATCAGCTCCAGCCGGGTGTTCATGCCCCGGGTGGTGGTCAGCGTGCCCTGCAACGTCACCGAGGTGGAAAAGCGGGCCGTGGTAGAGGCCATCACCGCCGCGGGCGTGCGGAAGGTCTGCCTCATTGAGGAGCCCGTGGCCGCGGCCATTGGCGCCGGGGTGGACATCGCCGTGCCCCACGGCACCATGATTGTGGACATCGGCGAGGGCGCCACGGATATGGCCGTCATCTCCTTAAACGGCATTGCCGTGGCCAACTCCTGCAACATAGCCGGGGCCAGCTTTAACGACGCCATCGTCAAGTACGTCCGCAAGAAGTTCAACCTGATTATCGGGGACCGCACCGCCGAGGAGGCCAAAATCGCCATTGGCTGCGCCTATCCCCGCAAGACCTTGCTGAAATACACCCTCAAGGGCCGCAACGCCATGAACGGCCTGCCGGAGACCACAGAGATGAACTCCGACGAGATGATAGAGGCCCTTATCGAGCCCGCCATCTCCATTGTCCGCACGGTGCAGGAGACGCTGGAGGCCACCCCGCCGGAGCTGCTGGCGGACATCTTCACCGACGGCATCTACTTAACCGGCGGCTCCGCCAACCTGTACGGCTTCTCCACGCTGCTTTCGAAAAAGACGAAAATCCCCGTTGTCACCTTTGAGAACCCGGAAAACTGCGTGGTGCTGGGCGCCGGCAAGGCCATTAAGTACCTCGACAAAATGGATACCCGGGGCCACGGCAAGCTCAACCCCCTGGTGGCCTACTCTTAAGCAGTACCTGCCCTTTCGGAGGGATTCCCCATGGCCAGCCGCATCATAACGGACATTTCCGATTTTATCTTTGTGGAAGACACCCCCGAACCCGCGGACGCCATTTTCCTGCCGGGCGGCACCCACGCCGAGCAGCCCGAATACGCCGCCGCCCTGTACCGCCAGGGATACGGGAAGTGGCTTATCCCTTCCGGGGGCGTCAGCGTGAAAAAGGAGCGGTGGCCGGGGGTCAGCTCAAAGGCGGATGTGTACACCGGCGATTACCACACCGACTGCGCGTTTTTCATCGACGTGCTGCGCAAAAACGGCGTGCCCGCCAGCGCCATTGTGGGCGAGTTCCAATCGGGCCACACCCGGGATAACGCCTTCCTCTCACGCCAGGCGGTGGATGAAAAGGGCCTGGTTTTCCGCACGGCCCTCATCGTCTGCAAGGCCTTCCACGCCCGGCGCTGCCTGATGCTCTACCAGCTGGCCTTCCCCGATGTCTCCTTCAAGGTCTGCCCAGTGCCCTGCTACAACATCACCAAGGAGAATTGGTACAAGACAGAGGCGGGCCTCCACCGGGTGCTGGGGGAGCTGGCCCGGTGCGGCCACCAGTTTGTGGGGGACATAGAAAACTATCTGCTGTAGGGCCCACTACGGAATAAAAAACGGACTGGTTTCCCAGTCCGCTTTTTTTATAGCTCGGTTTCTTCCAGTACCCCAAAGTGGAGCAGCGCGTTTTTCACGCCATCCTCTCCCACGGGGGTGGTGACGTAGTCCGCGGCGGCCTTGGCCTCCTCCACGCCGTTGCCCATGGCCACGCCGGCGCCTGCCCAGGCCAGCATCTTGGCGTCGTTGGGGCCGTCGCCAAACACCATGATTTCCTCCCGCTTCCAGCCGAAGCGCTGGGCCACCGCGGCGATGCCCACCTCTTTGCCGCCGCCCAGGGGGATGATGTCCGCGATGCTGTGGCCGGAGCCGGTGATTTCAATGTGCCGCAGGGGCGCCAGCCGGCCGTATTCCTGGGGCGTTATGTAGGCCAGGAATTGCAGCACCGGGTGCTCCTCCAGCCGGGAGAGGTGGTAGGCCTCTGGCGCGGGCAGCCCCGCCCAGGCAAAGTGCTCCTGGATGACCGGGGACTCCCGCAGGGAAAAGCACTGCTCCTCCTCGATAATCAGGCAGGGGAAGGGTTCCGGGTCCTCCCGTACCAGCTCCACCAAGGCGCGGATGTTCTCCGGCTCGTGGGCCATGCGGTGGAGCACCTGGCCGTCTTTGTCCGTGGCCAGCTGCCCGTTTAAGGTGATGACGCCGTCAAAGGGGAAGATGTCCCGCAAAAAGGTGGTCATAGCGGGAAAGCGCCCCGTGGCCACCCACAGCCGCACCCCCTTCCGCTGCAAGGCCCGCAGGCAGGCCAAGGTGGAGGGGGGCACCTTCCCTGTGGCGGAGTCCAGCAAGGTGCCGTCAATGTCAAAGAAAATGGCTCGAATCATCCAGTCTGTCCTTTCCGTTTACGGGCGGAACGCCTCCAGCAGCTGGGGGTCCACGCCGTATTGTTCCGCGCAGTCTTTCACGCCCTCGAAAATCTCCTCCCGGGAGTAGTCCCGGGCCTCCAGCTCCTGGTCGGTAAAGCGGTTCAGGTGCTCGTAAAAGGCCAGGGCAATGGGCAAGGTGCCAGGGTCGGAGAAGTCCAGCTCCTCAAAGAGCAGGTTCTCCGCCGCGTTGATTTCCCCCCGGCCGCACAGGGCTTTCAGCTCCTCCAGCAGGGGAGGGCAGTCCCCCGCGGCGGCCTCCCACACTTCCGCGCAGCGGTCCGGCTCCCAGGCCTGGCTGCCCAGCACCCGGGCCAGCATCTGGCCCATGTCCCGAATCATCCGCACAATGTAGTCCTCGGTGAGCATGGCCTCTCCTTACAGCTGCCGCGCCTTGTACTTTTCCACTATCAGGTTGGCGCACTTGTAGATGTCGCCGCCGCCCAAGGTGAGAATCAAATCCCCGGGCTGGGCCAGCTCCATCACATAGTCCGCGATTTTCTCAAAGCTGTCAAACCACACGCTGCCGGGGACCTTCGCCGCCAGGTCGCTGGTGTGGATGCCCCACTTGTTTTCCTCCCGCACAGCCAGAATTTCCGTCATCACCAGGTGGTCCGGGATGGACAGCGCCTGGGCGAAATCCTCCAGCAGGTTGTAGGTGCGGGAGTAGGTGTGGGGCTGGAACACCGCCCACACCTGCCGGTAGCCCATCTTCATGGCGGAGGTGAGCACGGCGGTGAGCTCGGTGGGGTGGTGGGCAAAGTCGTCCGCCACGGTGACGCCCTCAAACTTGCCCAGCACCTCAAAGCGGCGGTGCACCCCGGTGAACTTCCCCAGGGTGGAGCAAATCACCTCCGGCGCCACGCCCAGGCAGTGGGCGGCCGCGGCGGCGGCCACCGCGTTCATCATGTTGTGTTCCCCGGGCACGCTCAAGTTCACCCGGCCCAGCTTCTCCCCGTGATAGGTCAAGGTAAAGTCCTCGCAGGCGGTGTCCTCCTCGTTCATCTCCGTGGGGTAGTAGTCGTTGGTGTCCTTCATGCCAAAGGTGACGATTTTCGCCTGTAAGCCCCGCACGCTTTCCATGGCTTTCGCGTTGTCGCCGTTGACCACCACCAGCTGGGAGGTCTGCTCCCCAAACTGGTGGAAGGACTTCACAATGTTGTCCACCGTTTTAAAGTAGTCCAGGTGGTCCGCGTCGATGTTCAAAATCACGGACACCGCCGGGTGCAGCTGGAGGAAGGTGTCCACATACTCGCAGGCCTCCACCACAATGGTCTCGCTGCGGCCCACCCGGGAGTTGGCCCCCAGCATGGGCAGCTTGCCCCCGATGATGGCGCTGGGGTCCAGCCCGCCGTCGATGAGCACCTCGGTGAGCATGGCGGTGGTGGTGGTTTTGCCGTGGGTGCCGGAGACAGCCACCGGCCGCTTGAACTTCTCCGTGAGCATGCCCAGCATCACAGAGCGCTCCAGGGTGGGGACGCCCTTTTCCCGGGCGGCCACCAACTCGGGGTTGTCGGCCTTGCAGGCAGCGGTGTACACCACGCACTCCGTGTCGCCAATGTTCTCCGCCTTGTGGCCCATGGCCACCGGGATGCCGTAGCCCTTGATGCGCTCCAGGGTGTCGGATTCGTTGATATCAGAGCCGGTCAGCTGAAAGCCCTTGTGGTGGAGGATTTCCGCCATGGGGCACATGCCGGAGCCCCCAATGCCCACAAAGTGCAGTTTTTTCACACGGTCCAGAATGTTCTCGTCCATATATGCTCTCTCCTTGGTGGAAGTTTCGTTTTCCCATACTTATTTTCTATTATATTGTAAATCTCCTTGAAAATAAAGCCTTACAGGAAAATTTCCCCGCAAAAAAGCCGGCCGCTGCGAAAAAAGCCGCCCAGGTCTCCCCGGGCGACTCTCCCATCTTATTTTTTTCCCTGTTTGTACCGGCCCAGGGCGTCGTCATACACCCGGCGCTTTAGGCGGAACCACCCCTCGAACACCAGGGCGATGGCCGCAAACCCCACCAGGAAAATCCCCACAAGCCACAGCCAGCTGCCCAGGTGCTCCAGGGGGAACCACCGGAACACCACCGCCGCCCCGCAGACCACCGCCAGCATGGCCGCTGCAAACCAGGCCATGCGCGCCAGGTAGGAGAGGCGCTTTACGGCTTTCCCCGAGAAGAACACATATTGCAGCACTGTGGCCGCGGCGCAGATGGCCAGAATCTCATACAGCCAGGCCCGGCGCATGGTGGCCTGCTGGGCGTCCAGCAGCGTGTAAAGCAGCACGGCGCAGGTGTAGCTGACGCACAGGTTTACCAGCACCTGGGGCAGGCTTTGCAGAAATTTCTTCATATCGCTCCCATCCTTTCTTTACAGCAGCCCCAGCTTCCCTTTGATGGCCGGGGCATATTTTCGGGAAACCCCCACCTTCTCCCCGTTTTCCAGGGTCAGCTGCAAGCGCCCGGCAAAATCGGGGGAGATGGACTGGGTCTTCCCAAAGTTCACAATCATGGCCTTGCTGACCCGCACAAAGTCCCACGGGGCCAGGCGCTCCTCCAGTTCGTACAGGCGCAGGGGCGTTTCAAAGACGCCGTCCCGGGTGTAGAGGAAAGTGCGCTTCTCCACCGATTCGATGTAGAACAGCTCCCCGGCCTCCAGCAGGTAGGTCTTGCCCTCCCGTTCCCCGGTGAGCCGGTGGTCAAACCGCCGCAGGGAGGCCACCAGCCCCGCCACCTGGGGCGTCACCTCCTTGCAGCGGATGGTCACCTCCACCTCCTCCCAGGCGGGGTCCTCCTCCAGGATAATCCGCATGCCCTCACTCCTCTCTGTGATGTCTTCTGTAGTCAGTATAGCGGCCATCCTTCCCCGGCGCAAGGGCAGAACTGCCAAGTGGCGCGAAGATGCCACCAAGTTGCGCCCAGGCCCGCCCAGAAAGGCGGCTTCACCTTTTCCACCGTTCCCCATACTATAGGGATGAACGGAAAAGAGGGGGAAATCCTATGGCAGTGTTTGGCGTACTTGGCGGCGACAGGCGGCAGCTCTACTTGGCGCGCTCTTTGGAGGAGGACGGCCACACCCTGTTCCTCCACGGCCTGGAGGGGCTGGAGGGCGCGGCGGCGTTCCCCACCCTCCCCCTGGAGGAGCTGGGCCGGCGCTGTCCGGTGGTGGTGCTGCCCCTGCCCGCTGTCCGGGAGGGCGGCTTCCTCAACGCCCCCTTTGCCCAGGCGCCCATCCCTCTGGATGACAGCTTTGCCGCCGCCCTGGCCCCCTGCCAAGTGCTGGGGGGCATGGTGGGGAAGCTGCGGCAAACCTCCCCCCTGTGGGAAACCATCCCCCTGGAGGACTACTACCAGCGGGAGGAGCTCACCGTGGGCAACGCCTTCCTCACTGCGGAGGGCGCCCTGGCCCTGGCCGTGGAGCACGCCCCTGGGGCCCTGGGGGGCTCCCGGTGTTTGGTGGCGGGCTTTGGGCGCATTGGCAAGGCGCTGTGCTTGGATTTGCGCGCCCTGGGCGCCCAGGTGGACTGCGCCGCCCGCAAGCCCCGGGATTTGGCCGCCATTCGGGCCATGGGCTGCGGGGCCCTCACCTACGGCCAGGTGGGCGGCCCCTACGACGTGATTTTCAACACCGTGCCCGCCCCTGTCATCGGGGATGAAATCCTGGCTTGCCAGGGGCCGGACACGTTGCTGCTGGAGCTGGCCAGCGCCCCGGGGGGCATCTGCCGCGGGGCGGCCCAGGCCAGGGGGCTGCGCTTTTTGGATTGCCCCTCCCTGCCGGGGCGGTTTTCCCCCAAGGCCTCGGGGGAGCTGGTGAAAGAGGCCGTGTACCACATTTTGGAAGAAAGGCGGAAGCTTTCATGAAGACCATTGGGTTTGCCATGTGCGGCTCCTTCTGCACCTTTGAAAAGGCTGTGGGGCAGATGGAAGCCCTTTCCCATTCCTACGCCATTTTGCCCCTGATGTCCCAGAACGCCTACACCACCGACACCCGCTTTGGCAAGGCCCAGGACTGGGTCCGCCGGGTGGAGGGAATCGCCGGGCGGCCGGTGCTCCACACCATCGTCCAGGCCGAGCCCATCGGCCCTAAGGGCCTGGTGGATTTGCTGGCCGTGGCCCCCTGCACCGGGAACACCCTCTCCAAGATTGCCGCGGGCATCACCGATACCCCGGTGACCATGGCGGTGAAGTCCGCCTTGCGCATCGGCATCCCGGTGGTGCTGTGCTGCGCCACCAACGACGCCATGGCTGCCTCCGGCCCCAACCTGCTGCGGCTGTGCATCCGGCCCCAACCTGCTGCGGCTGCTGAACACGAAAAACGTCTACCTGGTGCCCCTGCGCCAGGATGACCCGGTGAAAAAGCCCGTCTCTCTGGTGGCGGATTTCACCTTGCTGCCCCAGGCCATCGCCCTGGCCCTGGAGGGAAAGCAGCTCCAGCCCGTGTTCCTGCCGCCGCACACCGGCGCATGAAGGGCGGGAAAACTTCTTTATTTACAAAATCCCCGTTTTGGGGTATGATAAGGGGTATCATAGCCGGGCAGCCCCCGGCTGTGGACTTTTTGTGAAAAGGACTAGGGAGTATGCTCTACTGTACAAAATGCCACGGCGCCTGCCAGGATTCCGCCGCCAAATGCCCCAACTGCAAAAACAGCAAGCTCCGCCCCTTGGAGGGGGAGGACATGGTGCGCCTGCACCGGGCGGACCAGTACACCGCCGGCCTGCTGGAACAGCGCTTCGCCCAAGAGGGCGTGGACTTCCAGATGGAGCCCTTCAGCGGCGGGTGGGTTTCCTACCTGTACGACAACGATGTGCTGCCCACCGACAAGCTGGTGCTGGTGCGCTGGTCCGATTACGACAGGGCCAAGGAGCTCTCCTCCCAGGTGTGCCGCCAGGTGGAGGCGGAGCGCGCCGCCGTGGGCCAGGAGGAGGAAGGGGAGACCTTTGAGGACATGCCCCGCAAAAAGCGCATTTTGGTGCAGGTGGTTTCCGTGCTGGCGTTTATTTTGCTGATTATGGCGGCCGTTTACGGCGCGGACTTTGCGGCCAACTGGCTCAAGGGCCTGTGGAGCTGATCCCAGCGGAAAAGCGATTTCCCGGCAGCCTGCCTTTCCCGCAGAGAAGCCGGTGGAAATACAAGAACTTGTGGAAAGGAAGGAACAACATGCAGGACTTTAAGCCGGATACCCTTTGTATCCACGCGGGCTACACGCCCAAAAACGGGGAGCCCCGTGTGGCCCCCATCGTGCAGAGCACCACTTACGTTTACGAGAGCTCCAAGGAGATGGGCGACCTCTTCGATTTGCAGGCGGAAGGCTTTTTCTACACCCGCCTTGCCAACCCCACCTTGGACGCCGTAGAGAAGAAGATTGCCGCCCTGGAAGGGGGCGTGGGCGCCATGCTCACCTCCTCGGGCCAGGCCGCCAACCTCATGGCCGTGCTGAACATCTGCCCCGCCGGGTTCCACGTGGTCAGCTCCAGCGCCATTTACGGCGGCACCTTCAACCTCTTCTACAAGACCATGAAGGAGATGGGCATTGAGACCACCTTCGTGCCGCCCACCGCCACCCTGGAGGAGCTGCGGGCCGCCATGCGTCCCAACACCCGCGCCGTCTTTGCCGAGACGCTGGCCAACCCCTCCCTGGCCATTGCCGATTTGGAAGTGTTCGCCCAGGCCGCCCACGAGCAGGGCGTGCCCCTGATTGTGGACAACACCTTCCCCACGCCCATCAACTGCCGCCCCATCGAGTTCGGCGCGGACATCGTCACCCACTCCACCACCAAGTACATGGACGGCCACGCTGTCCAGGTGGGCGGCGTCATTGTGGATTCCGGCAACTTCAACTGGGATAACGGCAAGTTCCCCATGCTCACCCAGCCGGACGAGTCCTACCACGGCGTGGTGTACACCCAGCAGTTTGGCAAGGCGGCTTACATCACCAAGGCCCGCACCCACCTGATGCGCGACCTGGGCGCCCAGGCGGCCCCCATGAACGCATTCCTGCTGAACCTGGGCCTGGAGACCTTGGCCCTGCGCATGGAGCGTCACTGCTCCAACGCTCTGAAAGTGGCCCAGTACCTGGAGGCCGACCCCCGCGTGGCCTGGGTGGATTACCCCGACCTGGAGGGCAACCCCAACCATGCCCTGGCCCAGAAGTACATGCCCCACGGCACCTGCGGCGTGGTGTCCTTCGGCGTAAAGGGCGGCCGGGAAGCTGCCACCAAGTTCATGGACGGCCTGGAGATGGCCTCTGTGGTCACCCACGTGGCGGATTTGCGCACCTGCTGCCTCCATCCGGCCAGCACCACCCACCGGCAGATGAGCGACGAGCAGCTGCGGGAGGCCGGCGTGGCCCCCGACTTGATTCGCCTGTCCGTGGGCATTGAGAACCCCGACGACATCCTGGCGGACATCGACCAGGCCCTGGAGAAGGCCACCAAGTAATCCTGGGTTTTCTCGGGAGAATCCTGCGCAGTCAAAAAAGGACATCCAAGCGAAAGGCTTGGGTGTCCTTTTTCTCTGTCACGATGTGTTTGAGGCGGGCCCGTGTCACGGGCCGCGGAACTCCAGCGTCACCACCTGTACCATATCGTACCCGGCGGCTTCCCCCGGGGTGAAGTACACCTCCGGCCCCAGGGACTGCAAAGCGGTGCCCCCGTCCTCCACAAACAGCGCCACGGGGATTTCCTCCCCCAGCGGGGCAGGGGCGCTTTCCTGCAAGCCGCCCCGGAGGGAGGCCAAAGTTTCCCCGGGGAATGCCACCGGCTCGCTGGCAAAGGAGACCACCCCGCCCTGGTGGTGAAGGTACAGCTCCATGCTGCGGTTCTCCCGGTATACCAAGGCGAATTCCCCCTGGAAGGGGCCGCCCTCTGCCGTGTCCCGCGTCATGGAGACCCCGCCGTTTTCCACCCAGGCGCCGTCCTCCAGCACGTAGGTGTGGGCGGTGAGCTTCGTGGCTTCCTCCGGCCCTTGGAAGGAGAACACCATGGCCTTGTCCGTCAGCCCCAGCAGGGAGAGCAGCTTCTCCTGGTCCTCCGTCATATCGTAGGGGGCCACCGCAGGCTCTGTGGACGCCCGGGCCCCGCAGGCGGCCAGCCCCAGGCACAGGGCCGCCGCCGCAACTAGGCAAAGCAGCTTTTTCCTCTGTTTCATCCCAAGTCCTCCTTTTGTGTGGGCACGGCAATCTCCAGGCAGGGGTACGCGTGGCTGAAGTGATACCCCAGCTTCTCCGCCAGGGCTACGCTGATGGGCGTCGCCGCGTCCCAGCTGGGGTAGAGCCCCCGCTCCAGGCAGTGGAGAAGCAGTGCGCTGGCGCAGCACAGCGCCAGCCCCTGTCGGCGGTATTCCGCCTTGGTGTCTATCTCAATTTCGATGCCGCCCCGGTACCAGGTGTAGGAGGAAGCCCCCGCCGCCACCTGGCCGTCTTTTATTGCCACAAAGCCGCAGCCGTGGGCGGCGTACTCCTCCCAGCTGCCGAATTGGGCGCAGAAGTCCCGGGCCCAATCCAGCTCCAGCAAAGCGTGGTACAGCCCTTCGTCGATGGGCTCCAAGGTAAAGCCCTGGGGCAGCTTCTCCAGGTTGGCCTGGAGCTTCCCCGGGTCGAACATCCCCGGCTCCTTCCGGATGGCGTACCGGGTGATGGGCTTGCCCCGCTGGCCGTGGGCTTCCTCCAGCAGCCGCAGCCAGCTTTCGTTTTGGGGGACAGCCAAGGCTACCCCGTTGGCCAGCTCCCGGGGGAGGAACCCCGCCAGCGCCCGGGCGACGGGGGCTTCCGCGTCCCCGCCCAGAAAGAGAAAATCCCCCACCCACAGCAGCGCCGCCCGGGGCCGCTCCAAGCTGTCCGCCCAGGCCTTGCCCATGCAGCCCTGTACCACCGACCAGACCAATGTCTCCTCCCAGCCGGCGAACAGGGGCTCTAAGCATGCCAGTTTCTCCTTGGGCACCTGTACCATGTTGCCCCTCCTCTCTATAGGTTCTTGCATCCACAGTATACAGGCAGAGGGGCGTTTTTGCAAGGCGCAAAAAAGGCCGCCCCTTTGGGCAGCCTTTCGCTTGTGCTTTATTCCACGGGAGGCTCTTGCCTGGGCGGGGGAGGGGCCTCCTCCACTGGATGGGCCTCCGCGGGGGGCGTCTCCTCCTGGGGAACCGCCGTGGCAGCAGGGGCGGGTGGCGCCGCCGGGGCCTTCACCACCAGGGGGAACTGCACCGTGACGATGAACAAATCCCCGTCGGTGTGGACGTTAAACCGGCCGCCGCAGGCCTCTGTAAAGCTCTTGGCAATGGACAGCCCCAGGCCGCTGCCCTCGGTGGTGCGGTTCTGGTCCCCCCGGACGAAGCGGGCCGTCAGGTGGTCGGCGTCCATGGTGATTTCGTTGCGGGAGATGTTCCGAATCATCACCGTGGCCAGGCCGCCCCCGGCGGGGTTGGGCTGGGCGGTCAAGTTCACGTACACCCGGGAGCCCTCCAGGGCGTACTGGTCGCAGTTGCGAATCAGGTTCTGGAACACCCGGTACAGCCGCTGGCCGTCGGCGTGGACCAGCATGGGCGTGTCGGGAATCTCCACCCGCCAGGCCAAGGTGGACTGCCGCAAATCCTCCTCCATCTCGCCGAAGGTCTGCTGCAGCAGCTTGCCGATGTCCAGGTCCTCCAAATCCAGGGAGATGTTCCCCGTGGCCGCCTTGGACACCTCGAACACGTCCTGGACAATGTGGTTCAGCCGGTCGGCCTTTTGGGAGATGGTCTTGATGTAGTCCATCACGTGGGGCGGCAGGTCCGGCTCTCGTTTCAGCAGCTCCACATAGCTGATGATGGAGGTCAGCGGCGTCTTGATGTCGTGGGAAACGTTGGTGATAAGCTCCACCTTGGTGCGGTCGGCCTTAATGCCCTCCTCCACGGCCTTTTGGATGCCGGTGCGAATCATGTTCAGCTGCATGGCGCAGTCGTACAGGTTGGAGGTGGGGGGGATGTGGTTCACGGCGTTTAAGTTGCCGCCGTACATCTCGGCGATTTGGGCCAGCAGCACGCTCCAGTCCCGCAAATCCCGCTTCAAAGCCAAAGTGTACCAGAAGATGCTGCCAATCACCCCCGCCGCGGCAAAGCCCACCACGCCCAGCAGGAAGAAGTCCCGGATGGGGGATTGGGCCACCCGCAGCAGGGAGAGGAAGGTGGCGGCAGAAACCCCCAGCACCCCCACGATCACCGCCAAGGTGGAGAGCAGCCTGCGCAGGCTGCGCTGCTCAAAGCCGGTCAAATCCCGGTAGCTGTTCAGGGCCTTTAACAGGGAGTGGACAATGTTGTGCCGGAAAAACTGCCGGTTTTTCCCAATGTCCAGGCACAGGAAGTACAGGAACACCACCGCCACCACCGGGGTTATCATGCCGCCCAGGGTGGTGCCAAAATCCAGCAGGATAGCCACAAGCACCACTGCTACTATCACCAGCAGCTTCACTTCCACCCAGATTTTGGCCAGCCACGCGGCCAGCATGTTCTCAAAGTCGTGGCGGTCCTTGCGGAAGGCGAAC
>FR893760.1:17434-23093 GCA_000435395.1 Firmicutes bacterium CAG:94
CCGCCACAAACAAAATGACGCTGATAGCCGCCACCGGCAGCCACCGGGGATACTCCCCATAGGTCAGGTTGATAAAGGCCTCTCCCAGGCCGCCGGCCAGCTGGGGGTCCAAGGCGATGAACAGCAGCACCAGCAGCCCGGTGGTCAGCCCGCACAGCAAAAGGAGGGAGCATATCCAGGAGATGGCCCCTTTAAACACGTCGGTGCCTTTGGACTCAGTGCTTTTCAAATTTGTATCCAATCCCCCACACCACCTTCAAATACTCCGGCTCCCCCGGGTTGATCTCAATCTTCTCCCGGATGCGGCGGATGTGCACCATCACCGTGTTTTCCGTGGAGTAGGCGGACTCGTTCCAAATCTTGCTGTAAATCTCCTCCGCCGGGAAGATGCGGCCGGGGTTGCGCATCAGAAGCTCCACGATCTTCGTCTCCGTGGCGGTGAGCTTCACCGGCTCGCCGTCGGCGTAGAGCACGTGCTCGTCCAGGTTAAAGGTGAGCCGGCCGTTTACAATGGTGTTCTCCCCGCTGGAGTGGATGTCCCCCAGGCTGGTGTACCGCCGCAGCTGGCTCTTTACCCGGGCGGTGAGCTCCATGGGGTTAAAGGGCTTTGTCACATAGTCGTCCGCGCCCATGGAGAGGCCGATCACCTTGTCGCTGTCCTCGCTTTTGGCGGAGAGCACAATGATGGGCAGGTTCTTCCTCTCCCGGATTTTCATAATGGCGGAGAGCCCGTCCAGCTTGGGCATCATCACGTCAATGAGTATCAGATGGATGTCCTTGGTCATGGCCAGGTCCAAAGCCTCCATGCCGTCGTAGGCCTTGAACACGTTGTAGCCCTCGCTCTCCAGGTTCAGGGCGATGGCCCGCACGATTTCCCGGTCGTCATCCACCACCAAAATGTTTTTCTTTTCGCCGCTGTCCATAGTTTACCGGTCCCTCCTGGCCCGCAGGCCCTTTTTCTAACAGATAGTGTACTCCTGGTTCCTTACATTCCGGGAACCAAAATCTTAAGAATATCATACGAAAATCATACCGTATTTTGCCCCAGGATGCAAGACCCGCCCTTTCACCGCATAGGGATACAGGGAAAGGGGGAAGGCGTATGAACGGTTTTTGGCAAACGCTGCGGCGGAAGCGGGCGGTGCTGCTGTCCTTGTGCGGGGTGCTGGCGCTGTGCGTGCTGGCCACGTCCACAGCCCGGCGGGGCAGCGCCGTGCCGGCCTCGGCGGAGGTGACCAACTGGGGCCTCAGCTTCCAGCAGGAGGGGGAGCCCCCTGTGGGCAACGCCAGCAGCGAGTACCTGGCCCAGTACAACGCCCTGTACCGGGCGGACACCCAGGAGAAAATCCTATACCTCACCTTTGACGCCGGCTTTGAAAACGGCAACACCGCCGCCATTTTAGACGCCCTAAAACAGCACAACGTCCCGGCCGCCTTCTTTTTGGTGGGCAACTATCTGGAGACCCAGCCGGAGCTTGTCTGCCGCATGGTGGAGGAGGGGCACACCGTGGGCAACCACACCTATTCCCATCCGGATATGTCCGCCATCGCCGATGCGGAGAGCTTCCGCCAGGAGCTGGAGAAGAACGAGGCCCTTTACCGGGAGGTCACCGGCCAGGAGATGCCAAAGCTCTACCGCCCGCCCCAGGGGAAGTTCTGCGAATCCAACCTGCGCATGGCCCAGCAGCTGGGCTACCGCACCGTGTTTTGGAGCCTGGCCTATGTGGACTGGTACCAGGACGAACAGCCCACCCCGGAGCAGGCCTTTGAAAAGCTCGTCCCCCGGGTGCACCCTGGGGCGGTGGTGCTGCTCCACAGCACGTCCTCCACCAACGCCGCCATTTTGGATGAGCTGCTCACCCGCTGGGAGGAGCTGGGCTACTCCTTTGGCAGGCTGGAAGAAATCACGTTATAATTCTAAAATAGAAATAAAATCCCGCCCGCTCCCTGTACAATGGGGAAAAGCGCCTTGGGGCGCTCCATTTTTGCAGGGAGGTTTGTTATGGAACGCTGGGAGATAGCCATCATAGGGGCCGGGGCCGCGGGGCTGATGGCCGCCCAAGCCGCCGCCAAAGCCCAGCGGGCCCAGGGGCGGCCCGTCAGCGTCGTGGTGCTGGAGGGCAACCCCAAGCCGGGGAAGAAGCTGCTGGCCACGGGCAACGGCCGCTGCAACTTGACCAACCTGGACGCCGGGCCCGCCCACTACCACGGGGACGTGGCCTTGGCCGCCCCCCTGCTGGAAGCCTGCCCGCCCAGCCGCGTCTTGGAGGAGTTCCAGGCCATGGGCCTGCTGTGCCGCGCCGACGGCGAGGGCCGCGTCTACCCCCGGAACCTCCAGGCGGCGGCTGTGCTCCAAATCCTCCGCCAAGCCTGCCAGGAGCTGGGCGTCACCTTGGCCTGTGATTGGGGCGTGGCCTCCCTGGCCCGGGAGGCAGGGGGCTTCCGCTTGGAAAGCGCCCAGGGGGAGCGCCTTTGGTGCGCCCGGTGTGTCTTGGCCTGCGGGGGCAAGGCCTCGCCCAAGCACAGCTGGGAGGGGGGCGGCTACGCTCTGGCCCAGGCCCTGGGCCACCGGGTCACAGAGCTGCGCCCGGCCCTCACGGCCTTGAAAAGCCCCAAGAAATGCCTGCGCTCCCTCAAGGGCATGCGGGTGCGGGCCAAGGCCTCCTTGCTGGCGGCGGGCAAGCCCCTGTACCAGGAGAGCGGCGAAGTGCTCTTTGGGGAGGGCAGCCTGTCGGGTATCTGCGTGTTCAACCTGTCCGCCCACCTGCCGGAGAATGGTACTGGGGTGGAGGTCTCTTTGGATTTGCTGGAGGACCTGCCCTACCGGGACGCCCTCGCCTATGTGGAGTCCCAGGCCAAAGCCCATCCCAGCCGCCAAGCCTGGGAGCTGTTCGCCGGGGCCTTGAACCTGCGGGTGGGGGAGGAGCTGCTCAAAGAGCTGTCCGTGCCCAAAGAGGCCTGCTTTCAGGATTTGAGCCGCCAGCAGCTGCGGAAAGCGGCCTCCCTGGCCAAGGACTGGCGGTTCCCCGTCACCGGCACCGGGGGCTGGGAGGGGGCCCAAGTCACCGCCGGGGGCGTGCCCCTGGGAGAGGTGGACACGGCCACCCTGGAATCGAAAAAATGCCCTGGCCTGTACCTAGCCGGGGAGCTGTTGCATCTCCACGGGGACTGCGGGGGCTACAACCTCCACTGGGCCTGGGCCACAGGCCTGGCAGCGGGGCAGTCCGCCGGGGGAAGAAAGGGGAAGGGGATATGCTGAAAATCACAGGGCTGAAACTGCCCCTGGGCTTCCGGGAGGGGGATTTGAAGCGGGCCGCGGCCAAGCAGCTGCGCCTGCCGGAAAGCGCCATCGGGCAAGTGCGGCTGTGCAAGAAATCCGTGGACGCCCGGAAAAAGGACAACGTCCACTTTGTCTGCGCGGTGGAGGCCGCCATCCAGGGGGACGAGAACAGGCTCCTCTCCCGCCGCCGGGACAACGCCTTGCAAAAGGCGGAGCCCTACCGCTATCAGCCGCCCCAGGCTGGCAAGCTGCCCCAGCGGCCGGTGGTGGTGGGCTTTGGCCCGGCGGGGATGTTCGCCGCCTTGCTGCTGGCGCAGTGCGGCCAGGAGCCCATTGTCCTGGAGCGGGGCCAGGCCGTGGAGGAGCGGGAGCGCGCCGTCCAGCGCTTTTGGAAGGAGCGGGTGCTGGATTCCCAGTCCAACGTCCAGTTTGGGGAGGGCGGCGCCGGCACCTTCTCCGATGGCAAGCTCACCACCGGCACCGGGGACGGCCGCATCCGCAAGGTGCTGGAGGAGCTGGTGGCCGCCGGCGCCCCCGAGGAAATCCTCTACGAGGCCAAGCCCCACATCGGCACGGATAAGCTCCCAGGGGTGGTGCGCTCCATCCGGCAGCAGGTTATCGCCCTGGGCGGGGAGGTGCGTTTCTCCACCCAGGTCACGGGCTTCCGGCTGAAAGAGGGCAGGCTGGTGGGCCTCACGCTGCGCACCCCCGCCGGGGAGGAGGCCCTGGAGTGCTCCCAGGTGATTCTGGCCATTGGCCACAGCGCCCGGGACACCTTCCAGGAGCTGCACCGCCTGGGCCTGCCCATGGAGGCCAAGGCCTTCTCCGTGGGCGCCCGCATCGAGCACCCGGCGTCCCTCATCGACCGCGCCCAGTACGGGGACTTCGCCGGGCACCCAGCCTTGGGCGCGGCGGACTACAAGCTCTCCTGCCACCTGGAAAACGGCCGGGGGGTGTACACCTTCTGCATGTGCCCCGGCGGCACAGTCACCGGCGCCGCCTCCGAGGAGGGGGGCGTGGTCACCAACGGCATGAGCGCCTGGGCCCGGGACGGCCGCAACAGCAACGCCGCCTTGCTGGTGGGCGTTGCCCCGGCGGATTTCGGCGCCGAGGGCCCCTTGGCCGGGGTGGCTTTCCAGCGGCAAATCGAGCGGGCGGCCTTCCGCCTGGCTGGGGGCGATTATTCCGCCCCTGCCCAGCGTGTGGCGGACCTGTTGGCCGGGGTGCCCAGCAAAGGCTTCGGCGGGGTGCTGCCCACCTACGAGCCCGGCGTGGTGCCCGGGGACATCTCCCAGTGCCTGCCCTCTTTCGTGGTGGATTCCATGAAAGCTGCCCTGCCCATTTTGGGCCGCCGTCTCCAGGGCTTTGACAGCGGCGACGCCCTGCTCACCGCCCCGGAGACCAGAAGCTCCTCCCCGGTGCGCATCCTCCGGGATGAAAGCTGCCAGTCCCCCCTGGCCCAGGGCCTGTACCCCTGCGGCGAGGGCGCGGGCTACGCCGGGGGCATTGTGTCCGCCGCCGTGGACGGCCTCCGCTGCGCCGAGGCGGTGCTGCAAGGAAACTGAAAAGAGGGGGAAGCTGGCCGCTTCCCCCTTTTACGTTATTCGTTTTTGTACACCGTCTCCCCGTCCTTGATGGTCTCCACCACCCGGATGTCCCTCAGCTCCTCCGGCGGGCAGGAGAGGGGGTCCCGGTCCAGCAGCACCAGGTCCGCCCGCTTGCCGGGGGAGAGGGTGCCTTTCTGCCCCTCCTCAAAGAGGGCGTAGGCGGCGTTGGATGTCACAGCCCGCAGTGCCTCCCACACAGGCAGGCGTTGGTTTTCCCCCAGCACCTGGCCGGATTTCGTCCGGCGGCATACGGCGCACCACAGGCTCTCCACCATGTTGGGCGGGATGACTGGGGAATCCTGGTGGAAATCGAACACGACGCCGCTGTCCAAGGCCGTGCGTGCGGGGCTGATTTGCGAGGCCCGCTCCTGCCCGAAGTTGGCCACGTGCACGTCCCCCCAGTGGTACACGTGGGCCACGAAGAAGGAGGCCACCATCCCCAAGGGCTTTAGGCGGGGCACCTGGTCCGGCCGCAGCAGCTGGGCGTGGACCATCACCGGCCGGATGTCCCTCCCGTACCGGGCGAAGGCCTGCCCATAGCAGCGCAGCAGCTGCTCCGCCGCCGCGTCCCCGTTGCAGTGGACGGCAATCTGCACGCCCTCCCGCTGGGCCTGCTCCAAAAAGGCCAGCACCTGCCCGTCCTGGTGGACGGGATAGCCGCGGTAGCCCGGCTCCCCGCCCCGATAGGGCTGCTCCACCCAGGCGGTGCGCCCTTGGGGGGAGCCGTCCAAAAACAGCTTGTACCCGGCGATTTTCAGCTGGCTGCGGTACT
>FR893761.1:0-10969 GCA_000435395.1 Firmicutes bacterium CAG:94
GGACAGCGGAAACATCTCCAGCCGGGAAAGGGTATCCAAAATGAGGTCCGTAATCTTACGGGCGGAGTTAGGCCCCACCAGATTCAAATGGAGTTGGGCAATTTCCTCCAGTTCCAGCTGCGCAGGTTCCAAAATAACAAGTTTAGCCACGTTGATAGATCTCCTCCAAACGTTTTCTGGATTCCTCCAGCGTATACGTGGGAGCGCCGGAAAGACGCGCTTGCTCGGCCACCTCCAGCTTGGCCCGCAGTTTCAAAGTTTCCTCCCTCTGTTCAAACGCTTCGATGCTCATCACAACCAGATCCCCTTCACCGTTTTTGGTGATGTAGATCGGCTCCGCTTCCTTATGGGCCAGATCGGAAATCGTACCGTAATCATTACGGAGCGCAGTAGACGATTTAATAATCAAAGTCAACACCTCCTAGATTATTCTATAATAATTCTATCAGAATTATTCACTTATTTCAAGGGTGTAAGAGGACATATAGAAGCCAAGAGAGGATCTACAAATCGGTAATTTTCCAGTGAAATGAGCGGGTGCTTAAAAAACAAAAAAGTTTTAAAAATAATTGGCAGGAGAAGAGGACCAAACCCTGTTTTCCAGCGGGAAAGTAAGTGAGAGGAATTGTGCCTTCTCACCGCACCTTGAAAACAGAATATACGGCATTATCGGTACATAACCCGCTCACGAGCGACACAGGCGCGCCGCCAGGACCGGCAGCTAGGAGGTGAACATCCGCTGCCGCCAGCGATCTACGCCAGCCTGTACTCCAAAGATGGCACTTTGGACGCCATGACTGGGCGGGGGCACAATGATACTTCCTCACGGCCTCCCAAGGACTAGGGGGGAACCCTGCGGCGTGCGAGAAATACGGCGCTGTGGAGTTATGACAGCCGCTGCCAGCGGAGACCAAGACGCGGATAATGCCCCCATCGCCAGGGATGCGTGGCAAATATGGCGAGCTTGTTAGTATGAGAATAGAATTTGGGCGCACGAGAAAGCCTTCCCGCGCGCCCATTCATACTATAAAAAAGGAGTATACATGATGAAACTTAACACACACGCAATAGCGTTGAAACTGGTTCACATGATGGTTTGCAATGGACTCATTGACAAAAGCATTTATCTTCAAATTTTGAACCGATATGGCTAACTTGTCAAGGATGACAAACTGGCCATCCATATCCTCAACATTCGTGGTTTTCCTCGTTATACTCTAAGCACAAAGGAGGAATTCCCATGAATGGAACACAACAACGATACTATGGAAATCTCACGTTAGACCCCAACCGTGAGCGCCGCATTGTCTACTATGGACGAGTGTCCACCGAGCACGATGCCCAGCTGGATGCCTTGGAAAACCAGATGCAATGGTACGAGGACCAGACAAAGTACCATCCCAACTGGACTGTGGTAGACCGGTACATTGACGAAGGAATTACAGGGACTTTGGCCAAAAAACGTCCCGCCTTTATGCGCATGATTGCAGACGCTAAAAGGAGCAAATTCGACCTCATTGTTACTAGAGAGGTCTGCCGGTTCGCCCGGAACACCGTGGACACCTTGGTGATTACCCGGGAGCTGAAGGATTATGGCGTAGAAGTGTACTTCGTTTCTGACAACATCTGGACCATGGACGGGGACGGAGAACTGCGGTTGACCATCATGGCCACACTAGCCCAAGAAGAAAGCCGAAAAATCTCCGAGCGTGTCCGGGCAGGACAGGCTGTAAGCCGGGAAAACGGCGTGCTGTACGGCAACGGAAATATCATTGGTTACGACCGGGTAGGCGGCACCTATGTAATCAATCCCGAACAGGCCGAGACTATCCGCATGGTGTTTGAACTGTATTCTCAGGGGTTAGGAGAAAAAGAGGTGGTCAATGAACTGACCCGCCGAGGTCGCAAAGATGGTCACGGAAATGTCAAGTGGTCCTGTGTCAAGATCAGCCGGATTCTCCGAAACGCCACCTACATGGGGTACATCGGCTACAATAAGTCTAAGGTCAACAATTTCTTAGAGAAGAAACGCATCAAAAATCTGGATGAGAGTACATTCATTCTCAGAAAAGGAGACTTCGAGCCCATTGTAACCGAAGCCCTTTGGAGACAGTGTGAAGAAATCCGAAAGAATCGGATTCGTACCCTTCAGATGCCTTCTGGTGAGGAACGCAGGCAGGGCACAAGAATCATTCAGCACCTTTGGGTGCGAAAACTTCGCTGCCGCTGCGGCGCAGGCTACAACCGATTCAAATGGAGGGTTCTACAGGACGGAACTCCTGTCTATGGGTACCAGTGCAATTACCGCACACAGAATCCTGCCAAGAGTTTTGTTGAGAAGAACCATCTTGCAGGGCAAAAAAGCTGTGATGCCATTTCCATCTGCGAATGGAAACTAGACCTGATGGCCAAACAGATCTTTGACAAGCTTTGGGGTGATCAACAGGAGGCGGTCTTAAAAGCCTGTCAAATGGTGGAATCCTGTCTGCGCAGCTCCGCAGCTCAAACTGTCAAGGACCAGGAAAACTTCCGTCAGACCATGGAGAAGTTAGAGCAGCGGATGCTAAACCTGGCGCAAATGCGTGCAGACGGGGAGCTGACAAAAGACCAGTATCAAAAACTTTACGCCCAGGCTGCCAAAGAATTGGAAGCCCTCCAGCGGCAAAAGGCCCAGCCGGAAGAAATCGACGAACAGAATCAGCTGGACCTGAAAGCCATCCGCCAAGGGCTCTCCAAAATGGTGGACACCTCTTCCCCACGGATCTCCGAAGAATTGATCGACGAATTTGTGGAAGTAGTCACACCGGTGGCAAACCACCATTACCGGTGGAAGATCAGCATGGAAAACCTGAAACAGGGTGCCCAGCGGGCCAACCTGCTGGAGCCGGAAAACCCGCCGGTACTCACCTTTACCATCGATTTTGAGGCCGCAAAGCAGTACAGAAGAATGAACAAAATGCCAGCGCAATTTCGCCATAATAATTGGACAGATCTAACAGTTGAGGTCTTTTTATGACTTACAAAAATTTAGTCAAAAATAACGAACAGACGCACCGTTTTTGGCGGCGCGCCTGTTCAATCACTACAAAAAATTCGCGATTTTTCCCGAATTACTTGTCCATCGCACGGGGTGCTTTAATAGCAGCCTGGGCAGCAGCCAGACGGGCAATCGGAACACGGAAGGGAGAGCAAGAGACGTAGTTCAGGCCCACGTTGTGGCAGAACTCGATGGAGCTGGGGTCGCCGCCATGCTCGCCGCAGATGCCCAGAACGATGTCGGGACGGGTAGCGCGGCCCTTTTCGGCAGCAATCTTCACCAGCTGGCCAACGCCCTCCTGATCCAGACGGGCGAAGGGGTCGTTCTCGTAAATCTTGTTCTCGTAGTAAGCGCCCAGGAACTTGCCGGCGTCGTCACGGGAGAAGCCGAAGGTCATCTGGGTCAGGTCGTTGGTGCCGAAGGAGAAGAACTCGGCCTCTTCCGCAATCTTGTCAGCGGTGATGGCGGCGCGAGGAATCTCAATCATGGTGCCGACCTTGTACTTCAGGTCCACACCGGCCTCGGCGATGATGCGGTCGGCGGTCTCGGTGACAGTCTTCTTAACGAACTTCAGCTCCTTGACCTCGCCCACCAGGGGAATCATGATCTCGGGGACGATGTTCCAATCGGGATGAGCCTTCTGCACGTTGATGGCAGCCTTGATGACGGCCTCGGTCTGCATCTCGGCGATCTCGGGGTAGGTGACAGCCAGACGGCAGCCGCGGTGGCCCATCATGGGGTTGAACTCATGCAGAGAGGAGATGATGGCCTTGATGTCCTCCACGGTCTTGCCCTGGGCCTGGGCCAGCAGCTCGATGTCCTTTTCCTCGGTGGGAACGAACTCGTGCAGCGGGGGATCCAGGAAGCGGATGTTGACGTGGCGGCCGCCAAGGGCCTCATACAGCTGCTCGAAGTCGCCCTGCTGCATGGGCTCCAGCTTGGCCAGAGCGGCCTTGCGCTGCTCCACGGTGTCGGAGCAAATCATCTCGCGGATAGCGGCGATGCGGTCGGGGTCGAAGAACATGTGCTCGGTACGGCACAGGCCGATGCCCTGGGCGCCGAAGGCCACAGCCTGCTTAGCGTCACGGGGGGTGTCGGCATTGGTGCGGACCTCCAGCTGACGGTACTTGTCAGAGAGCTCCATGATGCGGCCGAAGTAGCCGCCCTCGGTGGAAGCGGGAACGGTGGGCAGGGCCTCGCCATAGATGTTGCCGGTGGTGCCGTCCAGGGAGATGTAATCGCCCTCGTGGTACTCGCGGCCAGCCAGGGTGAACTTCTTGTTGGCCTCGTCCATCTTGATGTCGCCGCAGCCGGAGACGCAGCAGGTGCCCATGCCGCGGGCCACAACGGCCGCGTGGCTGGTCATGCCGCCGCGCACGGTGAGGATGCCCTGGGCATACTGCATGCCCTCGATGTCCTCGGGAGAGGTCTCCAGGCGGACCAGGACGACCTTCTCGCCAGCCTGGCCCTGCTCCACGGCGTCTTCAGCGGTGAAGACGATCTTGCCGCAGGCAGCGCCGGGGGAAGCGGCCAGAGCGGAAGCCACGGGCTTGGCAGCCTTCAGGGCTTCGGGGTCGAACTGGGGATGGAGCAGAGCGTCCAGCTGCTTGGGGTCGAGCATCAGCAGGGCTTCCTGCTCGGTCTTCATGCCCTCGTCGATGAGGTCGCAGGCAATCTTGATGGCGGCAGCGGGGGTGCGCTTGCCGTTACGGGTCTGCAGCATGTAGAGCTTGCCGTTCTCCACGGTGAACTCCATATCCTGCATATCGTGATAGTGGCTCTCCAGCAGGTTGCAGACTTCCTGGAACTGCTTGAAGGCCTCGGGGAACTTCTCAGCCATCTGGGAGATGGGCATGGGGGTGCGGATACCGGCAACCACGTCTTCGCCCTGGGCGTTGGTGAGGAACTCGCCGAAGAGCTTCTTCTCGCCGGTGGAGGGGCTGCGGGTAAAGGCAACGCCGGTGCCGCAGTCGTCGCCCATGTTGCCGAAGGCCATCATCTGCACGTTGACAGCGGTGCCCCAGGAATAGGGGATCTCGTTCATGCGGCGGTAGACGTTGGCGCGGGGGTTATCCCAAGAACGGAACACGGCCTTGACGGCGCCCATGAGCTGCTCCTTGGGGTCGGAGGGGAAATCGGAACCGATTTTCTCCTTGTACTCGGCCTTGAACTGCTCGGCCAGCTCCTTCAGGTCGTCGGCGGTGAGCTCGGTGTCCTGGGTGACGCCGCGCTTCTCCTTCATCTCATCGATGAGCTCCTCGAAGTACTTCTTGCCCACTTCCATAACCACGTCGGAGTACATCTGGATGAATCTCCGGTAGCAGTCGTAAGCCCAGCGGGCGTTGCCGGACTTCTTGGCCATAACCTCGACAACTTCCTCGTTGAGGCCCAGGTTCAGGATGGTATCCATCATGCCGGGCATGGAAGCGCGGGCGCCGGAACGCACGGAGACCAGCAGGGGGTTCTCCTTGTCGCCGAACTTCTTGCCGGTGATTTCCTCCATCTTGCCCACATACTCCATGATCTGGGCCTGGATCTCATCGTTAATCTGGCGTCCGTCCTCGTAATACTGGGTGCAGGCTTCCGTGCTGATGGTGAAGCCCTGGGGCACGGGCAGGCCGAGCTTTGTCATTTCTGCAAGGTTCGCGCCTTTGCCGCCAAGAAGCTCACGCATGGAACCGTCGCCTTCGCTGAACAGATAGACATACTTGTGGCTCATTGGTAACTTACCTCCTAATAATGTTCAACCGGACGCTGGCCAAAAAAGGGAGCATGGCCCTGCCGGGTGACAGCGGAATGGAGCCCCCAGGCAGGACGAAAAAGCCTGTCCACAGGGTTTCCTATTGAGAATTATAGCAAAGTCTTTGGGAAAATACCAGTACAAAATGGAAGAAAAGCAAATTTTTTCAAGGCCCCCGGGGGAATGGGGGATTTTTCCCTTTTCCGGGGGAGATGGGCTTGCAAAACCGGCGCGGCTCTGGCATAATAAAAGGTATCTATACGCTTATACGCGTAGCGCGCCAGCAGGTGGGCCGGGAAGCTCCGGCCCGCCCTGTTTTCGCGCCCATCCTACACCCAGCGGAGGTTTTGCCATGCTGCGCCTATTCCAGAAAAACACCCCCTCCCCCGGCCCGGTGGACTTTATGATTGTGGGCCTGGGGAACCCGGGGAAACAATATGAGAACACCCGGCACAACGCCGGCTTTCTGGCGGTGGATACCATTGCCCAGAAGCACCACACGGACATCAAGCGGATAAAGTTCAAGGGCCTGGTGGGGGAATGCTCCCTGGGCGGGAAAAAGGCTTTGCTTTTAAAGCCCTCCACCTTTATGAACTTAAGCGGCCAATCGGTGCGGGAGGCCATGCAGTTTTACAAGCTGTCCCCCGAGAAGGTGCTGGTCATCTTTGACGACATCAACCTGGAGCCGGGGAAGCTGCGCATCCGCCGCAAGGGCAGCGACGGCGGCCACAACGGCATGAAGAACATCATCTACCTCTCCGGCTCGGACCAGTTCCCCCGCATCAAGCTGGGGGTGGGCAAAAAGCCCCATCCCGACTACAACTTGGCGGACTGGGTGCTCTCCCGCTTTACGGAGAAGGAGCAGAAGGACTTGGCCACCGCCCTGGAGAACGCCGCGGCCGCCGCGGAGCTCATCGCCAAAGGTGACATGGACAGGGCCATGAACCTGTACAACAGCTGACCACCCCCGGCACAGAATGTGAGGAAAGGAGAATCCCTATGAAATTGGTCCAAAGCGCTTTGGCCCGGTGGCCAGACTACGCCCGCCTGGAGCAGGCGGTGGAGGGGGGCGCCGTCCCTGGGGCGGTGACGGGGCTCTCTGGGGTGCACAAGTGCTGTGTGATAGCCTCCCTGTGCAAAAAGACCGGCAGGCGGGCTTTGGTGCTGGCCGCCGACGAGGCGGAGGCCCAGCGGTTCTGCGAGGACCTGGCCGCTTTGGGGCTGCGCCCGGTGTCCTACCCCCTGCGGGATTTCAACTTCCGGGACACGGCGGGGACCTCCCACGAGTACGAGCGGCTGCGGCTGGAGGCCCTCTCCAAGCTGGAGGACGGCCAGTGCGACTGCATTGTGGCCTGCATGGACGCCGCCTTGCAGTACACCTTGGGACCGGAGGAGCTGGAACGGAAGCTGTTCACGCTGCGGCCCGGGGACCAGCTGGAGATTGCCAATTTGCTGGAGGCGCTGGTCAAGTGCGGCTACACCCGGGAGGACCAGATAGAGGGGCCGGGGCAGTTCAGCCACCGGGGGGGCATTGTGGACTTCTTCTCCCCCAGCGCCAACGCCCCGGTGCGGGTGGAGTTCTGGGGGGACGAGGTGGACTCCCTCTCCAGCTTTGACATGGAAAGCCAGCGGCGCACCGAGTCCATCCCCCAGGTGACGCTGGCCCCCTGCGTGGAGGTCATCCCGGAGAAGCCGGCGTTCCTGGCGCAGAAAATCGAGAAGCTGGCCGCCTCGCTGCGGGGGAAGAACGCCCCCAAGGCCAAGGAGGTGCTGCGGGGCGAGGCGGAGAAGCTGAAAAACGGCCTGCGGATAGGCTCGATGGATAAGTTTATCGCGCTGGTGTACCCCCAGGCGGCGACGCTGTTTGACTACTTCCCGCCGGAGGACAGCCTGCTGTTCTTCTCCGAGGGGAACAAGCTGAAAGAGCGGGTGCGCACCACCTTGTGGCAGTGGGGGGAAGATTTAAAAAGCTACCTGGCGGAGGGCCTGCTGTGCAAGGGCCTGGACCAGTACAGCCAGGACTGGGAGTACGCCCTGGGCAAAGCGGAGGAAACCCCCACCTTGTTCTTGGACTTGTTCGCCCGGGGCAGCTATGAAATCCCCACCAAGACGCTGGTGAACATGACCGCCAAGCAGCTCTCCCCCTGGGGCGGCGGCGTGGAGCTGCTAGCCGAGGATTTGCGGGCCTTGCTGGACCAGGGCCGGGCCTGCGCGGTGCTCACCGGCACGGAGCGGGCGGGCAAGGCCTTGGCCGAGGACTTGAAGCGGGCCGGGCTGCCTGCCGCCTGGATGGACGCCGCCTCCACGGTGAACCCCGGCACGGTGGTGGTGACGCTGGGGGCGCTGTCCGCGGGGTTTGAGCTGCCGGAGGCGAACTTCGCCTTGATTACCCACGGCCGCATGACAGAGGTCAAGCGCAAGCGGGTGAAGCGGGACAAGAACAGCAAGGAGATTTCCAGCCTGTCGGAGCTGGCGCCGGGGGACTATGTGGTCCACGCCACCCACGGCATCGGCCTGTTTGAGGGCATCCACAAGCTGGAGATGAACGGCGTCACCAAGGACTACATCAAGGTGCGCTACGCCAAAAACGACACCTTGTATGTGCCCGTCACCCAGCTGGACCTGGTGAGCAAGTACATCGGCCCCCGGGAGGATTCGGCGGTGAAGCTGAGCCGCCTGGGCGGCGCCGACTGGCAGCGGCAGAAAACCAAGGTGCGCAAGGCTGTAAAGGACATCGCCAAGGAGCTCATCCAGCTGTACGCCCAGCGGATGCAGCAGAAGGGCTTCGCCTTCCCGCCGGACGGGGAGTGGCAGCGGGACTTTGAATCCCACTTTGAGTACGACGAGACAGAGGACCAGCTGCGGTGCATCTCGGAAATCAAGGACGACATGGAGCGGGAGGTGCCCATGGATAGGCTGCTGTGCGGCGACGTGGGCTTCGGCAAGACCGAGGTGGCCCTGCGGGCGGCCTTTAAGTGCGTCACCGCCGGGAAGCAGTGCGCCATTTTGGTGCCCACCACCATCCTGGCCTGGCAGCACTACCAGACCATTTTGCGGCGGATGGAGGGCTTCCCCGTGGACGTGGAGCTGCTCTCCCGGTTCCGCAGCCCACGGCAGCAGGACGAAATCCTGCGGAAGGTGCGCCGGGGCAGCATGGACATTGTGGTGGGCACCCACCGGCTGGTGAGCAAGGACGTGAAGTTCCACGACCTGGGGCTGGTCATCATCGACGAGGAGCAGCGGTTCGGCGTGGCCCAGAAGGAGAAGCTGAAGCAGATGTGCAGCACCGCCGACGTGCTGACCCTCTCCGCCACGCCCATCCCCCGCACGCTGAACATGGCCCTCTCCGGCATCCGGGACATGTCCGTCATTGAGGAGGCCCCCCACGACCGGCACCCGGTGCAGACCTATGTGCTGGAGTACGACACCGGGGTGATTGGGGACGCCATCCGCCGGGAGCTGCGCCGGGGCGGCCAGGTGTATTACCTGCACAACGACGTGGCCTCTTTGCAAAGCACCGTGGCGCGCATCCAGCAGATGGCGCCGGAGGCCCGCATCGGCGTGGGCCACGGCAAGATGAACGAGGAGGACCTCTCCGAGGTGTGGCGGCAGCTGCTGGACCACGAAATCGACGTGCTGGTGTGCACCACCATCATCGAGACAGGCGTGGACGTGCCCAGCGCCAACACTTTGATTATTGAGAACGCCGACCGCATGGGGCTCTCCCAGCTGCACCAGCTGCGGGGCCGGGTGGGCCGCAGCAACCGCCGGGCCTACGCCTACCTCACCTACACCCCCAACAAGGCCCTTTCGGAGATTGCCCAGAAGCGGCTTTCGGCCATCCGGGAGTTTACGGAGTTCGGCTCTGGCTTTAAGATTGCCATGCGGGACTTGGAAATCCGGGGCGCAGGGAACATCCTAGGCGGGGAACAGCACGGCCACATGGAGGCCGTGGGCTATGATATGTATGTTAAGCTCTTAAACGAGGCGGTGTCCCTGATGAAGGGCGAGGAGCCCACCCGCCCTGTGGACCAGGAGTGCCTGGTGGATTTGCAGGTGCAGGCCCACATCCCCGAGAGCTACATCGACAGCTTGAGCCTGCGGCTGGACGTGTACCGCCGCATCGCCGAGGGGGAGACCCAGGAGGACGCCATGGACGTGCTGGATGAGCTCATCGACCGGTTTGGGGAGCCGCCGGCCTCGGTAAAGGGCCTGCTGGACGTGGCCTTGCTGCGGAACACCGCCGCGGGCCTGGGCGTCACCGAGGTGAAGCAGCAGGGGGATTCCCTGCTGGTGTACAAGGAGAAGTTCGACGTGGCGGAGGTGGGGCCCCTCATCAAGGCGCTGGGCGGCCGGGTGCTGCTCTCCGCCGGGAGCAAGCCCTACATCAGCGTGAAGATGGCCGGGCAGCCCCCCACCCAGGCCCTCTCGGAGATTTTGACCGCCATGCAGGAAAACGCCGCCCCCAAACCGTGAGGCATTTCACAATTTCCGTGTAGACAAACGGGGAAAAGTGGGGTATAATGTTTGTCGTTCTTTGCAATAAACCACTACTTTGAAAGGCTGATTCACCCATGAGAAACATTTGGAAGCGTACCGCGGCCGCTGTGCTCGCTTTGGTCCTGTGCCTGAGCCTGGCTGGCTGCTATAACGAGAATAATACCTGGGCTGCCCGCAAGGGCGACGACACCATGCCCATCGGCGGGTATATCTACTACCTGTACAGCGCCTATTCCGAGGCGCGGGACCAGGTGGATTCTGACACCGCCGTGCTGGACGCCGAAATCGACGGGGTGGACGCCTCCCAGTGGATCACCGACCGGGCGCTGAACTACCTGAACGCCTACTACTACATCAGCGACAAGTTCAGCGAGTATGGCCTGGAGCTGACCGAGGACGACCAGACCCAGATCGACAACACCACCACCAACTTCTGGAGGTACTACCAGAGCACCTTTGAGGATGACCTGGGCATTGCCAGGGACTCTTTCTCCAAGGCTTATTCGGAGTACACGGTGAAGTTCCAGAAGGTGATGGAAGCCATGTACGGCGAGGGCGGCGAGCTGGCCCTGGCCGCCGGGGAGCTGGAGGATTACTTCACTGAGACCTACCTGAGCTACGAGTACTTCTACGTGCCGCTGACCACCACCAACGACGACGGCGAGAGCGAGACCCTCACCTCGGAAGAGCAG
>FR893761.1:10993-17406 GCA_000435395.1 Firmicutes bacterium CAG:94
CAGGCGGACATCCAGGCCCAGCTGCAGACCTACGCGGATAGCATCAACGAGGGCGAGATGACCGTGAGCGAGGCCGCCGACGACTACGCCAGCGAGACCAGCGGCGAGTCCACCTACTACCAGCCCAGCCCCACCAAGGGCGAGAACATCACCAGCGAGCTGGCCACCGCCCTGGAGGGCGCCGACGAGGGCGAGGCCGTGGTGGCTGAGACCAGCAACGCTTTGTACGTCATCCGCAAGCTGTCCATTGCCGACGCCTACGACGAGGTGGAGGCCGACGAGGACCAGTACATCTCCCTGCTGGCGGACATGAAGGGCGAGGAGTTCAACGACTATGTGCTGGAACAGGCCCAGTCCGTGGAGGGTGTGGAGCTGAACCAGTCCGCCATGAACACCGTGAAGCTCTCCTCCTTTGTCAACGACAGCACCCGCAACGGCGCCTCTTCCGCCTCTGAGACAGAGTCCTCCGCCAGCGAGGAGAGCAGCTCTGAAACCAGCAGCGCCGTGGAGAGCAGCGAGAGCTCCGCTTCCAGCGAAGTGAGCAGCGAATCCAGCGCGGCGGAAGAATAAAATAGCCGTATCAACATCGTACATACGCAACACGCCAACAGGCGGGGACACCGTTCCCCGCCTGTTTTTTTGTTTTCTGGAAACTGCGGACCGCTTTTCAACAGGCTTGTCCACCCTTCTGCCCCAGCGCTAGCCGGGGATTTCCTGGGCACTTTGCCTTGGGCACTGGTTTTTTCTGTCCCATATTTCCCACGGGGCGGCAGATTGCCCCTTTTCTTTCCCGCGGCGGGGCGTATGCTGGAACCATACCACAAGAAAGGGCGCTCAATGGTCAATTTTCCGGAGCGCGGCTGCTTGTTGGATTTTACCAATAAAATCTTTTAAGAATACGGAAAGTTTTTGACAAGCACATTTTTTTACAGTATAATGAGAATATTCTTTTCTGTGGAAGGTTCCCTTTGAAGGATGTTCCATGGATAGGGAGGTGGAAGCATTGGCAAAAGAAACCATGCTGGCTGTGGATAGGGCCGAGCAGCAGGCCCAGGAAACGGTGCGGCATGCCCAGGAAGAAGCCCAACGCCTGCGCCAAGATGCCGCCGCCAAGGGACAGCAGCTCATCGAGGCGGCGGAAAAAGAAGCGCAAAAGCGGGCGGGCATCCTCTACGGGGTGGCAAAGGCCGACGGCGAAAAGCGCAAGGCAGCCATCCAGCGGGAATGCCAAGAGGAACAGGAACAGCTGCGGGCCCTGGCCCGCTCCCGGCAAGGGCAGGTGGCCCGGGCCGCGGAACGGATCGTGCTGGGCCATCCCAGAAGGAGGTGAGCGCCTATGGCTGTGGTGCCCATGAAACGCCTGGAGCTCTTTGCCCTGCGGCGGGATAGGAAAGCCATTTTGGAGCTGCTGCAGCGCCGGGGCGTGGTGGAGGTGGAATCCACCCAGGCCAGCGGGGAAGTCTTCCGCCAGGCGGACACCTCCCAGGCCCAGCAGGAGCTGGAAACCCAGGCGCGGCTTCTGGAGCAGGCGGTGGAGCTGCTGGACCACACCGTCCCCGTGAAGAAGGGGATGCTCTCCTTCTTGGCGGGCAGGAAACCCGTCACCTGGGAGGAGTACCAGCGCCAGGGGCAGGAGGCCCCCGCCTTGCTGGAGCAGGCCAGGGAAATCCTGCGGCTGGGGAAACAGGTGACGGACAGCGAGGCCCAGGCCCAGCGGCTGGAGGCCCAGCTGGAAACGCTCAAGCCCTGGATGGCCTTGGACCTCCCCCTGGACGCCAAGGGCACAGGGAGCACCCGGGTATTTTTGGGCAGCTTCCCCCAGGCCTTGGAGGAGGGCGCGCTGAAAGCCCAGCTGGCCCAGCGGCTGCCCCAGGTGTCCGGTATGGAGGCGGAGGTGCTCAGCTGCCAGGCCCAGCAGACCTGTGTGTTCCTGGTGTGCCTGCGGCAGGACGCTGCCCAGGTGGAGGAGGCGCTGCGCTCCATGGGGTTTACCTATCCGGCGGTAACCTCTCCCCTGCCCCCGGCCCAGCAGGCCAAGGCGCTGGAGGAGGAAATCCGCGGGGCGCGCAAGGAGCGGGAGGACGCCCTGGGGAAAATCGCCGGCCTGGCCCCCAAGCGGGAGGAGCTGCTGCTGGCGGCGGACTACATCAGCGCCCGGGCGGAAAAATACCAGGTGCTGGGGGAGTTGTGGCAAAGCCCCCACACCTTCTGCCTGGCGGGGTACCTCCCGGCGGAGGACGCCCCCGGCCTGGTAGGCGAGCTGGAAAGCCGCTTTACCCTGCTGGCGGAGGTCGCGGAGCCGGGGCCCCAAGAGGACCCGCCGGTCAAGCTGAAAAACAACTTCTTCACCGAGCCTGTGGAGGGCGTGGTGGAGGGGTACAGCCTTCCCAGCAGACACGAGGTGGACCCCAGCGCGGTGATGGCGTTTTTCTACTATGTGCTCTTTGGGATGATGCTCTCCGACGCAGCCTACGGGTTATTGACGGTGGTTGGCAGCGCCTTTGCACTGAGGAAGTTCCCCGACATGGAGCTGAAGATGCGCAAGACGCTGCGGATGTTCCTGTTCTGCGGCATCTCCACCACGGTGTGGGGCGTGCTGTTTGGCAGCTATTTTGGGGACGCCATCCCGGTGATTGCCCAGACCTTCTTCCACACCGAGATTACCGTGCCGGCATTGTGGTTTGAGCCCCTGGACGACCCCATGCGGCTGCTGATTTTCTCCTTTGGGGTGGGCGTGGCCCATCTGTTTACCGGGCTGGGGGTGCAGTTTTACCAGCTGGCCAAACAGAAGAAGTACGCCGACGCCCTGTACGACGTGGTGTTCTGGTACCTGCTGGTGGGCGGGCTGATTGTGGTGCTGCTCTCCACGGAGATTTTCCAGAACATCGCGGAGCTGCCCTTTGTGGTGCCGGGGCCCGTTGCCGCTGTGGCCGGGGTGCTGGCCGGCATTGGGGCGGTGGGCATTCTGTTTACCGCGGGGCGGGAATCCCGCAACCCGGTGAAGCGCTTTTTAAAGGGGCTTTACGGGCTCTATGGGGTTTCCAGCTATTTAAGCGACATCCTGTCCTACTCCCGGCTGCTGGCCCTGGGGCTGGCCACCAGCGTGATTTCCACGGTGTTCAACCAGCTGGGCGCCATGCTGGGCGGCGGCGTGGTGGGGGCCATCTTCTTTGCGGTGGTGTTCCTCATCGGCCACAGCATGAACATGGCCATCAACCTGCTGGGGGCCTATGTGCACACCAACCGGCTGCAGTTTGTGGAGTTCTTCGGCAAGTTCTATGAGGGCGGCGGCCGGGCTTACGCGCCCTTTGCCGCCAACACCAAGCATTTCCAAATCAAGGAGGAAAAGTGACATGAACGGTTTTGATTGGAACATTTTAGGGATTGTGTTCGCGCTGCTGGGCGGCATGCTGGCTGCCCTGATGGCTGGGATTGGCTCCGCGGTGGGCGTGGGCATGGCTGGCCAGGCCGCCGCCGGCGCCGTGACAGAGAACCCCTCCCTGTTCGGCAAGGTGCTGGTGCTGCAGCTGCTGCCCGGCACCCAGGGCATCTACGGGCTGCTCATCGGCTTTATCGTGCTGACCCAGGTGGGCATTTTGGGCGGCGACCCCAACGTGAGCGCCGTGAAGGGCCTGCTGTATCTGGCGGCCTGCCTGCCCATGGCCATTGTAGGCCTGGTGTCCGCCCGGTGGCAGACAAAGGCCTCTATCGCCAGCATTTCCCTGCTGGTGAAAAAGCCCGAGCAGTTCGGCAAGGCCATGACTTTGCCCGTTATGGTGGAGACCTACGCCGTGCTGGCGCTGCTCATCTCCATCCTTGCCATCTTCGGCATTGGCGGGCTGTCCGTATAAGGCGGGGGTACCCACAGAAAGGAGGCGGCCCCATGACGGGACTGGAAGCCATTTTGGCGCACATTGAACAGGAGGCCCAGGCAGAGGCCCAAGGGCTGCTGGACGCGGCCCAGGCAGAGGCCCAGGCCACCTTGGAAAGCGCCCAGGAGGAGGCCCAGCGGCGCTCCCAGGCCATATTGGAGGAGGCCCAGAAGGGGGCGGACGCCATCCGGGAGCGGGCGGAATCCGCGGCGCTGCTGGAAAAGCGGGATGGGCTCCTGCGGTGCAAGCAGCAGCTCATCCGGGAGGCGCTGGGGCAGGTCTGCCAGGAGCTGGAGCAGGCCCCGGCCCAGGAGTACTTCTCCCTGCTGCTGGAGCTGGTGGGCCGCTGGGCCCAGCCCGGGGACGGGGTGCTCTACCTAAACGCCCGGGATTTGCAGCGGCTGCCCCAGGGGTTCCAGGAGGAGCTGGAACGCATCGCGCCCCAGGGGAAGATTGCCCTCTCCCCCCAGCCCCGGCAGCTGGAGAGCGGCTTTGTGCTGGCCTACGGCCCGGTGGAGCTGGACTGCACCTTTCCCGCCTTGTTCCAGGAGGCCTATGACCAGCTGCGGGACGCGGCGGGGGCCATCCTGTTCGCCCCGGCGGGAGCAAAGGAGGAGCCATGAGCGAGGACTACATCTACGCGGTGACGCGGGTACACGCCCGGGAGACAGGGCTTCTGGGAAAAAACGACCTGGAGCGGCTGCTGGCCTGCCCTGATGAAAAGGCCTGCCTGCAGGTGCTGCAGGACAAGGGCTGGGGCACGGGGGAGCCCTCCCCCACCGCCGAGGGGCTGCTGGCCGCCGAGGAGGCAAAGACCTGGGACTTCCTGCAGGAGGTGGCCAAAGACCCTGCCCCCCTGGCGCCGCTGCTGGTGCCCATCGACGGCAACAACCTGAAAGCGGCCATCAAGTGCGCGGCCACGGGGACACAGCCACAAGGGGTGTTCCTCCCCGGGGGGCAGTGGGAGCCGGAATCCCTGCTGGAGATGGCGAAGGCCCGGGACTTTTCCCCCCTGCCCCCGGCCTTCGCCCAAGCGGCGGCGGAGGCCAGCCGGGCCATGCTCCAAACGGGGGACGGCCAGCTGTGCGACGTGCTGGTGGACCGGGCGTGCTTGGAGGAAATCCTGCGGCTGGGGAAGGCGAGCGGCTTAGCGGTGCTGGAGCGCTACGGCCAGTGGACAGTGGCCACGGCGGACATCCAGACGGCGGCCCGGGCCTGCAAAGCCGGGAAAAACCGGGAGTTTTTAGAGCTGGCGCTGGCCCCCTGCGATTCATTGGATGTGGCGGCCTTGGCCCAGGCGGCCGGGCAGGGCATGGAGCCCTTGCTGGAATACCTGGAAAGCACCCCCTACAGCCAGGGCGCCCAGGCGCTGCGGGAGTCCTTCTCCGCCTTTGAGAAGTGGCGGGACGACCAGGCCATGGAGCTGGTAAAGGGGGAGAAAGCGGAGTATGAGTCGGCGGGGCCGCTGTTCGCCTACGCGGTGGCCAGGCGGCGGGAGGCCGACACGGTGCGGGTCATCCTCTCCGGCAAGCGCAACGGGCTGGAGGACGGGCGAATCCGGGAAAGGCTGAGGGAGACTTATGTATAAAATCGCAGTGCTGGGGGACCGGGACAGCATCTATGGCTTTGGGGCCCTGGGGCTGGAGGTCTTCCCCGTGGAGGAGGCCGAGGCCGGCGCCCGGCTTATCCGGCGGCTGGCGGAGGAAAACTACGCCGTGCTCTACGTGACAGAGGCCCTCTGCGCCCAGATACCCGAGGAGCTGGACCGGCTGCGGGAGGCGCCCCTCCCAGCGGTGGTGCCCATCCCGGGGATTTCCGGCAACACGGGGCTGGGCCTGCGCCAGGTGAAGCGCTCGGTGGAGCAGGCGGTGGGCTCTGACATTTTGGCAAACGAATCCTGATTAGAGAAGCGGGTGAATCATAAAATGAGCAAAGGCACCATCAAAAAGGTGGCCGGGCCCCTGGTGATTGCCAAGGGCATGCGGGACGCCAACATGTACGACGTGGTGCGGGTCAGCGAAAAGCGGCTGACCGGCGAAATTATTGAGATGCACGGGGACGAGGCCTCCATCCAGGTGTATGAGGAGACCTCCGGCCTGGCGCCGGGGGCGGTGGTGGAATCCACCGGCGAGCCCATGAGCGTGGAGCTGGGCCCCGGCCTGATCGGCAGCATCTACGACGGCATCCAGCGGCCCTTGGACGACATTATGCGCATCTCCGGCAACAACCTGCAGCGGGGCGTGGAGGTGCCCGCCCTGAAGCGGGAGAAGAAATGGGCCTTTGTCCCCACGGTACAGGTTGGGGACGGGGTGGCCGCCGGGGACGTGCTGGGCACTGTGCAGGAAACGGCCGTTGTGGAGCACAAAATCCTGGTGCCCCCTGGGCTAGTGGGCACGGTGAAGGACATCCGCGCCGGGGAGTTTACCGTGACAGAGACGGTGGCCCTGGTGGAAACCCCCGACGGCCGGGAGGTGCCCCTCTCGCTGCTGCAGCGGTGGCCGGTGCGGCGGGGGCGGCCCTATCAGAAGAAGCTCTCCCCCA
>FR893761.1:17448-20396 GCA_000435395.1 Firmicutes bacterium CAG:94
CGGGTGATTGACACCTTCTTCCCCATCGCCAAGGGCGGCGTGGCGGCGGTGCCCGGGCCCTTCGGCAGCGGCAAGACTGTGGTGCAGCACCAGCTGGCCAAGTGGGCCGAGGCGGACATTGTGGTCTACATCGGCTGCGGGGAGCGGGGCAATGAGATGACCGACGTCTTAAACGAGTTCCCCGAGCTGAAGGACCCCAAGACCGGCCAGTCCTTGATGCAGCGCACGGTGCTTATCGCCAACACCTCTGACATGCCGGTGGCGGCCCGGGAGGCCTCTATCTACACGGGCATCACCATCGCGGAATACTTCCGGGACATGGGCTACTCGGTGGCGCTGATGGCGGATTCCACCTCCCGGTGGGCAGAGGCTTTGCGGGAGATGTCCGGCCGGCTGGAGGAGATGCCCGGCGAGGAGGGCTACCCCGCCTACCTGGGCAGCCGCCTGGCCCAGTTCTACGAGCGGGCGGGCCGGGTAATCACCTTGGGCCGCCAGCAGCGGGAAGGCACCCTCTCGGTCATTGGGGCGGTGTCCCCTCCCGGCGGCGACATCTCCGAGCCGGTGGCCCAGGCCACCTTGCGCATTGTAAAGGTGTTCTGGGGGCTGGATTCCAGCCTGGCTTACAAGCGGCACTTCCCGGCGGTGAACTGGCTGACCAGCTACTCCCTGTACCTGGACACTTTGGAGCCCTGGTTCGCCCAGAACGTGGCGGCGGACTGGGTGCAGCTGCGGGCCAAACTCATGGGGCTGCTGCAGGACGAGGCCGAGCTGGAGGAGATCGTGCAGCTGGTGGGCATGGACGCCCTTTCCGCCCCGGACCGGCTGAAGCTGGAGGCCGCCCGGTCCATCCGGGAGGACTTTTTGCACCAGAACGCCTTTGACGAGGTGGACACCTACACGCCGCTTTCCAAGCAGCACGCCATGATGGAGCTGATTCTCAGCTACTATGAAAGGAGCCTGGAAGCCCTGGGCAAGGGCGTGGGCATCGAGGCGCTGGTGGCCTTGCCTGTGCGGGAACAGATTGGCCGGTATAAGTACACCACGGCGGAGGAAGCCCCCGGGCGCTTTGCGGCCATCCAGGCCCAGCTGGAGCGGGAGCTGGCCCAGGCCCTGGAAGCAAAGGAGGAGTTGTAAATGCCAAAGGAATACCGGACCATCCAGGAAGTGGCGGGCCCTCTGATGCTGGTGAAAGGCGTGGAGGGCGTGGCCTACGACGAGCTGGGGGAAATTCAGCTGTCGAGCGGCGAAAAGCGCCGGTGCAAGGTGCTGGAAATCAACGAGGGCAATGCCCTGGTGCAGCTGTTTGAAAGCTCCACAGGCATCAACCTGGAGAGCAGCAAGGTGCGCTTTCTGGGCAGGAGCATGGAGCTGGGCGTCAGCGGGGATATGCTGGGCCGGGTGTTCGACGGCCTGGGCCGCCCCATCGACGGCGGGCCGGAAATCCTGCCGGATAAGCGGGCGGACGTAAACGGCCTGCCCATGAACCCCGCGGCACGGAACTATCCCCAGGAGTTTATCCAGACGGGGGTTTCCGCCATTGACGGGCTGAACACCCTGGTGCGGGGGCAGAAGCTGCCCATCTTCTCCGCCAGCGGCCTGCCCCACGCCCAGCTGGCGGCCCAAATCGCCCGCCAGGCCAAGGTGCGGGGCACCACCGAGCCCTTTGTGGTGGTGTTCGCGGCCATGGGCATCACCTTTGAGGAATCGGACTTCTTCGTGAAGAGCTTCCAGGAGACGGGGGCCATCGACCGGACAGTGCTGTTTGTGAACCTGGCCAACGACCCGGCGGTGGAGCGCATCGCCACGCCCCGTATGGCCTTGACCGCCGCGGAGTACCTGGCCTTTGAGAAGGATATGCACGTGCTGGTGATATTGACGGACATCACCAACTACGCCGACGCTTTGCGGGAGGTCTCCGCCGCCCGGAAGGAAGTTCCCGGCCGCCGGGGCTATCCCGGCTATATGTACACGGACCTGGCCTCCCTGTACGAGCGGGCGGGGCGGCAGAAGGGCAAGGCGGGTTCTATCACCCTCATCCCCATTTTGACCATGCCCGAGGACGACAAGACCCACCCCATCCCCGACTTGACCGGCTATATCACCGAGGGGCAGATCATCCTCAGCCGGGAGCTGTACCGCAAAAACATCGCCCCGCCCATTGACGTGCTGCCCTCTCTGTCCCGCTTGAAGGACAAGGGCATTGGCGAGGGGAAGACGCGGAAGGACCACGCCGCCACCATGAACCAGCTGTTCGCCGCCTATGCCCGGGGCAAGGAGGCCAAGGAGCTGATGGTGGTGCTGGGCGAGGCCGCTTTGACAGACACCGACAAGCTGTACGCCCAGTTTGCCGACGCCTTTGAGCAGGAGTATGTCTCCCAGGGCTACCGGACAGACCGCTCCATTGAGGAGACGCTGGACTTGGGCTGGAAGCTGCTGGGGATTCTGCCCAGAAGCGAGCTCAAGCGCATCAGCGACACGCTGCTGGACGAATACTACGGAAAGGTGTGATGGCCCGTGGCGGAACGTTTACAGGTGAACCCCACCCGCATGGAGCTGAGCCGCCTGAAGAAAAAGCTCAACACCGCCACCCGGGGCCACAAGCTGCTGAAAGACAAGCGGGATGAGCTGATGCGGCAGTTTTTGGACAGGGTGCGGGAAAACCGCAAGCTGCGCTTGGAGGTGGAGGCGGGCATCCGGGCGGCCAACCAGGAGTTCATGCTGGCCCGGGCCGGGATGCAGGACGCGGTGCTGAACACCGCTTTGCTGGCGCCCAAGCAGCAGGTCACCTTGGAGTGCCAGGTGGAAAACGTCATGAGCGTGGAGGTGCCCCAGTTCACCTTTCACACCCGCACGCCCCAGCAGGGGGATATGTTCTCCTATGGGTTCGCCTTTACCTCGGGGGATCTGGACGGGGCTGTGGAGGCTCTGGCGGCGGTGTTCCCCGCCAT
>FR893761.1:20429-23444 GCA_000435395.1 Firmicutes bacterium CAG:94
GCTGCGGCTGGCGGAAAGCGAAAAGGCCTGCCAGCTGATGGCCGCGGAAATCGAGAAGCCCCGGCGGCGGGTCAACGCCCTGGAGCATGTGATGATTCCCCAGCTGCAGGAGACGATTCGCTACATCTCCATGAAGCTGGACGAGAACGAGCGCTCCACCCAGGTGCGGCTGATGAAGGTAAAGGATATGATGCTTCAAGAGGCCCATGGGTATGAGGGAGTATAGGGGGGAAAATCTATGAAACTGATCTTTCTCTTCGGCAACGCCGCCGTGGGGAAAATGACCGTAGGCCAGGAGCTGATGAAGCTGACAGGCTTGCGGCTGTTCCACAACCACATGACTATCGAACCTGTGATAGAAATTTTCGGGACGTACAACAGCGTCGCCATACAGCGGCTGCGGGAAGTGGTCTTTGAAGAGTTTGCCAAGTCGGATTGCTATGGGATGATTTTCACCTTTATGTGGGCTTTCGACCAACAAGCCGATTGGGACTATGTGGAACACATAAAGGACATCTTCCGGCCATATGGCACAGAGTTTTACTATGTGGAGCTGGTGGCCTCCCAAAAAGTGCGGCTGGAGCGCAACGCCACGGAAAACCGCCTACGCCACAAGGCCTCCAAGCGGGACGTAGAACTCTCCAACCAGCGGCTGCTTCAGGATGACGCCAAATTCCGCCTGGAAAGCCACCCGGGGGAAATCCCTTTTGCCAACTACCTGCGCCTGGACAACACCCACCTTTCGCCCCAGCAGGCGGCGGAAAAAATCCGGGAAGCGTGGGGGTTATAAGGCCCGTGGAAACAATAGAGTATCATAAAACAAAAGGCTTCCCACTTGGGGAAGCCTTTTGTTTTATGACAGATACCGGGTCAGTCCTGCTGTTACTCCTGGGAGAACTGGTCCTTGCCTACGCCGCACAGGGGGCAGACCCAATCCTCGGGGAGGTCTTCGAACTTGGTGCCGGGGGCAATGCCGTTATCGGGGTCGCCCACCTCGGGGTCATAGCGGTAGCCGCAAACGTCGCACACATACACTTCCATGGGGTAATTCCTCCTTACATAGATTGATAGCAAGCGGGGGCGGGCCCCTGCCCTATCTTGCCTCCATAATATTCCACTTTACGCTGCTTATTATTCCAATTTAGAACAATGGTGAAATTTCTTGGGCAGAAAAAACAGGCGGGCCGCCGGGGGAAATTTACCGGCCCTGGCGCATTGCAGGAAAACATTTTCTGTGCTATGATTTTTCCAGAGGCGCCACAGGACGCAGGGCCAGCTGGGCCAGCAGATAGGGCGGCCGGTTTTGGAACTGGAAGGCCAGCTCCCGCTCTTGGGGGGTGCAGCCGTAAAGGAGCTTTACCTCCACGTCGCCCTTGGGCAAGTCCACCACCCAGAGGAGGCCGTCCAGCGCCGGCGGCTGGGCTGTGCCCACCCAGACGTCCACCCCCTCCCCATCCATGGAGGCGGTGTTTTCCAAATAGCCGTAGTCCAAGGGGTAGACCATCTCCGGGAAGCGGGGGTGGGACGAGCCCTTGGGGCGGTCGATGACCAGCGCCGAGCGTGCCAGAAGTTGGTCCAACGCCTGCCAGAACTGTGGGTTGTATTCCATGGGGAGGCCTCCTTCCTGGGACCAGTATACCACAGGGCGGAGGCGGCGTCCACCGGGAAAGCCAAGAAAGCCCACGGGCGTTTTTCGCCATCCTGTACAAGTACGGCTGTGACGGATACTTGTCCATCGAGCCCCACTCCCCCACTTGGATAGGCGAAAAGGGTGAAAAAGGCTTGAAGTACACCATCAAGTACATCCGCGGCCTGATGATTCTGGACTGATTCCCCACTTTGAAAAAACCGCTGGCAGCGGCGGAAAACGGAAAGCGCAACAGAAAAGCCCCGGGAGAACCCGGGGCTCTTTTCAGTGGGCCAGGGCGGCCTCCACCGCCTGGCGCAAAGCGGCCTTTTGAGCTGGAGGCAGGAACGCCGCCTCCACGCTGTGGAGGAGCACCGCCCGGCGCTCCTGGGGGGACAGGCGCAGGGAGGCGAACTCCTGGGCCAAGGTGGTGCGGGAGACGGTCATGTTGTCGGTGTTCACCGTGGCGGCGACGCCCTGGGCCAGGTACTCCTTTAGGGGGAAGCGGGCTAAGTCCGGCACGGCCTTTGTTTGCAGGTTGCTGGTGGGGCAGAGCTCCAGGGGGACGCGGCGGCGGGCAAGCTCCTCCACCAGGCGGGGGTCCTCCCCTGCCCGGACGCCGTGGCCGATGCGGGCGGCGCCCAGCTCCAAGGCCTGCCAGACGCTCTCCGGGCCGGCGGCCTCCCCGGCGTGGAGAGTAAAAGGCACCCCCAGGGATTGGGCGTAGGCAAAGAGCGGCTGGTACTCCTGGGTGGGATAGAGGGCCTCGGCGCCGGCCAAGTCCACGGCGCAGACGCCTTTTCCCAGGAAATGGGCAGCCACCGCAACGGTTTCCCGGTTGGCGGCCTCCTCCCCGCCCCGCATGCAGCAGAGAATCAGCTGGCAGCCAAAGGACCAGCGCCCCTGCGCCGGGGGCTGGGGCAAACCGGCCAGGGCGGCCTCCACCACCTGGCGCTGGGTCAGGCCTTGGCGGGTGTGCTGGGAGGGGGCGAAACGCAGCTCGGCGTACAGCAGCCCCTGGCCCTGTAAGCGGGCGGTGAGCTCCTGGACCGACTGGGTGAGGGCCTGCCGGGTTTGGAGCACCACCACGGGCAAGTCGAAACAGCGCAGGTAGTCATTGAGGCTTTGGCAGTCCGCCGGGGCGGACAAGGCTTCCTCCAGGCTGCCCGCGGGCAGGGGGAGTCCCTGGGTTTGGGCCAGCTCCCGGACCAGCGCCGGGGCCAAGGAACCGTCTAAATGCAGGTGCAGGTCAATCATGGAAAGCGCCTCCTTTTCCCCTATTATACCCCTCGCGGGCGGGAAAGGGAAGCCCTACCCCAAGAGCTTTACGGTGAGAATGGAGAACACCAAGGCGGTGAAGTCCCCCAAAAGGGCGGCGGGCAAAGGGT
>FR893761.1:23472-28001 GCA_000435395.1 Firmicutes bacterium CAG:94
GGGCAAGGGGGGGCGCGGGCCCCGTTAGCCGCAGGCCCCAAAGTAGACGGCTACGGCGTAGAAGGTGGTCTCCGTGGAGGAGGAGAGCACCGAGGCCATCTGGCCGGTCGGGCTGTCGGGGCCAAAGCGCTGGAGCAAATCCAAGGTGTAGGCGGAGGCCCCGCTGCCGGAGATGGGCCGCAGCAGGGCCAGGGGCAGCAGCTCTGGGGAGACGCCCAGGCTTTCGGCCACAGGCGCCAAGGGGACGCAAAGCAGCTCCAGCAGGCCCGAGGCCCGCACCATGGACACCGCCACAAGCAGCCCCACCAAGGTGGGCAGCAGCTTGAGTGAGGTGCGCAACCCCTCTTTGGCGCCGGAGAGGAAGGTGTCGAACACCGGCACGCCTTTGACATAGCCAAAGAGCAGAATCAGCCCCACCAGCACCGGCAGGGCGGCGGCGCCTACCTCTGCCATAGGGGGCTCCTTTCCAGCAGCTTGCAGGCGGCCAGGCACACAGCCAAGGACGCCGCGGAGGTTATCCACACCGCCGGGAGGATGGCGAAGGGCTGGGCGCTGCCGGCGCTTTGGCGCATGGCCGCCATGTTCAGGGGAATCAGCTGGAGGGAGGCGGTGTTCATCACCACAAAGAGCACCATCCCCCGGGTGGGGGATTCCCGGGAGGGGTTCCTTTCGGCCATGGCCTGGATAGCTGCCAAGCCCAAAGGTGTGGCGGCGTTGCCCAGGCCCAGCAGGTTGGCGGAGAGGTTTAAGGCGATTTTCCCCAGGATGGCGGTGTCCTCCCGGTACTCGGGGAACAGGCGGCCTATCACCGGGGCCAGGGCGCGGGCCAGCAGCCGGGAGAGGCCGCTCTCCTCGGCGATTTGTAAAAAGCCCAGCCAAGCGCACATGCTCCCCAGCAGGAACAGGGACAGCTCCACCGCGGACTGGGCGCCCTCCAGCAAGGCGGTGGAGAGCGAGCCGATGCGGCCGGTGGCCAAGGCGCTGACCACGCTGAGGGCAATCATGAAAAACCAGATGGAATTTAACATCCTTTCCCCCTCCTTTTCCCAGAGTTTCCCTTGACTTTAGGGTAAAAAAAGTTTATCGTAAGAGCGTACCTTCCTGTTTTGGAGGGATACCCACACAAGAAAGGAATACCCATCTATGCTGTTTGGTGAGAAGATTCTGGATTATTGGGACGATATTTTGAAAGATCTGGCCACGGTGGTGGCCATCCCCTCTGTGGCCAAGCCCCAGGAGGGCGAGCATCCCTTTGGGGACCAGTGCGCCCGGGCCCTGGACACGGTGGTGGCGATGGCGGAAGGCTATGGCCTGAAGGCCAAGAACGTGGGCTACCACGCCGCCCACGCGGAGTACGGCGAGGGCGAGGGCAACGCCGTGGTGATGGCCCACCTGGACGTGGTACCCGCCGGGGAAGGCTGGGACACCGACCCCTACACCATGGTCATCGACGACAACCTGGCCTTTGGCCGGGGCGTTTCCGACAACAAGGGGCCTGCCATTGTGGCCCTCCACTGCCTGCGGGCTTTGAAGGATGCCGGGGTGAAGGGCAACCGGAAGCTGCGGGTCATCTTTGGCTCTGCCGAGGAGATTGGCATGGACGACATGCCCTACTACTTTGAGCGGGAGCAGAAGCCCGACATGGGCTTTACCCCCGACGCCTCCTACGGCATCTGCCACTGCGAGAAGGGCCACATGGGCTTTGAGGTCCACGCCAAGAACGACTCTGCGGTGGTGAAGAGCTTTGAGGCCGGCACGGTCTCCAACGCGGTGCCCTTTAAGGCGGAGTGCGCCCTGGCCTGCTCCCCCGAGGAGGTGGAGAAGCTCCAGGCCAAGGCGGCCAAGTCCAAGGGGATGTTTGAAGTATCCCCCACCCAGGAAGGCTGCACCGTGCTGTGCCACGGCAAGGCCGCCCACGCCGCCAGCCCGGAGGATGGCGTCAACGCCGCCGCCCACCTGGTGGAACTGCTGTGCAAGGTCTTTAAAAAGGACCAGCTGGGCAGCTTCTTCCGGTTTATCCACGAGAAGATTGGCCTGTGCACCGACGGCGAGAAAATCGGCGTGAAGATGAGCGACGAGCCCAGCGGCCCCCTGACCTTCAACCTGGGCCTGGTCCACGTGGACGGGGACGCTTGCAGCCTGACGGTGGACATCCGCTACCCCGCCACCAAGCAGGGCGCGGAGATTTCCGCCACGCTGAAAGAGCAGGTGGAATCCTGCGGGGTGGAGTTTGTGCTCCTCTCTGACGCGGAGCCCCTGTATCTGCCCAAGGAAAGCCCCCTGGTCAGCCTGCTGGCCGGCGCTTACAAGGACGTCACCGGCGAGGCGTGCGACATCTTCTCCATGGGCGGCGGCACCTATGCCCGGCAGATGTTCGGCAAGGGCGTGGCCTTTGGAGCCGGCTTCCCCGACCAGGAGGACGGCCGCGCCCACCAGGCCAACGAGTTCTTGGATTTGCGGCGGTTTAAGCTGCACGCCCAAATCTGCCTGGAGGCCATGTACCGCATGCTCACCGCGGAGTAAAGGCCATGGGATACAACCACGTGACGCCGGAGGACATCTTCCGCAATGAGGAGGTGCGCTGCTACATCCAGCGGGGCAACGACTGTCTGGGGGCCATTGGCTACACCGAGCACGGCTTTGCCCACGCCAAAAAAAGCAGCGACACCGCCCGGGAAATCCTGGCGGCTTTGGGCTATCCCCAGCGGGACTGCGAGCTGGCCGCCATTGCCGGGTATATGCACGACATTGGCAACACCGTCAACCGGGTGGACCACGCCCACAGCGGCGCGCTGATGGCCTTTTCCTTGCTCAACAAGCTGGACATGCCTCCCCAGGAAATTGGCCTGGTGTGCTCGGCCATTGGCCACCACGACGAGAAGACCGCCTTCCCGGTGAACCCTGTGGCCGCGGCGCTGATTCTCTCGGACAAAAGCGACGTGCGGCGCTCCCGGGTGCGGAAGGACGCCGTGCTGGAGGCGGACATCCACGACAGGGTAAACTACGCCGTGGAGGCCTCCCAGCTGCGGATAGAGCCGAAAAAGAAGCTCTGTATCTTTACTATTGAAATCGCCACGGAAATATGCCCGGTGATGGAGTATTTTGAAATCTTCCTGGAGCGCATGGTGCTGTGCCGCAAGGCCGCCCAGACGCTGGGGCTTCAATTTGAATTGATTATCAACGGGACACGGCTGCTGTAAAAAAACGCCCCCGGCCATTTGGCTGGGGGTATTTTTCTAAAATTTCTTGCAATCCCCGCGAAAAATAGTATACTAAAACTATAGAAAGCGATGTGTTGCAGGGAGAGATAGCTATGAAAAAGAAACTGACAGCCCTTCTGCTTGCTCTTGCGCTTGTATACACCTTTTCCCTACCCGTTGCAGCCGCCCAAAAAACCGTGGAGTGGGAAGGCGTCACTTACACGGTGGACACGGAAACCCAGACAATCCACGACGGGGAAAGTGTGTACGAATACCAAGTAGAACTTTATAGAGATGGCTATACTTTGGAGATTACCTATCCAAACGGCGCCTTCTGGAGCGCTTCGGTGACTGAATCCGATGGGACCTATGGATGGAACGAGGAGTACGACATGAAGGGCACGGTTTACCCCACGGGGGATACGCTGGAAACCGTACTGCACAACGCGGGTGTCACCTATATTTCTCAAAGCGGCGAAAAAAGCGTCCTCCTGTTGCTGGTGCTGCTTGGCATAGGGATTTTCAGCGCCGCCTAGCCCTATGGGGCGTGGTACTTGGAACGGGGCTGGTATTACAAGGATGCCGAACCATCTGACGCCGCGCTGCTTTTCAACCGGGTGGTTGGCATCCTGCTGCTGGCCGGAGCGCTTATCTGGTTTCTTTTTCTGTAAAGGAAATGGACTGACGCAAAAGGGCGCCAGTCCATTTTTTGTTGCTTACTGGGCTTCCACCACCACTTTGATGGACGCATCGCTCATCTGCATGGCGATGGCTTCGGGCAGCTGGTCCAAGGTAAAGCGGTGGGTGATAATGGGGCCAAAATCCACCTTGCCGCTGTTGATAAGGGCCACGGCCCGGGCGAGGGTGTCGGGGTTGACGAAGGAGCCCTTGATGGTCAGCTCCTTCTTGTACACGTCAAAGAGGGGCAAATCGAAGGTAGCGTCCACCTTGGGCACGCTGAACAGCAGCACCGTGGCCCCCTTGCCGGCGAACTGGAAGGCGCTCTTTACGGCGGGGACGTTGCCCACGCACTCGATGACCACGTTGGCGCCGCCGCCCAGAACCTGGGCAAAGGCCTCCTGGGCATCGGGCCGGGTGGGGTCGATGGCGGCGTTGGCGCCCAGCTGGAGGCCCACCTGGCGGCGCTTCTCGTTGGGCTCGCTGAGGACGATTTGGGATGCGCCGGACAGTTTGGCCAGCTGCACCATCAGCAAACCGATGGCGCCGCCGCCCACCACACAGACCTTGTCCCCCACCTGGATGCCCGCCAAGTCGATGCCGTGGAGGCAGCAGGCCAGGGGCTCGGCCATGGCGGCAGCCCCCCCGGGG
>FR893761.1:28012-40276 GCA_000435395.1 Firmicutes bacterium CAG:94
GGCAGCCTCCCAGGGGACGGTGGGCTCCAGCTTGAAGGCCTGGGACGCGGGGATGAGGCTGTACTGGGCAAAGCCGCCGTCCCGGGTAACACCGATGGCCTCCATGGAGGGGCACAGCTGCTTTTTGCCGTTCTGGCAATACGCGCAGTGGCCGCAGTAGATGTTGGGATCTACGGTGACGTGGTCGCCCACCGCAAAGCCGGTGACGCCCTCCCCCACCTCCACCACTTCGCCGGAGTACTCGTGGCCCAGCACCACCGGCGGGTTCACGTCGGCGGAGCCAGGCTCCCCGTGGTAGATGTGCACATCGGTGCCGCAGACGCCGCACACCTGGTTGCGCAGCACCAGCTCCCCCGGCCCGGCGTGGGGCGTTGGCAAATCGGTGACGGCGAAGGTCTTATTCCCGAGAAAACGGGACGCTTTCATAGAAATTCCTCCCATCCAAAGGTTCTTGGCACCATTTTTGCACCAAAGCGGGCACTTGTCAAGAGGGAAACAAAAAGGGCCGCCACAGTTTTTGTGGCAGCCCTCTGTTTAGATGGGATTACTTTTTCAGCACGCCAATGGCATCGGTGATGGTCTTTTCCATGGCCTCCATGCCGTACTTATCCACGTCGGCCTTGTTCTTGTCGCCGTGGGTCAAGCAGCCGGCGCCGCCAATGCAGCCGCCGATACAGGCCATGCCCTCGATGAAGTTGGCGGGCAGCACCTTCTTAGAAGCCTTCAGCAGCGCCATGCGGCAAGCCTCGATGCCATCGCAGGCAATGGCCTTCAGCTCGAAGGTCTGGTCCAAGCCCTGCTCCTTGAGGGCCTGGGTCACGGCGTCGCTCAAGCCGCCGCTGCGGGCGAAGATGCGGCCGTAGTAAGAGGCGTTATCCAGCACGCCCTCGGGCAGGGACTTCAAATCGATGTCCCGGCTGTCGAACAGGGCCTGCAGCTCCTCAAAGGTGATGCAGCTGTCGATGTAGGGCTTGACGCGCTCCTTCTGCACTTCCATCTTCTTGGCGGTGCAGGGCCCGATAAAGACAACCTTGGCGCCGGGAGTGGTCTCCTTGATGTACTTGGCGATGGTGGCCGCCGGGGACAGGTTGTGGGAGACATGCTCCTTCAGCTGGGGGAACTGCTTCTCAATGTAGTCCACAAAGGCGGGGCAGCAAGAGCTGGTGAGGAAGCCCTTTTCGGCCAGCTCGGCAGCCTCGGCATAGGATACCATATCCGCGCCCAGGGCGGCCTCTACCACGTGGAAGAAGCCCAGCTCCTGGATGCCGGTGATAACCTGGCCCAGCTTGGCGTAGCTGAACTGGCTGGAGATGGAGGGCGCCACCACAGCGTAGAGCTTGTAGTTCTCGTTGTGGTCGCTCTTTTTAATCATGTCCACCACGTCCAGGATAAAGGACTTATCCACAATGGCGCCAAAGGGGCACTGGTAGACGCAGGCGCCGCAGGAGATGCAGGTCTCGTTGTCGATGTGGGCAGCGCCGCTGTCCGCCATGCTGATGGCTTTAATCTTGCAGGCGTTCTCGCAGGGGCGCTTCTGGTTGACAATGGCGCTGTAGGGGCAGACCTTGGCGCACTGGCCACACTCTACGCACTTGGATTTGTCAATGTGGGCATGCAGGTGCTCGTCAAAGGTGATGGCCCCCCGCCGGCAGGCGTCCTCGCAGCGGTGTGCGATGCACCCACGGCAGGCGTCGCTGACATTGTAGCCAGACATGGGGCACTCGTCGCAGGCGATGTCAATCACTTCGATGACGTTGGGGTTGTTCTTATCGCCGCCCATGGCCAGCTTGATGCGCTCCTCCACAATGGCGCGCTCTTTGTAGATGCAGCAGCGCATGGTGGGCTTTTCCTTCACAATCAGCTTGGGGATTTCGGTGTAAGCATCCAGCAGCCGGTCTTCAAAGGCATAGCGGGCCACCTCGCGGAGGACCTTGTACTTGAGGTACTGGACCTGGGTGTCGAATTTTCTGTCCTTAATGGGAACTGAGGCCATACGCTTGTATCTTCCTTTCTATCCTCTTAGAGCATTAGAAGTAGCTCACTTTGATGCGCTTTCCCATCTGCTTCAAACACTCGCTGAGCTCCTCTACCAGGCGCATTTTGATGTTGAAGTTAATGGGCAGGTTGGGGTTCTGGTGGGCGGGGTTGATGGCACGGCCCACGAAGAAATTGATGTCGGTCGCTTCTTCAAAAAGCATCCGGGCGATGAGGGAGGCGCCGTCCCGCTTGTAACCCCACTGGCTGAAGGACGCGTTGTCGGAGAGGAAATCCTTGGCGTACTCCAGCACCTTGCTGATGGTGATGACGCCCTCGGTGACCAGGTCCACGCCCTCGATTTTGGCGATGGGCGGGATTTCCGGGTCCAGGTAGTTCAAATCCGCCACCATGGGCTTGTGGAGGAACTCCGAAGCCAGGGTGGAGGTGGTGCCGCCGCAGACAATGTGCTTGCCCTCTTTGGAGAAGAACAGGGACATGTACTTGTTGGTGTCCTTCCTATCGGAGGGCGGGCCAATCATCAGGTTGACCTGGGAGCGGTCCCGGACCTTGACCACGCAGACGGTGGTGTCATCCCCGGGGTGGCCGCCGTACAGGTGGTTGCACTCCTCCAGCAGAATGGAGGCGTATGTTTTGGCGGTGTAGGTCTTGTCGTACATCATCTCCAGGAAGCTGATGATGTCCTTGCGCTCCCAGCCGAAATTCAGCGATTTGCCCACCCCGGCGTGGATGGTGCCGTCGCTCATGGTGAACAGGAAGTCGTTCTCCTGGAGCTTAATCTTGGACTTGTAAATCATCTTCCCGTCGATCTCGGTGCCGGTTTTGGGAATCTCCACAAACTTCCCGTCCCGGATGAGGATGAGCAGGGGGTTATCATACTGGATGATTTCCGCCTCTTCGTTTTCGATGATGTGGATGATGGTAAAGGTGGAATAGGCCACGCCCCGCACAGCGCAGACCGGCAGTGTGGAGGCAATGGTGGAAACGCAGTCCTCTAGGCGCATGTTGGCCGCCATCATGGTGGAGATGATTTTGGAGGTCAAGGAAGAGAGGATGTTGGCCTTTACGCCGCTGCCCATTCCGTCCGCCAGAACAATGACGGTGGAGTTTTCGCCCTGGTCCACGATTTCCACGCGGTCGCCGCAGAGCTGCTCTCCCCACTTGTTCAGGCTGAGGTATCCGATGTCAGTACAAAGGTTATTCATCGCCCAAGGAATCCTTCAGCTTGGTCAGCGCAATCTTGGTTTCGGCAGTGGTCTCGCCCAACAGGGAGGCGATTTCCTGCGCCATGCGCATCTGCTTTTCGATGACCCGGTCTGTCATCTCAATGGTTTGCTGGCTGATTTTCTCCTTGTCCATGCGCTCCCGCTCTTCCTCGGTGACATCGCGCATGAGGCAGATGATGATGTGGTAGCTCTTGTCGTAAATGACGGTCTGCTCCACATAGCGCTTGTATTCGGCCAGGTAGGCCTTTTCATCCCGCACGCTCTTGCCGGTGGACATCACATCCAAGAAGACCTTGGGGTCCAGGATGCGGATGACCTGGTCGCCCAGCACATCGGAGGCGTGGCGGATGTTCATAATCCGGCAGGCGGCAGAGTTGATCTGCTGCACCTCCAAGTCCTCGTTGAGGACCATGATGCCGTTGGGGGAGGTGCTGATGATGGTGTCGGAGAAGCTCTCCGCCTTCTGGGTGAGGAAGGGCAGGCACATGTTGATATCGGCCTTGCCCTGGTACACGGCGATGGCCTTCTCCCGGCAGGTGTTGTAGCCGCAGGCCCTTCTCACGGCAGGTGTTGTAGCCGCAGGCGCCGCAGTTGAGCTCCTGCTCGGGGGTGTTCTTGCCCATCTTCTGGAGGATTTCCTGGATTTCCTTTTCACCGGGCATCTGGCGGTGCAGGCCGATGAAGCGGTGGTCCTTAATCAAATCCTTGCCGTCGGGCTGGGCCACCTGGAAGTCCTTGGGGCCGGCGTAACGGTTCACCGCGATGGTGTCGGTGATGGGACGGCGGCGCTCACGCTCCATGGCAGGGCCGCCAATGCAGCTGCCCGCACAGATGGACATCTCGATGAAACACTTTTTCAGGCGCCCCTCTTTGATGTCCTCCAGGGCGGCGAGGACGTTGTCGACGCCATCCACCACCATGTAGGTGTACTCGGGGGAATCGCAGTTCATAGTGCGCAGGATACCGCCGGAGGTGGGGAACAGCCGGGCGCGGCTCTCCTCCAGGTGGTCCTCCCCCTGCTCGATGGTGATGCCCTCTTGCTTGAGCCAGTCGGAAAGCTCCTCGAAGGTGAGGACGCAGTCCACCAGGCCGGGGTAAGCCTCGGCCTCCGCCTTTTTGGAGATGCAGGGCCCGATGAAGATGGTCTTCACCTCGGGGTGCTCCTGCTTGATTTTCTGGCAGTGGGCCTGCATGGGGGAAAGCACTGTGGCCAGGTAAGGCAGGGCCTCGGGATAGTACTTTTCCACCAAGGTGTTGACAGAGTGGCAGCAGGTGGAGATGATGACTTCCTGGCGGCCCTCCCGGACGATGTTCTCATACTCGGTCTTGACGATGGACGCGCCAATGGCGGTTTCCTCCACCCCGGCAAAGCCCAGCTGCTTTAAGGCCTTTTCCATGGTGGCGATGGTGGCGCCAGGATAGTTTGCCACAAAGGAGGGCGCCAAGCTGGCATAGACAGGGCCCGCCTTGAGCAGGTTGATAGCGCTGGGCACATCGTTGCGGATTTCCTTGGCGTTCTGGGGACAGACCACAAAGCACTGGCCGCAGAGGATACATTCATCGTTGACAATCTGCGCCTGGCCTGTGGAGTATTTGATGGACTTCACAGGACAGTGGCGGATACATTTATAGCAGTTGACGCAGTTCGATTTTTTCAGCTTTAAATACTCAGCCATGTGGGAACAACCTCTCCAGTGAAAATAAGGGTCCGGGCACGGCAAACTCCATCAATGCCGTTTTGCCATTGATGGAGCTTCCTGCGTGACGCGTTTTTATTGAACTTTGGCAAGGATTTCCTTTTCGAAGAACTCCTTGGTGGTCTCGGGAGACAGGGAATACAGCTTGTCATCCAGAGTGACGTTGACGCCGTTGACGCAGTTGCCCATGCAGAAGGTGCCGCCCAGCTCTACCTTGTCCTCCAGGTGGTTTTCCTTGACCAGGTACTGAAGCTCTTCCACGATTTGGCGGGAACCCTTAAGATGGCAGGAGCTCCCAATGCAAATAGTACATTTCATGGTTTTTTCCTCCTAAAAGAGTGCATGATTCAGATTTTTAGAAAGAGCGGCCGCGCCCTGCTCCCCGGCAGGGCACGGTACTCTTTTTTTGTAAGGGGATAGGTTTACAGAACAGGCGTGCGGGGCGCGGGGCGATTATTCGTACTCCACCACGTTGACCCAGTGCATGAGGAACTCGCGCTCCTCGGCCTTGCCCTTTACGGACTGGGAAGCGGCCACGATGGGCAGCCACTTCTGCACATACTGCTTGGCGGTATCGGTCTTCTTGCAGAAGAGGTCCAGATACTTCTCGGCGGTCTCAATGTCGCCGCCCAGCCAGAACAGCAGGTAGGTGCGGGCGGCGTCGGCACTGGCGTTGCCCTGGGTGGCATGGGCCCAGTCCAGGACGGACCAGCTCTCCCCATCGGGGGAGATGACCACGTTGGTGGGGTTGAAGTCGCCGTGGCACAGCTTGTTGTGGTTGGGCATAGAGGCCAGGCGGGAATCCAGCTCATAGCGGGTGGTGGCGTCCAGGCCGGTCTGGGAAATCTTCCGCTTCATCTTCTCCTTGAGGCGGTTGAGCATGGGGCAGGTCTTGGACTGGATCTCAATCTGGATGTCCACAAAGCGCTCCAGGTACTCGTCCTTCTTGTCGGGGTTCTCGGCCATCAGCTGGGCGATGGTCTTGCCCTCGGCATAGTCGGTGACAATGGCCCACTTGCCTTCAATCTTGGTGACCTCTTCCACGTGGGGGATGGGCAGGCCAGTCTCTTCCACGCGGGCGATGTTCAAGGCCTCGTTGAGGATATCCGCCTTGGAGTAGCCCTCGTCGAACACCTTGATGACATAGCTGCCGTCACGGTAGATGGTTTTGGAATTCCGAACTGCGATGACCTTTTCCAGTTTCATAGTGAAAACTCCTCCGTTTATATTACTTGCCGTAGTAGCACTTGAGATAGATTTCCTTAATCTCGCTCATCAGGGGGTAGCGGGGGTTGGCGCCGGTGCACTGGTCGTTGAAGGCGTTCTCCACCATCTCGTCCAGGGTATCCAGGAAGTACTTCTCGTCCACGCCGTAATCCTTGATGGTCTTCTTGATGCCAATCTTCTCCTTCAGGTCTTCCAGGGCCTGGATGAAGTTTTCAAAGACCTCGTCGTCGTTCTTGCCCTGGATGCCGCAGTAGCGGGCAGCCTCCACATAGCGCTGCTTGGCATGGGGATACTGATACTGGGAGAAGGTGCCCATCTTCGTGGGGACCTCAGCGGCGTTGTAACGGATGACATCGGTAAGGATGACAGCGTTTGCCACGCCGTGGGGCAGGTGATGGTAAGCGCCCAGCTTGTGAGCCATGGAGTGGTTCACGCCCAGGAAGGCGTTGGCGAAAGCCATACCAGCCATGCAGGAGGCCTCGGCCATGCGCTCGCGGGCATAGGGGTCGTTGGCGCCGTTTTCATAGGCGGAGGGCAGGTAATCGAACACGGCCTTCATCGCCTGCAGGGCCAGGCCATCGGTGAAGGGGGTAGCCATGATGGACACATACGCCTCGATGGCATGGGTCATGACGTCGATACCGGAAGCAGAGGTCAGGCCCTTGGGCTGGGTCATCATGTTGTCGGCGTCCACGATAGCCATGGTGGGCAGCAGCTCGTAGTCAGCCAGAGGCCACTTGGTGCCGGTCTTCTCATCGGTGATGATGGCGAAGGGAGTCACTTCGGAACCAGTACCGGAAGAGGTGGGGATAGCAACCATGATTGCCTTCTCGCCCATCTTGGGGAACTTGTAGATACGCTTCCGGATATCCATGAAGTCCATGCTCATGGACTGGAAGTCGGCATCGGGATGCTCGTACAGCACCCACATGATCTTGGCAGCGTCCATGGGAGAACCGCCGCCCAGAGCGATGATCACGTCGGGCTCGAAGTCGCGGATCTGCTCCACGCCCTTCATAGCGCAGCCCAGGGTGGGATCGGGAGCAACGTCGTAGAAGCAAGCGTACTGGATGCCCAGTTCGTCCAGCTTATCGGTGATGTTCTTGGTGAAGCCACTCTTGAACAGGAAGGAGTCGGTGACGATAAACGCCTTCTTGCGGTTGTATTCGGTCTTCAGCTCGTTGAGGGCCACAGGCATGCAGCCCTTCTTAAAGTAAACCTTCTCAGGCGTGCGGAACCACAGCATATTCTCTCTCCTCTCGGCAACGGTCTTGATGTTGATCAGGTGCTTGACACCCACGTTCTCAGAGACGGAGTTGCCGCCCCAAGAACCGCAGCCCAGAGTAAGGGAGGGAGCCAGTTTGAAGTTGTACAGGTCGCCGATACCGCCCTGAGAAGAGGGGGTGTTCACCAGAATACGGCAGGTCTTCATGGCAGCCTGATGCTTGGCCATCTTTTCCTTCTCCGCCACGTTGATGTACAGGGAGGAGGTGTGGCCGTAGCCGCCGTCGGCGATGAGGTGCTCGGCCTTCTCAATGGCCTCGTCGAAGGTCTTGGCCTTGTACATGGCCAGCACGGGGGACAGCTTCTCGTGAGCGAACTCCTCGGAGATGTCCACGCTCTCCACTTCGCCGATGATGATCTTGGTGCTCTCGGGCACGTCCACGCCAGCCAGGGCGGCGATGGTGTGGGCCTTCTGGCCAACAATCTTGGCGTTGAGGGAGCCGTTGATGATAATGGTCTTGCGGACCTTTTCCGTCTCTTCTTTGTTAAGGAAGTAGCAGCCGCGCTTCTTGAACTCATCCTTCACAGCCTTGTAGACCTTGTCCAGCACGATGACGGACTGCTCGGAGGCGCAGATCATGCCGTTGTCGAAGGTCTTGGAGTGGATGATGGAGTTGACAGCCAGCACCACATCGGCGGTGTCGTCGATGATGGCAGGGGTGTTGCCGGCGCCCACGCCCAGGGCGGGCGTGCCGGAGGAGTAGGCAGCCTTCACCATGCCGGGGCCGCCGGTGGCCAGGATGATGTCAGCCTCGGCCATCAGGGTGTTGGTCAGCTCCAGGTTCGGAATGTCAATCCAGCCAACGATGCCCTCGGGAGCGCCGGCCTTCACAGCGGCCTCCAGCACAACCTTGGCAGCCGCGATGGTGCACTTCTTGGCGCGGGGGTGGGGGCTGATGATGATGCCGTTGCGGGTCTTCAGGGCGATAAGGGTCTTAAAGATGGCGGTAGAAGTGGGGTTGGTGGTGGGGATAACGGCGCCGATAACACCGATGGGCTCGGCAATCTTCTTGGTGCCGTAGGCGGGGTCCTCCTCGATAACGCCGCAGGTCTTGGTGTTCTTATAGGCGTTATAGATGTACTCAGCCGCGTAGTGGTTCTTGATGACCTTGTCTTCCACCACGCCCATGCCGGTCTCCTCCACAGCCATTTTGGCCAGCGGGATACGCTGGAGGTTGGCAGCCATGGCGGCGGCGCGGAAGATTTTGTCCACCTGCTCCTGGGTGTAGGTGGCGAACACCTTCTGCGCCTCGCGCACCCGGGCAAGCATTCTTTCGAATGTCTCCGCGTTCTCCACAACTTCGTAAGTCATTTTCGTGTTCATGAAATACTCCATCCTTTTTTTAAGTTATTTTGTGCTGAATCTTTCCTTTAAATGGTTGGATAAGATGGCGAGGGAAACCGCCATGTTCTCGTTTTGCACCAGGATTCCCTCCGGCACGTCCAGGTGGACGTTGGAAAAGTTCCACACAGCCAGAATCCCGCTTTTAATCAACAGGTTGCACACGGCCTGGGCGTGCTCGCCGGGGACAGTGAGGATGCCAATGCGCACCTTCATCCGCTGGCAGAGGTCTTCCAGGCGGTCCATGGGGAGAATCATCTTCCCCCCCACCTCCGTGTTGACGGTGAACGGGTCCGTATCGAACCCAGCCAAGATGTTGAGGCCATATTCCACAAAGCCATCGTAGGCAAGCAGCGCCTTGCCAAGCTGGCCGGTGCCTACCAGGACGGCGTCCTGGGTGTTATCGTAGCCCAAAAAGCCCTCCAGCTCGTAGATAAGGTCCTCGCGGACATAGCCCACCTTTGGCCTGCCCGAGCTGCTGATGGAGGCAAGGTCTTTTCTCACCACCACATGGTTCATGTTCAGCGCTTCTGCTATTGCTGTTGCCGAGATGTACTTGGGAGCTTCGCGCAGGCCCTTCAAGTAGCTGAGATAAACTGGAAGCCTTTGCAGCGTCTGCTTTGAAACGCCCTGGCTCGGCACTTCCCTCACCTCTTTCCTCTGACTTTGACAATATTTTAACAGAATCCCGGGAAGTTGTAAATTGGTAGGAGTGATATATCGATATACAATTAGCGATTTAATTTGTACACTTTGCTCTCTCCGTAAAATTCCCGGAAAAAGATGGTTAAGCCTCCTAAAAAAGGGAGGCGGAGAACACAAAATTCAAACAGTTTTACAGATTATCCACCCCTATTTTAGTATATTCCCCGCCCGAAAGCAAGAGGGAAATGAAAAAAGAAGGGGCGCGCCCCTGGTTTTTCCAGGAAACGGCCCCTTCTTTTAACAAACTATACAAAGCGCTGGGCGCGCAGCCTTTGGAACAGCCCCCAAGAGCACAGGCCGGCCTTCCGCCAGCGGCAGCCAGCGCACACGGATCCCCACTGGCTTTCCGTCACCTGCCGCAGCCTCTCCCCCGCCTGGCTGGGCGAAAGGCTCTGCCCAGGCTGGAACCCCACCGCTGCCAGGGCGGCGGCGTCCCGGCGGGCCACGTCGCTGGTGCCATGGGCGCAGCGCTCTCCCGGGCGCAGGTTGGGACAGGCGGCGCACAGGGAATCCGGCCCGGCGCAGAGGGTGAAGTCCTCCCCTGCCTCCAAGGCGGCAAGGGTGCGCTCCATCTGGGCGGTGAAGGCCTGGTCGTAGCCGCTGCCTTGGAACAGGGTGGCGCAGAACAGGTGGTGGCCCCGCAGGCGCGTCATGAGAGAGTCACCAGACGGGCCCGCTTTAAGGCCAGGACAACAGCCCGGGCGGCGCCGTAAGCCAGCACCAGAGAGAGGACATCCTTGATGAGGTAGGGCGCGGAGGCGGCGAGGAACGCCTGCGCCGGGGAGATGGACATCACCAGCGCGAACTGGGCGGCCCCGCAGCCGTGGCACACCGCCAGGCCCGCCAAGCCCAAGGCCAAAGCCAGGAACTTGTTCTTCTGCTGGGCCCCCAGGCCGCAGAGGAAGGCCATGGGCAAAAAGGCCCACAGGTAGCCGCCGGTCATGCCCACCAGGGCGCCTGCCCCGCCGGAAAACCCGGCGAACACCGGCACACCCACCGCGCCCAAAGCCAGGTACACCCCCACGGCCGCGCTGCCCACGGCGGGCCCCAGCACACAGCCGCACAAAGCCACGGCAAAGGTCTGCAAGGTGACGGGAATCCCTGTGGGCAGGGGGATGGACACCTGGGACAGCACCACCAGCAAGGCGGCGAACACGCCGGCCATCACCGTGCGCTGGAGTTTGTTTTTCCATTGAAGCTTCATGTGGGTTCCCTCTCTTCCTCCTGGCGCAGGCGGGCCAGGAAATCTTTCTTAATCTGCACCTCGCCCGCGGAGAAGGCGCGCTCCTGGCCATCTGGCAGGCGCAGCAGCAGGCGGGCCTCCTCGTCCACACCTAGGACCAGGCCCTCGCCGGACTGGCTGCCCTGGGTGTAGGTGACCTCCAGCCCGGTGAGCAGGGAACGCTGGCGGTAGGCTTCCATGTAGTCCCGGCGGGGCAAGGCGCTGTAATAGGCGAAAAACCGGTTCAAGATGCCGGCGGCCAGGCGGGCCCGGGCGCCAGGGGGCACCTCGTCATGGAACAGGGCCCCGGCCACGCCGGCGATTTCCGGCGGGAAGCCGCCCTCCGGCGCCCGCAGGTTGATGCCGATGCCCAAGATGGCGTAGTGCAGGCCGCTGGACTCAAAATCCACGGCGGCCTCGGTGAGGATGCCGCAGACCTTCCGGCCCCGGAGGTACACGTCGTTGACCCACTTGATTTTCGCCTGCTGGCCGGTGAGCTGGTCGATGGCCTCCGCCACGGCCACGGCGGCCGCTGTGGTGATGGAGAGGGCTTCCTCCGCGGGGAAGCGGGGCCGCAGCAAAACGCTGAGGTACAGCCCCGTGCCCTTGGGCGAGAGGAAGCTCCGGCCCAGGCGGCCCTTGCCCTGGGTCTGCTGCTGGGCGATGAGGGCCATTCCCTCCGCCCCGCCCTGCTCGGCGATGCTTTTGAGCACCGTGTTGGTGGAGGTGACAGAGTCCCGCACCTCAATGGCGCAGCTTTGGGCAGGGCCCTCCAGCAGGCGGCGGACGCTTTGGGGGGTGAGGGCGTTGTCCGCGGAAACCAGCTGATAGCCCCGGTTGGTGGCGGCCTCAATCTGGTAGCCATCCTCCCGCAGGCGCTGGACGGCCTTCCACACGGCGTTGCGGCTGACCCCCAGCTGCCGGGCCATCTCCTCCCCGGAGAGGGGGGCGCCGGAGCTTTCCAGCAGCTCCAGGATTTCATCGGCGACGTTCATGGCAACAGGCTCCTTTTCGTGTTTGTGCTGGATATAGGGTAGCATGGGAGAGAAGGGATTGTCAACCGTGATTTTAGAGGGCAGGTGACAATTCGAGCAAAGGGACGGGCGTTTTCGGGATGGGAAGGTTACGGGCCACTTTTGGGGAGGTACCGAAAAAAGCTTCTTTTCTTTTTAAGATGTACGGGTAACAAAAATCGCGCCCCCATTGAACATGGAGTTCGCGATTAGAGAGAAGCTAGAAATGGCGCACTGCGCAACAAAAAATACCACACAGCTGTGTGGCGTTTTACCTGGGTTAGGGTGACGAATTTGATGCCAATCTGAAACGCGGGCAATAAAAATCGCGAACCCCACAAAGTGAGGTTCGCGACTTGGGAGCGGCAACTTGCCGCTGGTGCAGTTGAGCAATCCAAATCCGAACCTGTTTTCTGATCGGCCAATGCGCTTTTTAGGTCATCAAAAGTGATGGTCGTTGTTCCTTCATTGTAGTTGAATGTTATCACCATTTTGTCATCGTACAGGAAAATGGCGTTGATAAAAGTGTCAATCAGCATCCTACGGTGGGATT
>FR893762.1:0-4202 GCA_000435395.1 Firmicutes bacterium CAG:94
CCAGCTGGGGGATAGGGAGCGGACGAAAGAGTACCTGCGCCAGGCCCGCCAGCTGGCCCTGCGGTTCGACGCCGCCCCCAGCTACGGCTTAGAGCACCACAAGTTCATCACCCTACAGCGGGACGCCGCCGCCTACGACGATTTCGGCCCCACCGCCATGGAGGGCGTGGAAGCCCAGCTGAAGGACAACGAAAGCGATTACCCCGGCCTGTGGGCCCTGTGGGAGGAGGTTTGTCATGAAGAAGCGTGAAATCCGGCGGCCCTTTGTCCGCCAATTCTACAGAAGGAACAAATTGAATTTTATCCTGGCCTTTGCCGCCACCGTGGTGATGGCCTTTGCGAACCTGGTCATCTCCTGGCTGCTCCAGCAGATTATGGACTTGATGGCGGGCAGCGGCAACACCCTTTCCCTGGGAGGTATCTGCTGGGTGCTTTTGGGCATTGTGGCCACTATTATTTTGGTGGGCGCCGTCCGGGCCTACGCCTTGCCCCGGTTCTTCACCCGGGCCATGGGCCAGTATAAGGATTACGCCTACAGCCAGCTGTTAAAGAAGAACATCTCCACCTTTTCCCGGGAGAGCACCTCCACCTATTTGTCCGCCCTCTCCAACGACGCCAACAGCATCGAGGTGAACTACCTGGAAAAGCTCTTTGACCTGGTGATGGACGCCATCCTCTGCGTGGGCGCCTTTTTGATGATGCTTTGGTACAGCCCCCTGCTCACCTTGATTGCCCTGGTGCTTTCCCTGTTGCCCCTGGGCGCCTCCCTGGTGGCGGGCAAGCACTTGGCCAGCCGGGAGCAGGAAGTCTCCCGGAAAAACGACAGCTTCCTCTCCATGGTCAAAGACGGCCTTGCCGGCTTCTCCGTGGTGAAGAGCTTCAAAGCCGAGAAGGACATCCTGCGGCTGTTCTCCCAAAGCAACGCCCAGGCCCAAGAGGCCAAGCGCCGCCGGATGTGCCTGGCCCAGGTGCTGCGCTCCTTGGGCAGCGTGGCGGGGCTGGCAGCCCAGTTCGGGGTGTTCCTGGTGGCGGCCGTGCTGGCTTTGGCGGGCAAAGGCGTCACCCCTGGCGTGGCCTCTGTGTTCCTCCAGCTCAGCGGGCTTTCCATCATGTTCCTGCAGGAGGGCCCTGAGATGCTCGCCAACCGCCGGGCGGCTTTGGCCCTTATGGACAAGCTGGCGGACTCCCTCTCCCAAAACGTCCGGGAGGAGGGCGCGCCCATCCCCAAAAAGCTGGAAGAGGGCATCCAGGTGCGGGACCTCTCCTTCTCCTACCAAGAGGGGGAGGAGGTGCTCCACCACGTAAACGCCCAGTTCCAGGCGGGGAAGAGCTACGCCCTGGTGGGCGCTTCCGGCTCGGGGAAGTCCACCTTGCTGAATCTGCTCATGGCGGGCCACAGCGGCTACTCTGGGGAAATCCTCTACGACGGCCGGGAGCTCTCCACCGTCAGCACCCAGTCCCTCTACGAGCTGGTCTCCCTGGTGGAGCAGAACGTGTTCGTGTTCAACAGCACCTTGCGGGACAACATCACCATGTTCCGGGACTTTCCGCCCCAGCAGGTTCAGCGGGCCGAGGAGCTTTCGGGCCTCGCCCCCATCATCCAGGAGAAGGGTGAGGGCTACCTCTGTGGGGAGAACGGCTCGGGGCTTTCCGGCGGCCAGCGCCAGCGGGTGTCCATCGCCCGGTGTCTGCTGCGGCACACCCCCGTGCTTTTGGTGGACGAGGCCACCGCTTCCCTGGATAAGGAGACAGCCTTCCGCATCTCCAGCTCCATTTTGGATTTGGAGGGCCTCACCCGGGTGGTGGTCACCCACTCCTTGGACGAGGCGCTCCTCCGCAGGTACGACGGCATTTTGGTGCTGCACCACGGCCGCGTGGTGGAGACCGGCCAGTTCCAAGAGCTGATGGACCGCAAGGGGCTGTTCTACTCCCTGTACACCGTGGCACAGTAGACAGGCGTGGAGAGCTGCGCCCGGCTTCGTCCATGTAAAAAGTCCCCGCTGTATCCCTTTTGTTCCAGCTGCGAAAGGGGATTTACATTTCCCCTTTACTGCGGTATAATGGCGCATAGATAAAGCACGCAAAAGGAGGAACGTCCCATGGATTTGGAAAACATGAAACGCAAATACGCCTACACCCTGGCCCGGGTGGGCCTGAACGTGCAGAAGGGCCAGACCGTTTTGGTGGAGGCCGCCCTGGAAGGCTGGCAGTTTACCAGCATCTTCGCCGAGGAGTGCTACAAGCTGGGCGCCGGCAACGTGGTGGTCAACTACCTGGACCAGGCCAACTTAAAGGTGGCCGCCCACTACCGCCCCGACGAGGACGTCCGCCGGGTGGAGGACTGGGAGCGCTCCATGTACCAGAAGTACCTGGACGAGGGCGCCTGCTACGTCCGCCTGGAGGGCGTGAACCCCCAGCTGATGGAGGGCGTCAGCGAGAAGGAGTCCAACGCCATTTTCGCCCATGTGGACGGCGTGCGGAACATCATGCGCAAGGCCAGCCGGGAGAAGCACTGCCAGTGGCTCATCGCCATGGTGCCCACCGTGGAGTGGGCCGAGTACATCCTGGATAAGAAGGGGGAGGAGGCCCTCCGGGAGCTGTGGGAAATCCTCTTAAAGCTGTGCTACATCGACGAGGACAACGATGTGGTGAAGACCTGGGAGGAGCTCCGCGCCCAAAAGGCAGCCCGCGGTAAGGCCGTGGACGCCCTGAAGCTGACCAAGCTCCACTACACCGCCGGGAACGGCACGGACCTCACCGTGGGCCTGACCCCCTGGTCTAAGTTCGGCCACGAGGGCGCCCCCGCCATCCCCTTCACCCCCAACATCCCCACCGAGGAAATCTGCACCACCCCCGCCAAGTACGAGACAAACGGCGTGGTGTACGCCTCCCGGCCCTTGGTGCTGGGCGGCAAGAAGATCGAGAACTTCGGCTTCCGCTTTGAAAAGGGAAAGGTGGTGGAGGTCCTGGCCGGCGCCGGCAAGGAGATGCTGGAAGCTTTGGTGGCCACCGACGAAAACGCCGGCTACCTGGGCGAGGCCGCCCTGGTGGAGTACCATTCCCCCATCAGCATGAGCGGCCTGGTGTACTACACCACCCTCATCGACGAAAACGCCAGCTGCCACCTGGCGCTGGGCCGTGGGCTCAACTCCTCTCCCGCGGGCCACCCGGACTTGTTCAACGATTCCACCATCCACATCGACTTCATGATTGGCACCCCCGACATGAAGATTGTGGGCACCACAGAGGACGGCCAAGAGGTGGAAATCTTCCGGGACGGCGACTTTGCCCTGTAACCCTTAAACGCGAACGCGAAAAAGCCCCCGCATGCCGGGGGCTTTTCTGCTGCGCAGAAAAAAAGCGCCGGGCGGCCCCAGCGCTTTTCCTCTTTACTTTTTCAGGGCGATGGCCTCAATCTCGCACAGCACGCCCTTGGGCAGCTCCTTCACGGCCACGCAGCTGCGGGCGGGGTTGGAGGTGAAATACTTGGCGTACACCTCGTTAAAGGCGGCGAAGTCCTTCATGTCCGCCAAGAAGCACAGCGTCTTAAAGACCTGCTCAAACCCAGAGCCGCCGGCCTCCAAAATGGCGCCCACGTTCTTGCAGCTCTGCTCCGCCTGGGCGGTGATGCCTTCCGGCGCCGCGCCGGTCTGGGGGTCCACCGGCAGCTGGCCGGAGGTGTACACCACGCCGTTTACCTCATACCCCTGGGAATAGGGGCCAATGGCGGCGGGGGCGTTCTCGGTATGGATTTTGTTCATAAGTCCTGCTCCTTTCCAAATGGGTTCTCTCCCTTTATTATTGGATAAGAACCGCCATTTGTCAAGAAGTTCCCCTCTTACACCGCCGCCAGGATGGCGTCAATTGTAGCAAGTTCCTCCGGGGAGAGGGCAATCTCCGCGGCCTTGGCGTTTTCCTCCAGCCGCTTTTGGCTGTATGAGCGCCGCCCCGAGGATTGGCTGCTGGACTTGGCCCACGCCCTGCGGGTGGAGGGCTTTGACTACGAGGCCCTCTACCGGGAGTGGCGCCTGGAAAAGCCTCAGGCCAAGTGGACCCAGCTGTCCCACGTGGTGAACCTGGCCATGTCCCTCAAGGCCGGGGCGCTGTATTCCCGCCTGTCCGGGGAGGATCCCAGCGCCATGGCCAAGCAGGCCTACACACGGCTCCACCGGGACCACGGCATGGCCTGCGGCCACTTCACC
>FR893762.1:4261-16458 GCA_000435395.1 Firmicutes bacterium CAG:94
CCGGGGCAGCGAGTGCTGCTCGGTGGTGGAGGCCATGTACTCCTACGAGCAGCTGCTCTCTATCACCGGCGAAGCTCAGTGGGGGGATTTGGCGGAGGCCCTGGCCTTCAACGCCCTGCCCGCCACCTTGAGCCCCGATATGTGGAGCCACCAGTACGACCAGCAGACCAACCAAGTGTGCTGCACCCGCCTGCCGGAGGACCACGTGGTGTTCGCCACCAACCCCGGGGATTCCCACCTCTTTGGCCTGGAGCCCAACTTTGGCTGCTGCACGGCCAACTTCAACCAGGGCTGGCCCAAGTTGGCCCTCTCCACCTTTATGGGCTGGAAAGAGGGCCTGGCCTCGGTGATTCTGGCCCCCTCCGTGGTGTCCTGCCAGATAGGGGAGGCCCATGTCACCTGCCGGCTGGAAACGGACTACCCCTTCCGGGACACGCTGACCTACACCGTCACCACGGACAGGCACGCGCGTTTCTCCTTGGGCATCCGCATCCCCGGCGCCGTGACGTCCGCCGTGGTGGATGGGGCACAGGCCCAGCCCGGCGCCTTCTTCACCGTGGAGCGGGACTGGAGCGGCACCCAGCAGGTGCAGGTGTCCTTCACCATGGAGACAAAACTGGAGCGCCGCCCCAACGACCTGTACTGCGTCAAGCGCGGCCCCTTGCTGTATGCCGTGGCCATCCAGGAGGAGTGGACCCGCCTGGAGTACACGCAAAACGGGGTGGAGCGGAAATACCCCTACTGCGACTATGAAATCCGCCCCCTTTCCCCCTGGAACTACGCCTTCGCGGACGACAGCTTCACCGTGGAGGAGCAGGAGGGCTGGGACGCGCCCTTCTCCACAGAGCGCCCGCCCATTTCCCTCACCGGCACCTTCGTGCAGATTGACTGGGGCTTTGACAACGGCCTCTGCCATGAAGTGCCGGACAGCCGCGTCCCCCTGACGCCGCCCCAGCAGGTCCGGCTCATCCCCTATGGTTGCACCAACCTGCGCATGACGGAAATGCCCTGGATACAGGCGGAATCTCCCACATAAAAAACAGCGCCCCGGAAGCTGCGGCACAGCGCCGCCTCCCGGGGAGCTTTTTCCTGCCCCCTCTTGACAAGGGAAGGGGCGGGTGCTATCATTCAATTAACAATTCGGTTAAATGTTAAATGTCTGGGAAAGGAGGAAGCTGTGGCGCTGCAAAACACCTTAAAAGCCTTGGCGGACCCCATCCGCCGGGAGATATTGAACCTGCTGAAACAGGGGAAGCTTTCCGCCGGGGAGATAGGGGAGCACTTCCCCGTCACCGCCGCTTCCATCTCCCGGCACCTGTCCGTGCTGAAAGAGGCGGACCTCATCCGCGACCAGCGGGAGGGGAAATTCATCTATTACCAACTGAACACTTCCGTGCTGGAGGAAGTGATGCTGTGGCTTTCACAGCTGAAAGGAGAATGAGTTATGAAAGAGATGCTGGCGCGCCATAAGGGCAAGCTGATTTTGTCCTCTTTGGTCATTTTGCTGCCCATCCTTCCGGCGGCTTTCGCAGGCCAAACGCTGTTTCTCTGGGAGCCGGTGCTGCTGCTTGTCAGCCAGTGGGTGATAATGCTGGTGGTGCTGCACGCCAACCGGAATAAGGAGCAAAGCCCCAAGGTGCTGAACCTGGTGGCTTGGATTCTCCCCGTGCTGTCCTTGCTGCTGGGCGTCGTGGGCCAGCTTGCCCAGGGCGGCGCGGATTCGGCCTACCTTATCACCGCGCTGTTCACCTTCTTCATGGGTCTGCTGTTTTTCCTCATCGGCAACTATATGCCCAAGACAAAGCAGAACGGCGCCGTGGGCATCCGCATCAAGTGGACTTTGGAAAGCGAGGAAAACTGGGACGCCACCCACCGCTACGCCGGGAAGCTCTGGTGCCTGGGCGGCCTGCTGCTGATGGTTTGCGCCCTCATCCCCAGTGTGCTGATGGTGATTCTTCTTTGGTTTGTCATCCTGGCGGTGATGGTGATTTTGCCCACCCGCTACTCCTACCGCTTCTACAAGAGCCAGGTGGCGGAGGGCAAGGTGGAGAAACGCCCCGTCAAGCCCCGGAGTATCGTCCTGATTGCGGTGCTTGTCCTGGCGTTCGGAGCTTTCCTGGCCTGGTCCCTGTTCACCGGGGACATCCAGTATGTCTATGGGACGGATTCCCTCACCGTGGACGCCTCCGGCTGGGGGGACTTGACCATTCCCTACGGAAGCGTCACCTCGTTGGAATACTTTGAGCAGGACCCCTCCCAGGACGCCTCCGGCTTCCGCACCAACGGCCTGGGCAATTTCAAGGTGGCCCTGGGCAGCTTTGAAAACGACCTCTACGGCGATTACACCCGCTATACCTTCGCCTCCTGCGGCGCTTGCGTGGTCCTGGAGTCCGACGGCCGCACCATTGTCCTCAACGCCCCCGACGCCGCCAGCACCCAGGAGCTGTACCAGTCTCTTTTGGAAAAGACAGGCTTGGGATAATCCCAGGGGAACATGGCAAAAACCGGCGGAACCGTTGGGGTCCTGCCGGTTTTCTTTATGGAGGTGTGCTGGCGTTTCTCACTCTACGTCCTGCAAGGCGTCGTAGCCCTCCTCGCCGGTGCGCACCTTCACCACGTTCTCCACATCGTACACAAAGATTTTGCCGTCCCCAATGTGGCCGGTGTACAGCACTTTCTTGGCGGTTTCAATCACCGTTCGCACCGGCACTTTGCTGACCACAATATCCACCTGTACCTTGGGCAGAAGGGTGGCCTCCACCTGTACGCCCCGGTAATATTCGGGCTTGCCCTTCTGCAAGCCGCAGCCCAGCACGTGGGACATGGTCATGCCTGTGATGCCAATGTCCATCATGGCTGTTTTCAAAGCCTCAAAGCGGGACTCCTTGCAGAGGATCTCCACCTTGGTGAACTTGGGAGATTCCTCCGAGAAAACAGGCATCTTCTTCACAGGCACCGCCTCGGCGGGAGGCACGTCACCAGACACCTGAACAGGAGCGGCAGCTGCGTCCCCGTCCAAGGCTGTGGTGTCGGGGAGCATGGCAAAGCCGCCGTAAGCGGTGAGCAGGCCGTGCTCGGAAACATCCAGGCCCATCAGTTCGTCCTCGGGGTCCGCCCGCAGGCCGATGGTGTGCTTAATCAGCTGGAACACGATGGTGATGACAACAGCCACATACAGCGCCACGGAGAGCACGCCCAGGACCTGTATACCCAGCAGGCCAAAGCCGCCGCCATAAAATAGGCCGGGAGCGGTGGAACTGCCCGTGGCAAACAGACCCACCAGCAAGGTGCCCAAAGCGCCGCACACACAGTGGACGGAGATAGCCCCCACAGGGTCGTCGATCTTGGCCACTTTATCGAAGAACTCAATGGCCAGCACCATGACAATGCCGCAGACAGCGCCAATGAAGAAGGCGCCCACGGGATTTACCGCGTCGCAGCCAGCGGTAACGCCCACCAGGCCGGCCAGGGCCGCGTTGTAGGTCATGGAGACGTCGGGCTTCTTGTAACGGATCCAGGTGAAAATCAAAGCGGCGCAGCAGGCCACGGCGGCGGACATGTTGGTGTTGAAGAACACCAGGCCGGCCCGCTCCATCAGCTCGTCGGTATCCATGCCCACCGTGGAGGCGCCGTTGAAGCCAAACCAGCAGAACCACAGGATGAATACACCCAAAGCGGCGGAAGTCATATTGTGGCCCAGAATAGCCCGGGGCTTGCCGTTCTTGTCATACTTGCCAATGCGGGGCCCCAGGATTTTGGCGCCGATCAAAGCGCACAGGCCGCCCACCATGTGCACCGCGGTGGAACCTGCGAAATCGTGGAAGCCCAGCTGCGAAAGCCAGCCGCCGCCCCAAATCCAGTGGCCGGAAACGGGGTAGATGATTAGGGAGATGGCCGCCGAGTAGATACAGTAAGCGGAGAACTTGGTGCGCTCCGCCATGGCGCCGGAGACGATGGTGGCCGAGGTGGCGCAGAACACCGTCTGGAAAATGGCATAGGCCCACAGGGGCACCCCCGCCGGGAGAATGTGGCTGTAATCGCCCATAATCAACGGGTCAATGGGGCCAAACAAGGCCCATAATCAACGGGTCAATGGTGCCAAACAAGGCGGTGCCGCTGCCGAACATAAAGCCAAAGCCCACCAGCCAGAAGCAGGGCGTGCCAATGCAGAAGTCCATCAGGTTCTTCATCAGGATGTTGCCTGTGTTTTTCGCACGGGTAAAGCCCGCCTCACACAGGGAGAAACCCGCCTGCATGAAGAACACCAGGGCAGCGCCCACCAGCACCCAAATTGTGTTGACCGCACTGAATGTCATACTTATCAACTCTTTCCGTAAAATTTGTGTATGCAAAACGGCTGAGCCGCCGGTTGCCCAGGTGGAACAAAAAAGGCGCCCTGGGAAAATCCCAAGGCGCCTTTGCCCTGCTGTATGGAACACAAAAAGCGCTTCGCAAGCCGTGCCTGCGAAGCGCCATTGCTTAATCGATCTGCCGATGGTGTTATTATATGCCTATGGACAGCGGCTGTCAAGCTGTTTTGCATGAATTCACGGATTTTGTTGCACAATGCCTTTGGAACGTCATGAGATATCAGGCAAAATTATGGATATAGCAACAAGGGAGCCGGTTCCATGAATTTTTGATAACCAAATCTTGCAAAGACGAAAAAACCTAGGAGAATAGCGGTTTTTTGCAACCGCGCAAATACTTACTTGCACAGTTGCAAATACACTAATTATTATAAACAAATTGATTTTTTATTATCGCTATTTTCGTTGACAAACATCGTCAAGTGGTCTATAATGCAAACCATAGAAAGCAAAAATGAAACAACGGTATTTATGCTTAGGGCAAACCTGCCTGGGAAGCTCCGGCAGGAGAGAGCTCTGTAAGCATCGCCTGTAGGAAAGGGGGGGAAAGGAGGAGTTCCGTTCCCGGCAAGGGGAATGGGAAAAGCAAACGAGGAGAGCGTATTGAAAGAATGACCAATTTTTGAGGAAACGAGGCGAATTTTGTGAAAAAGAAGGTTCGAAGAACAAGCAAGAAATTCCTATCTATCCTTTTGACACTGCTGTTGACCGTTGCCTTACTCCCGGCGGTTGTGGCCCACGGCGAGACAACGGTCTCCTTTGATGTGCTTCGCACCGCCATTAACCCTGGCTATTACTTCTCCGGCATACTCATTGACATGGGCATCCCCCTCAAAGCCGGGGATGTGGATAAAGACACCTTTGCCGCTGCCGCCAAGGTGACAGAGGCCAACGGGAATGTCCAGGGCTCCTTCGGGAACTTCGCGTGGGACCCTGAAAAAGAGGACTATGCCCTGGAAGATAACTGGGCCAAGTGGAATATCCTGGACGCTTACGTGGCCGATGCCCAGGGCAATAAGGCCGAAGAGGGCAACTATGTCAAGTTGGACATTGAATGGGGTACCCGCACCGAGCAAAACGGCGAGAGCGATGCCAGCCGGTACGACGTCCCCGCAACACGGGCCTCTTGGTACACCTTGAACGGGTTCCACGCCTTTGCCACTGTAGAGGTGAAGCTCACCCAGGAGAAGGGTATCCCCGGTATTGCGGACGCGGTCTATGTGCAGGATGAAACCCGTCACGACCCGCTGTTCTCCGCCTTTGACCTCTCCCTGGAGGTCCCCGGTGGCGGTAAGGCCCCCCTGTATACCCCCGCTAACGCCAGCGAAGACAACCTGCGGCCTTTGCTGGTGTGGTTCCACGGCACAGGCGAGCGCTATGCCGAAAGCGAAATCGACGGCAAGGTTGTGAACAACGCCGGCGCCAACCTGGTGGGCAACCGGGCCCTGGCCTTTGCCGATGAGGAATTCCAAGAGCAGCTGGGCGGCGCCTATGTGCTGGCGCCTCAGTCCACGACAGAGGGCTGGAGCTCCAAACGGCTGGATGATATGGAGGCCCTTATCCACCAGGTGATTGAAGACAATTATATCGACCCGGAGCGGGTCTATGTAGGCGGCCTTTCTATGGGCACCGGCATGACCACCCCGTTGATAACCTCCACCACTGACAACCGCATTCAGTTCGCCGCCGCCATGCTGGTTTCCGGCGGGAACCTGAACGAGGCACAGGCAAAGGTGATCGCGGACAAGGGCTTCCCTGTCTACCTGGTGGGCAGCGCTTCCGACGGCGCCGCCGGCGGTCTGCCTGGCACCTATGAGCGCTTGATCGCTGCTGGTGTGGACGCCAAGCTGGAGCTCTATCCCGAAGGGCCCGTGTTTGACGGCACCGACTATTTCGGCGCCCACGACGCTTGGAATTACGTCTACAACAACCTGGTGGAGGATGACCAGGGCCAGACCATTTTCCAGTGGCTGTCCCAGCAGACTTCCGAGCCCGCGCCTCCTTTCAACGACGTTGCGGCCGGGGCATGGTACTATGGCGCCGTGAAGTATGTCTACGACCATGAGATTATGGCAGGCACCGGCGACACCACCTTTGGCCCTGAGGAGAACCTGGATCGCGCCCAGGTGGTGCAAATCCTTTACAACCTGGAGGGCACCCCGGATATCAGCGAAGAGGACTTGGGCTATCCCTATGAGGATGTGGATGCCGATATTTGGTACACCAACGCCGTGTACTGGGCCCGCTTGACCGGTGTGGCCGAGGGTGATGGGGACGGAACCTTCCGCCCCGAGGATGACGTTACCCGCCAGGAGCTGGCCCAGATGCTCTACAACTATGCGGAGTATAAGGAGTATGACCTGACTGCCGAGGGCGATTTGAGCCAGTACCCCGACAGCGAAAAGATAGCCGGCTGGGCGGAGAAGGCCATGAGCTGGGCCAACGGCAACAAGCTGATCAACGGCCACGACGATGGCACCATCGACCCCGAAGGGACAGCTGTTCGCGCCCAGGCCGCCAGCATCCTGACGAATTTCCATCAAACCTTTGTCGCTGCATAACAACTGCGAGAGAACCTTCGTCGGGTTTTCTCATCCAACAAAAGGACATGGCACGCTCACTGCGGGCCATGTCCTTTTTCTCTTTCACATCCCTCGGAGGGGAACGCCTGGCACAAACCTGGGGACGGCAGGCACTCCATCCCGGGCTGGTTCCGTGGCCAGGATGGTTACCCCTTTCTGTGGTAGAGCCCCGCCGCCGCCAGCCCCATCCCCAGCGCCAGAAAGGAACCCCCCAGCAGCACCCACTGTTCCGTGGCGGAGGAAGCCTGGCTTTGCCCCTGGCCCAGCGCCCCGGGCTGGGCCTCTATCCCAGCGTCAGCTGCCCCTTCTGCCGGCTGGGTGGGAGGCTCCTGTCCCATGGCCCCGCCTGCTTCCTCTGGGGAGGCTTGCTCCTCTGGGGCGGAAGGGCTTTCCTCCCCACTGGAGGTATCCCCCTCCCCGGAGGAGCTTTCCGCCTCACTGGCCGGGTTTTCCTCTGTGGCGGAGGAGGCGCTGTCCGGGGCTGCTTGGCCGGGGGCCTCCTGGGGCCCTTCCCCGCTGGGAAGCTCCGGCGGGCTGCCCATGCCCTCCTGGCCCTGGGGGATGGCCGGGGCCTGGCCCGCGCTGTCTTGGGTGGCGGCGGACATGCCAGTCCCTTCCAATGCCCACGGCAATGGCCCAGAACAGGAAAGCGATGTCCAAGGGCTCCTTTATGGCCGCCCGGAACCGCACGATGCTCAAAGCGCCCACCATGCCCAAAGACAGCACCACGTTGGAGGTGACCGCCAAAATCACCAGGGTGGTAATCATGGTCAGGCCCACCAGCGTCACCCCAAAGCTGGAGGAGTACATCACCCCGGCAAAGGTCTTTTTGTAGATGAGGAAGATAAACAGCCCCAGCCCAAAGGCCAGCACCAAAGCGCGCCCCATGTCCAGCAGGGACACGCTGCTTACATTCTCTAAAAAGCTGGATTTAAAAATGTCTTGAAAAGTCATGGTCTCGTTCTCCTTGTCTTGGAAATTTAGCCGTACAGGCGGCAGGCGGCGTACTTGGAAAAGGCGGAGGTGCGCGTCCCGGGCAGCTGCACCAGGTCCCGCACCAGGTCGGGGAGGAACGCGTCCCACTTCACCTCTAAGATGACAGGGGCGTCCGCCGCGGGGAGGGTGACGCAGCCCGGGTCCAGAAAAACGGCGGGGGAGAGGGCGGTGCGGATGTTGTAGTCCAGCGTCACCCGCACATTCCCCGGGCCGTAGAGAAAGGGCTCCCGGGTGTACTCCACAATGGCTTTGGGGCGCAGGCCCTGGCTGTCCATCTTCCGGCGCAGCTCCCCCAGCAGGGGAGAGGAGGCCCCAAGCTCCTGGTGGCGGCCCTCCAGCAAAGCCCGGGCTTCCTCCACTGTAAGGGGCGTCTGGGCCTTCCCGCACAGGCCGTTTGTCTTTGTCTTTTTCTCCAGCACAAGCAAGGAAAGGTCCCCGTTGTAGAACCGCAGCCGGAATTTCTCCCGGTGGTTAACGCTTTCCAGTTTTTCCAGCAGGGCCTTGTCCGCCAGGTTGTCGAAGTACAAGCTGCGCACCTGGTAGCTGCCGCCCAGGGCGTGGGGGTCCCGCTGGAGCACAGCCCCCAGCCGGGCCCGCAGCGCCAGCAGGCCGGCGGTGTCAATGCGGTGTTTCCATTCATGGCGCAGGGCCATGGAATCAGCTCCTTTCTGTGTGTGCAGCCCAGTATACACTCCCAAACCTTAGCCAAAGCTTAGAAAAAAAAGACGGGCCGCGGGTTGCGGTCCGTCCTTGTGTGTTCAGTTGGGGAATTGCGCCACAAACCGGATGGCTTGGGGCGGAAGGTACTGGGCGTGCAGGCTGCCCTGGTTTGCCTGGGCCAAGGAGTGGGCCACCGCCAGGCCAATGCCATAGCCGCCCTCCTTCTGGGTGCGGGCGGCGTCCCCCCGGTAAAAGCGGTCGAACAGCTTTTCCGGCGGCACCGTGGGCAGCTGGGGGCAGGTGTTTTCCAGGCAGAGCCGGGCCCGCTTCCCCTCCTGCTTCACAGAGAGGCAGATGCGCCCTCCGGGGCCGGTGTACTTCACGGCGTTGTCCAGCAGCAGGGAGAGCAGCTGCTCCAGCTGGGCCGGGTCGGCGGTGAGGGATACCCCCGGCTGAATGTCCCGCTCCAAGGTGATGCCCTGGGCCTCCATGGGCTGCAGGAAGGGCTCCAGGGCCTGTTCCGCCAGCCCGCTGAGGGAGAGGGCCGCCTTCTGTGCCGGCGCGGCGCCCTCGTCCATCCGGGCCAAGGTGAGCAGGTCCTGCATCAGCCCGCTCAGGCGCCGGGTCTGCTCCTTGATGTTGCGGCTCCACTTGCTCTCCCCCAGGTAGAGCTCCATATCCACCACCGCCTCGCTCATGGCGGCCTCGTCCTCGGCGTATAAAAGCTTCATCGGTCCCACCTCTCTCCCGCGAGCATACCAGCTGTACCTTATTTTTCCCTTAGTACCTAGTATACCACATGCGGCGCCCAGGGGAAAGCCGCAGGCAAGGCAAAGCGCCAGAGGGCCAAAAAAGGAAAAACGCCGGGCCCACGGAAAACAGCATGGCCCAGCGCGTTCTCGTTTTTCAGGGCGCTGTGTCAGCCCTCCACAAAGGAGACTTCCACGTCGCCGTTGTTGCAGGTGACGTCCAATGTCTTTTCGCCGCCCTCTTTGGCGTCCGGCAAGGTACTCTCGCCCTTTTTCACGTTGGAGGTGATGGCGAAGCCGTCGTAGCTGCCCACCACCGTGCCGGTGATGTCCCCGTTTTTGCTGTTCAAAGCCAGGCCGCTGCCCACGGACAGATTGCCAAAGCTCACGTCGCCGCCGTTGGAGGAGAGGGAGATGCTGCCCGTCACCGCCAGCGCCGGCAGGGTGATGTCCTCGTTGGTGGTGGAAATCTCCAGGCTGTCCAACAGGCCGTCGGGCACCTGCACCGTGATTTTCCTATCCTCGCTGCTGGCGCTGACCCCAATGTAATCGGTCCACTCCTTGTTGGTGGCGCTGGTCATGGTCAGCACGTTGCCGTCGGTGAGGGCAATCTCGTAAAACTCCTTGCTGTTTTCCCCGTACTGGATGTGCACCTGTTCGTCAGGGGAGAGGGCCACCTCCACCTCCCGGTCCTCCACGTCCAGCTGTACACCCTGGACTTGCCCCTCCGGCGTGTAGGTTTTGGCCTCAAAGGGCTCGCTGTTGCCGGAGCAGCCCGCCAGCGTCAAACATCCCAGCCCCAGGCACAGGGCCCATGCAATCTTTTTCTTCATAGGATTACCTCCAGTTCTGTGTTTCAAAGCGGCATGTATAGCGCGCCGTGTGTGTGTTTTCTTCCGCCAGGCGGAACCCGCAGGCCAGAAGCAGCGCCTCAGCGCGCCCGTCCCCCGGCTCCAAACGGGCCTCCTCCTGCTTTACCCTTGGATTTTCAGCCCCGCAGGATGTGCTCCAAAGCCTTTTCCTCCAGCCCCTCCTGCCGGAACCGGGCGTCCACCATAAAGCGGCAAAGGGTGGTCTTGCCAGCGCCGTTGCGGCCCAGCAGGCAGTAGAGGCCCGGCTCCTCCAGCGTTAGCGTGATGTTTTTCAGCACGGTGGCGTGGCCGTACTCTTTCGTCACTTGTTTCAGTTCTATCATAGTGTGTCCTCCTGTGCGGCGTACAATTTACCGTTGCGTTTTGCGGGCCCCGATGCTAGAATGGAGTATAAACCTTTGTGCAACACAAAGGTCAAGGGGTGATTTTCCAAACCATGAAAAAATATTTTTCCATAGGGGAGGCCGCCAAGGCGGCCCACACCACTGCCGAAACCTTGCGCCACTACGACCGCATCGGCCTGGTAAAGCCCAGCAAAAAGGACGGCTGGACCCAGTACCGCTACTACACCGAGCAGGACATCGTCCGGGTGAACACCGTGCGGGCCCTGCAGCTGATGGACCTGCCCCTGCAGGAAATCAAAAAGGTGCTGGAGTACGACGACCTGGAGAAAATCATCGCCTTTTTTGAGCAGGCGGAGAAAAAAGCCGATGAAAAAATCGCCGCGCTGCAGTTCAGCAAGGAGAAAATCCAGCTGGCCAAGGCGGACTATGTACGCCACTTGGAATTGCAGCGCCAGTCCCGCAGCGCCTTCCTCAAGGAGTACCCCCAGCGGGTGCTACTGCTCTCCGATACCCTGGAAAAGCCCACCTTGGACAACCTCTGGAATTACCTCAGCCATTTTTACGAAACGCTGCCGCCAGCCCTGCGGGAGCAGTTTTCCTTTGAGGATGCGGCCGGCATCTACACCGAAGGGGGGAGCTCCCGGCTGTTTGCCATCTGCACCCAGTACCAGCAGGTGGAGGGCCTCAAGACGCTGCCGGCAGGGTGGTACCTGTGCGCCAACTGCGCCGAGGAGGCCAGGGAGCAAACCCTCCAAGAGCTGCTGCGCCTGGCCCAGGCGCAGTACGGCGCCCATCCCACGTTCACCGTGCAGCTCATCGTCGTTTCGGGCATCCTCCACTGGAACTACGAGGTGCAGGTGTATGTGGGCGCCGGCCGGCTTCAAACCGGCGAACGTCCTCATAAATGGGACGTATAAACAAGGCCTCCATCGCGGGTTGCTCGATTGTACCGTGAAGGGGCCGTCTTGGCTGCGAAAAAATAAATTGACACTTTGTAGTTCTTCTGTTATACTGCTCTTATAAACTACAAACTATCAACGAAAGGAGCCGCCTATGATTTCTATTTCCGAATCCGAGTGGCAGGTGATGCAGGCTGTGTGGTCCGGCCCGCCCAAGACCTTGCCGGAAATCCTTTCCAGCCTGCAGGCCACCGGCTGGAGCAAAACCACCATCCAAACCTACCTGGCCCGGCTGGTGAAGAAGGGCGCCCTCACCACCCAGCGTCAGGGCAAGGGGTATCTCTACTATCCCGCCCTGTCCCAGAGCCAGTGCCAGCTGGAGGAGAGCAAGAGCTTCCTCCACCGGGTCTACGGCGGCTCCCTGTCCAAGATGGTGCTGGGCTTTGTGGAGAGCGGCACGCTCTCCCCCCAAGAGCTGGAGGAGCTGAAAGCCTTGGTCAATCAGCAGGAGCAGCGCCATGATTCTCACTGAGCTGTTCTTCCTGGTGGTGTACCTGTCCCTGGTGGGCGGGCTGTTCGGCGTGGTGAGCCTGCTTCTCAGCCGGGTGCTGAAACGGGCCCTGCCCCTGTGGTTCTCCCTCTGCGGCCTGGCCCTCTATGGAATTCCGGTGCTGTCCCCCCAGGTGCGGCTGTTTTCCCCCCAGCCGGAGCAGCGCCTGCCGGCC
>FR893763.1 GCA_000435395.1 Firmicutes bacterium CAG:94
GGCAGGTGTTCGCGGCGGCCTTTTTATGGGAATATACAGAGAAGATTTTGGAAAGGAAGGTACCTTATGCGACACCTTATCGACCCGCTGGATTTCTCCCGCCAGGAGACGGACCGGCTGCTCTCCTTGGCGGAGGAGATCATTGCCCGCCCGGGGGACTACGCCCACCTGTGCGATGGAAAAATTTTAGCCACCTTGTTCTACGAGCCCAGCACCCGCACCCGTTTAAGCTTCGAGTCCGCCATGATGCGCCTGGGGGGCAAGGTGCTGGGGTTCTCCTCGGCGGGCAGCAGCTCCGCCGCCAAGGGCGAGAGCGTTGCCGACACCATCCGCATGATTTCCGGCTACGCCGACATCGCCGCCATGCGCCACTTTAAGGAGGGCGCCCCCTATGTGGCCGCCCGCTACTCCCACATCCCCGTTATCAACGCCGGGGACGGCGGCCACCAGCACCCCACCCAGACCCTCACCGACATGCTCACCATCCGCCGCAAGCGGGGGGAAATCAGCGGGGTGACCATCGGCCTGTGCGGCGACTTGAAGTTCGGCCGCACGGTGCACTCTCTTATCAAGTCCCTGGTGCGCTACGAGGGCGTGAACTTTATCTTCATCTCCCCCGAGGAGCTGCGGGTGCCCAGCTACATCTTAAAAGAGGTGGTCATCCCCTCCGGGCACCCCTGGAAAGAGGTGCGCACCATGGAGGAGGTCATGCCGGAGCTGGACATCCTCTACATGACCCGGGTGCAGCGGGAGCGCTTCTTCAACGAGGAGGACTACGTGCGCCTGAAGGACTCCTACGTGCTCACCCAGCAGAAGCTGGACTTGGGCAAGGCGGACCTGGCGGTGCTGCATCCCCTGCCCCGTGTGAACGAAATCGCCCCCGAGGTGGACAGCGACCCCCGCGCCATGTACTTTGAGCAGGCCCGGGGCGGCGTGTTCGTCCGCATGGCGCTGATACTGTCCCTGCTGGGGCTGGCCCCCGGGGTGCTGGACCATGAATAAAGGAGGGGAACCTATGCTCAACATCGACAGCATTGAAAACGGCATCGTCATTGACCACATCACCGCGGGGCTGGGCATGCGCATCTACGAGCTCTTGGAGCTGGACAAGCTGGACACCTGCGTGGCCATCATCAAAAACGCCAAAAGCGAGAAGTACGGCAAGAAGGACATCATCAAGATCGAGGGCGTGATGAACATCGATTTGGACGTGCTGGGCTTCATCGACGACAACGCCACGGTGTGCACCATTGTAAACGGCAAGCTGCAAAGCAAGAAGAAGCCGCCCCTGCCCCAGCGGCTGGTGAACATCGTCTCCTGCAAGAACCCCCGGTGCATCACCTCGGTGGAGGACGTGGACCAGGTGTTCACCCTCTGCGACGAGAAGGCCCACCGCTACCGGTGCATCTACTGCGAGCAGGAGTACAAAAAATGAGGGTGAGGAAACCCTGGGATATCCCGCCGGGCAGCCAAGGCTGTCCCGGGGCGGGCAGGCAGTACGCGAGGAAACGCCCCCGCCGGGGCAGCGGGGCCAAGCTGCTGCTGGCCCTTGTCACCCTGTGCAACGTGGGGCTGTCCCTGGCCCTGGCGGTGCTGAACCGGCAGGAGACCATCCGGGCGGTGCGGGGCCGGCAGGGGGATGAGGTGCGGGTGCTGCTGTCCGCCAAAAAGGAGACGAAAACCCCGTAAATCGCCCTTGACAGCGCCTTTCCCCTGTGTTACACTATATAAGCCGCTTATTGCGGGCTGTGGGTGAGTTATGCCCATTTGCAAGAGGGCCGGGTGCCGCCCAGCCCCGCCTGGCAGTAGCGAGATTAGAGAAAAGGCAGGAAACAACATGTTTGCAGTCATCGAGACCGGCGGTAAGCAGTACAAAGTGCAGTACGGCGACGTCATCTATGTGGAGAAGCTGAACGCGGCGGAAAACGACACCGTGGAGTTCCCCGTGGTGGCCGTGTTTGGCGAAGAGGGCACCAAGATCGGCGCTCCCTATGTGGAGGGTGCCACTGTCACCGGCAAGGTGGTTAAGAACGGCAAGGCCAAGAAAATCACCGTGTTCACCTACAAGCCCAAGAAGAATTCCAAGCGCAAGATGGGCCATCGCCAGCCCTACACCAAGGTGCAGATCGAGGCCGTGAAGGCGTAACATGGTCTGCGTCCACTTTTTGACTCCCCCGGAAGGCACGGTGCTGGGCTTCTCGCTGGAGGGCCACGCGGGCTATGGAGAGGCCGGCCAGGACATTGTCTGCGCCGCCGTTTCCTCGGCCGCCTACCTTACGGTGAACACCCTGACGGATGTGTGCCACGTCACCCCTCTCTCCCTGCGCGTGGGGGAGGGCGAGATGTTTTTCCGGATCGAGCCAAAAGACGAGCCCCGCTGCAGGGATTTGCTCCAGGGGTTCAAGCTCCACCTGCAAAGCCTGGAGGAACAGTACCCCAGCGCCCTGCGGGTGGCCTATATGGAAATCTAAATCCACATGTTGCAGAAAGGAAGACGAGTCATGCTGAAAATCAATATCCAGCTTTTCGCCCATAAAAAGGGTATGGGCTCCACCAAGAACGGCCGCGATTCCGAGTCGAAGCGCCTGGGCGTGAAGCGCGCCGACGGGCAGTTCGTGCTGGCCGGCAACATCCTGGTGAAGCAGCGCGGCACCAAGATCCATCCCGGTGTGAACGTGGGCCGCGGCTCTGACGACACCCTGTTCGCCCTGGTGGACGGCAAGGTGAAGTTCGAGCGCATGGGCGCCGACCGCAAGAAGGTCAGCGTGTACGCCGAGTAAGGAAACGATAAAGCAAGCAGCTAAGGGCTTCTTCAGGCACTGCCGGAAGAAGCCTTTTTCTTGAAGCAGGAAAGGGGACGGCACTATGTTCATCGATACCGCGAAAATCAAAATCAAGGCCGGGGATGGGGGAGACGGCGCCGTCTCCTTCCACCGGGAGAAGTACGTGGCCGCGGGCGGTCCCGATGGGGGCGATGGCGGCCGGGGCGGCAGCGTTGTGTTCCAGGTGGACGACAACCTCTCCACCTTGGCGGATTTCCGTTACAAGCGTAAATACGCCGCCCAGCGGGGGGAGAACGGCCGGGGCAACCGCTGCTTTGGCAAAAGCGCCCCGGACCTGGTGATTTCCGTGCCCCGCGGCACCCTTATCAAGGACGCCGAAACCGGCCGCCTGCTGGCGGATATGTCCGGCGACGAGCCCCAGGTCATCGCCAAGGGCGGCAAAGGCGGCTGGGGCAACACCCACTTTGCCACCCCCACCCGGCAGGTGCCCCGGTTCGCCAAGCCCGGCACCCCCGGCGAGGAGCTGGAGGTCCAGCTGGAGCTGAAGCTGCTGGCGGACGTGGGCCTGGTGGGCTTCCCCAATGTGGGCAAGTCCACCCTAATCTCCGTGGTCAGCCAGGCCAAGCCCAACATCGCCAACTACCACTTCACCACCCTCACCCCGGTGCTGGGGGTGGTCACCATGCCCCAGGGGAAGTCCTTTGTCATGGCGGATATCCCCGGCCTCATTGAGGGCGCCTGGGAGGGCGTGGGCCTGGGGCACCAGTTCCTGCGCCACGTGGAGCGCTGCCGGCTGCTCATCCATGTGGTGGACGTGGCCGGCAGCGAGGGCCGGGACCCCAAGGAGGACTTCGCCGTCATCAACCGGGAGCTGGAGAAGTTCAACCCCGACCTGGCCCAGCGGCCCATGCTGGTGGCGGGCAACAAGTGCGATTTGGCCACCGAGGAGCAAATCGCGGACTTCCAGGCCTTTGTGGAGGGCCAGGGCTACACCTTCTTCCCCCTGATGGCGCCCATCCGGGAGGGGGTGGACCCCCTGCTGAACAAGGTGCTGGAGGAGCTCTCCAAGCTGCCGCCCATCCGCCGGTACGAGGCGGAGGCCCCTGTCCTGCAGCCCATTGAGGAGCTGCAGCGGGGCCAGGTGGACATCCAGGAGCAGGACGGCGTGTACTTTGTCAAGGCGCCCTGGCTGCTGAAGACCCTGAACACCATCAACTTTGACGACAACGAGTCCCTGCAGTACTTCCAGCGGGTGCTCATCGAGACTGGCGTCATCGACGCCCTGCGGGAGGCCGGCTGCCAGGAGGGCGACACCGTGGACCTGTACGACTTGGAATTCGACTTTGTAGAGTAAGGGGCGCTGGCATTGGAAAAGCTGTACCAAGGGGAGTTTTCCCCCAAGGGCCTAAGCCCCCTGCCCCTGGCCTTTGTGGGGGACGGCGTCTACGAGCTGCTGGTGCGGGAGCACCTGCTGGCCCAGGGCAACTGCCCGGTGAAAAAGCTGAACAGCCGCAAGGTGGAGCTGGTGCGCTGCCAGTTCCAGGCCCAGGCGCTGGAGCGGCTGTGGCCGCGGCTCACCGGGGAGGAGCAGGAGGTGGCCCTGCGGGGCCGCAACGCCCACGTGGGCCATGTGCCCAAAAACGCCAACGTGGCGGACTACCACGGCGCCACGGCGCTGGAGGCCCTGTTCGGCTACCTGTACCTGGGCGGGGAGGTGTCCCGCCTGCGGGAGCTGTTCGGCCTGGTGATGGAAGAACTTTGAGAAAGGCGGTGGCCCATGAAGGGGAAGAAAGCCCGTACCTTGCTGCTGGACGCGCTGTGTATGCTGGCGGGTTCGGCGGTGTATGCTGTAGAGGTAAACGCCTTTACAGCACCCAACAACATTGCCGCGGGAGGCATCACCGGCGTGGCGACCATGCTCAACTACCTGTGGGGTACCCCCATCGGCCTGGTGAGTTTCCTCATCAACGTGCCCATTGTGCTGTGGGCCGTGGTGGACATCGGCTACAAGCTGGTGGCCAAAACCGTGGCGGCCATTGCGCTCACCTCGGTGATGATTGACCTGTTCTCCCGCTTTGTGCCGGCCTACCACGGGGACCCCATTTTGGTGGCCCTGTTCGCGGGCCTGCTGGAGGGCCTGGGCCTTTCCCTCATCTTTATCCGGGGGGCCACCACCGGCGGCAGCGACCTGGTGGCCCGGCTGCTGGGCCGGCGGTTGCCCCATCTTTCCATGGGCAAGCTGATGCTGGCGGTGGACGGCGTGGTGGTGGCGGTTTCCGCCTTTGTGTTCGGCAGCGTGGAGAACGCCATGTACGCCTGCATCGTCATCTTTGTGTCCACCAAGCTCATCGACGCCATCCTCTACGGCGCGGACGCTGGCACGGGCAAGCTGTTTTTCGTCATGTCCCCCAAGGTGCGGCAGATGGGCCAGCGTGTCATCGGCGAGCTGGAGCGCACCGTCACCTATTTGGACTCCCACGGCGGCTACACCAACGAGCCCGGGGAGACTATGCTCTGCGCCGTGCGCCGCTTCGAGGTGTACCAGCTGCAGAACATCATCCGGGAGGAGGACAAGGACGCCTTTGTCATTGTGGGGGAGGCCGGGCAAATCACCGGCGAGGGCTTCCGCTCCATGCACTCCGATGACAAGCCCGTAAAGGAGCTGCTGAAAGAGCTGCGCCAGGGCGGCAAGGACAAGGAATAACAAAAAAGGGACGCCCCCCACACCTGGTGGAGGGCGTCTTTGGGCTCCTTTTCCTTACAGCTCCCCGTGGGAGGGCTGTAAAGGCTTAGTGCTTGCAGGACTCCGGCTTCTGGTGCTGGCTCTGTGAGCCGTAGCTGGGAATTTCCTGCTGGACCTTCTGGCCAGGGGTGTGGCTTTGCTGGTTCTGCTGGCCCTGGCCCTGGCGGTTTTCAAAGGACTTGCTGTTTTTCTGTTTGTGATTCATGGTTGCATTCGCCCCTTTCCGCCCTTAGTGTGCCCGGGGGCAAAGGGTTCAATCCAAGCTTTTTTTGGAAATGGAGGCATTTTATGGAATTGCCAGCCGCGTTTTTACAGGCCATGGAGAGGCTTTTGGGGCCAGAGTACCCCGTTTTCCTCCAAAGCTACCAGCAGCCCCCCCGCCGGGGCCTGCGCCGCAACCCCCTCAAGTGCGGCCAGCCCCAGCTGGAGGCGGCGCTGCCCTTTGCCCTGGAGCCCACGGCGTTCTCCCCCTTGAGCTACGCCTTCGCCGCCGGGGAGGAGGGGGTGGGCCGCCTGCCCGCCCACCACGCCGGGCTGTTCTACGTGCAGGAGCCCTCGGCCTGCTCGGCGGTCACGGTGCTGGACCCCCAGCCCGGGGAGAAGGTGCTGGATTTGTGCGCCGCCCCCGGGGGCAAGTCCACCCAGATTGCCGGGCTGCTGGCCGGGGAGGGGCTGCTCTGGTCCAACGAGATTGTGAAATCCCGGGCCCAGGCGCTGCTCTCCAACGTGGAACGCCTGGGGGTGCCAAACGCTGTGGTGTCCTCCTGCCACCCCCAGCGGCTGTGCCAGAGCCTCCAGGGCTTCTTTGACAAGGTGCTGGTGGACGCCCCCTGCTCCGGGGAAGGCATGTTCCGCCGGGACCCTGCCGCCGTGGCCCAGTGGAGCCCGGAGAGCCCCGCCGCCTGCGCCCAGCGCCAGCGGGCCATTTTGGATTCCGCGGCCCTGGCGGTGCGGGAGGGGGGCGTGCTGGTGTACTCCACGTGCACCTTCTCCCGGGAGGAGAACGAGGACAACGTCCGCTGGTTCCTCTCCGCCCACCCGGAGTTCGCCCTGCTCCCCATCGAGGCCGGGTTTGGCCGCCCGGGGGTGGGGGACCTGCCGGTGCGGCGCATCTACCCCATGGACGGCGGCGAGGGCCATTTCGTGGCCAAGTTCCAGCGGGTGGGGGAAAATGTTGACAAGGTAGGACCCTTTACAGCTTATCTCTCCCGCCGGGAGGAGGGGGAGTTCCAGGGACTGTTCGAGGAGCTGTTCACCTGCCACTGGCCGGGGAGCGCCGCCCGGTTTGGGGACAGGGTGGTGCTGCTGCCCCAGGGCTTGCCGGAGCTTTCGGGCCTGGGGGTGCTCCGGGCGGGGGTGGAGCTGTGCCACCAAAAGGGCAAGCGCTGGGAGCCCTCCCACGCCGTGTTCCAAGCCGCCCACAAGGAGGACTGCCGCCAGTCCCTGGAGCTGCCCTGGGACGCCCCGGAGCTTCTGGCCTTCCTGCGGGGGGAGGAAATCCCCTGCGAGGGCAAGGGCTACACCGCTGTTTGTGCCGGCGGCGTGCCCACCGGGTTCGGCAAGGCCTCCGGCGGCCGGCTGAAAAACCACTATCCCAAAGGGCTGCGGTTACTTTCTTGAAAAAAAGTAACCAAAGAACTTTTATTTCGCGGGGCGCGGCGCAAGCCGCCGCTTAACTTGCGCGGGCTTTTAGCCAAATGTCCGCGGTGTATGGCCGGGCGGGGACCGATTCCTGGCTGCTCTCCTTGAAAGAAAGTAACCAAAGAACTTTACCTTCCGCGGGGCGCGGCGCAAGACGCCGCTTAACTTGCGCGGACTTTTAGCCAAGTGTCCGCGATTTACAGCTGGGCGGCGCGTTTTCTCTCAGTTCTCCTGGGGAAAAGCCCACAGCGGGCCCTCCCTTTCCCTTAAAATCCCACCTTGATAAGCCCCTGGGTATAGTCCCGGCCGCAGGGGGCGGGGGAGGGCAGCGCCAGGCCGTAGAGGTCGCCGGCGTGGGCCTCCAGCTGGAACAGGGACAGGGCCTGCCCGCCCAGCCTTTGGAAGTCCGCCGCCCGCAGCGCCAGGGGCAGGCTGGGCTGGGCCTGGCGGAGAATGGCCTGGCCGGTGGGGGTCATGCCCAGCACCCGCAGGTAGGGGGGCAGGCAAGGCGTATCCCTTGCCACCCCCAGGAAGGCGCTCATAGCCAACCGCCGCACCCTGGCGTGGGAGTACCGCTTGGACTTCACCAGGGCGTAGAACTCCTCCAAGCTTCCCGCCTGGCGGGCCGCCTGGTACAGCCGGTTCTCCAGGCCCTCGCTGATGTCCGGCAGCTGGGCGAAGCCCTCCACGGTGAGGGAGCGCAGCTTGCACAGCACGGCCACCTCCAGCCGCGCCAAAGAGGCCGGGCACCTCCCCTGGGCCCGCAGCTCCTCCCACAGGGACAAGGTGGCCTGGGGCAGGCGGCCGGTCAAATCCGCCCCCTGGCAGAGAAGGGCTCTGGCGTGGCTGGCGGAGAGCAGGGGCCCCTGGTGGTCCGGCTGGTCGTGGCCGGCGCCTTGGCGGGGGAACGTCTCCGCCTTCAGCCCGCCCCCCTGGGACAGGATAGCCTTTAGGTACTCCACCCCCAAAATGCAGTTGGGCTTTTCCAGCAGGGCGGCAATGTCCTCCCCCACCAG
>FR893764.1 GCA_000435395.1 Firmicutes bacterium CAG:94
CCACATCCACTCCAAAACCGCGTGCCGAGGAGCGCTGGCCACCTGTGGCGCTCTGCCGCGCCGGTCTCGGCTCCCGCCTCGGCTGGTGCTGGGCGCTTCCCATTGGGGAGCGGCACCCGGGGCAGCAGGCGTGACCAAGTCCTTCTGTCCCTGCCGCAAAACCGGCGGAAACACTGGGTTTTCGCCGGTTTCCTTTTTGCATGAGTTGTATGGGAATGGGATGCATTCCGCGCCGGGTTTCCTCGCCTGGTTTTTGCTGTTCCCAACCGTCCTCATCCCCTCCACCACCCAAAACGCACCCGGCTTCGCCTTTTCGGGCTTTGCCGGGTGCGCTTCGTTCTTTTTATCCTCTTTTGATTCGCGAAATTCCCCGCATCTTTGCATTATCCCTGGCTCTTGAGATGATCCAGGATTCCGTTGAGCATCTGAACAGCGGCTTCCGCTCTCGCGGAGGCAAACGCGGCAAGCTTCGGTTCTTTTGCCGTGTTGCGCAAATGGACCATCCTTTCTTCCCTTGCCGGTTTTGGGAACCGAGATAATATTATGATTGAAATTATTATAATCTTGGGTATAATATTGGTAAGAGTGAGGTGCTGGATGTGGAAAAATTGATTGACCGTGAATCGGAATTGGAAACTTTACAAAGTGAATACGCGCGAAACGGCAGCGCCCTTGTGGTGCTGTATGGACGGCGCAGAGTGGGAAAAACCACGCTTATTTCTGAGTTTATCAAGGATAAAAACGCATTGTTCTTCTTGGCCAGCGAAGAATCCGAAACACAGAACCGCCATGCGTTTAAGGAGAAAGCCGCTGAATTTATGAACAGTGACCTTCTTCGTAACGCCGATGTAAAAAGCTGGGATGTCATTTTCAAAGCCCTGATGGACACTACCTTTGCAAGTAAGCCGGTCATTGTTATAGACGAGTTTCAGTATATTGGCAAATCGAACCCGGCCTTTCCTTCCATATTCCAAAGAATTTGGGAGGAAATCCTGAAGGACAAACAAGTCATGGTGATTCTGTGCGGGTCCCTCATTTCCATGATGGAATCCCAAACCTTGTCCTACAACAGTCCCCTTTATGGGAGGCGTACCGCTCAGATTCGCTTAACCCAAATTCCCTTTCGGTATTATGGGGAGTTCTTCCCCCACAAAAGCCGCCGGGAATTGATTGAGATGTACTCAGTCACGGGAGGGGTGCCAAAATATATAGAGCTGTTCGCGGAAAGCAAGGACATTTATAAAGAGATTGAGCGAAATGTACTGAACCGCTCCGGCTATCTCTATGATGAGCCAAACTTTTTACTGCAACAAGAGGTTTCGGAAGTGGGCAGCTATTTCTCCGTCATCAAAGCGATTGCCGCAGGTAACAGCAAACTTTCCGCCATTGCGTCTATGCTGGAAGTGAAAGCCACCAGTTTGACCAAATACCTGAAAACATTGATGGATTTGGATATACTGGAACGAGAAGTCCCTATCACGGAAAACAACCCGGAAAAAAGTAAGAAAGGCCTTTATAAAATCAAAGACAATTACATTCGGTTTTGGTTTGCTTTTGTCTATCCAAACCGCAGCTTCATTGAAAGTGGAAACAGCCGGATTGTAATGGACAAAATCCATAAGGGACTTATCACCAACCACACCGCCTATGTCTATGAGGACGTGTGCCGGGAACGAATGTGGGAACTCAACGTTGTGGAAACGTGGCCGTTCCAGTTTTCCAAAATAGGGCGCTGGTGGGATGCCCATGATGAAATTGACATAGCCGCCATGGACCCGGACGGTGAGAACCTCATTCTCGGCGAGTGCAAATTTTGGAAGGAGCCGGTGGGGGTCAGTGTCCTCCAAACCTTGGAAAACAAGTCTATCCGTGTGGAATGGAAGAAAGCAACTCGCCATGTGTGGTATGTGCTCTTTAGCGCCTCGGGATTTACAGAGGAGCTAAAACAAAGTGCCGCATCCCGGCCTGATCTTCTTTTGTGTGATGACAGCGAGAACAACTAAGCCAGGAGGGCTTGCATCTCCGCAAGCCCTCCTGCCTTTTCCTCCCTATGGTAGAGCACAAGAAACCGCCTACGCATCTGTAAGGGGGATCGGATTTTGATTTTCCCTCTTGCTTGGATATGAGGCGCCCGTTTACACAAGAAGTGGGAGATCCGTGCGGAAGCGCAGTGGAAGGAAAGATGTAAAGAGAGCGCTGTAGCCTATCTCCGCAAAGCTATATGACAAAAATATCCCCAGGGCGATGCCCTGGGGATATTTTGCAAGGTATACTAAGCGTTTAGTTAAGCTTCGTCCAGTTCTCACCGGAGGAGGGCTTGGTG
>FR893765.1 GCA_000435395.1 Firmicutes bacterium CAG:94
CGGAGGCACTCCGCCGCGACTTGACAGCCCAGGCACTGGGCCCTTAGTGGTCGTTGGAGAGGGGCTTGGCGACGACCTTCTTTTTTTTCTTCTTCTTTTCGGGCTTAATCTTCTTGCCCTTGAGCTTGCGGGTGAACTTCAAGTCCTTTTGCAGCTCTTCGCCCACGCGCTGGGTGAACACCTGGAAGGCGCTGTCCGACAAAGAGTTGAGCAGGCTGATGGTGACGATGGAACGGGTGTCCAGGTCGCCGTTCTTGTACATGTCGTCAAACAGGGAGCACAGCTTCTTCATGGGGTCGCTGTCGGGGTATTTCTGGGCCAAGTCCTCGCAGCGGGGCACCACGTGGGCCTTGATGAAGGTGACGTAGCGCACCTGGCCGTAGACTATCTTCTCCTCGTTGAGCTCGTCCCGCAGCTCGGGGAAGATGTTCACCAGGCGGTTGACAAAGAACAGGGGGTCTACCGAGCGCTCCCCCTCCTTGCCGCGGCGCTTCTGCTGCACCACCGCCACGCGCTTGGGCCCGCGCACCACCTCTAAAAAGTCGTTGAGGATGCTCTCGGCGTCGGCCTTGGTGCCCTCCTTCTCGTCAAACAGCCACAGGGACAGGCTGCGCCAGGCGCCGGGCTGGCCGTCCTCCTTTAGGGTGGTGGAGCGCAGCTCGAAGCGCTGGTGCTTCACATCGTACAGCAGGCCATAGGCCACGTCGGCGGCGGAGAACATCACCAGCTTGCCCGCTTCGTCCTCCAGGGGCTGGGCCTGGGAGAAGCCCTGCTTCGCAAGCTCCTCCTGCAGGCCGGTCTCTATCAGTTCAAAGGCTTTCAAATCCAAATGAATCCACTCCAGAAAATAGTCATATCTGTGGGGTATTATAGCATGGGGCCGGGGAAAAGTCTATCCTTTTTTGCGCCGGGGGGAGCCGCGGGGCCGGCCCGCCGGGGAGAAATGCCCTTCCCGCCCCGGGAGGGGTTGCGAAATCCACGGGGGCATAGTATAATATGGATTCGAATTCTGCCCTTCCTCCACCCAGCGCCTTTTGGGAAGGACAGCTGGAAAAACTTTTTTTGAAACGCATGGGGTGTGATTGCAATGAACAAAAGCGCCAAGCTGAGCCTGGCTGTGATTTTCGGGGGCGTCTCCTCCGAGCATGAAGTCTCCCGGATGTCCGTCACTTCCATCCTGGAGAACCTCTCCAACGAACGATACGAGGTGCACATGGTGGGCATCACCAAAGAGGGGCGCTGGCTGCTGTACACCGGCCCGGTGGAGGACATCCTCTCCGGCGCCTGGGAGCAGGGCCCCGTTACCCCCGCCTTCCTCTCCCCCGACCCCTCTGTCCACGGGCTGGTGGCCCTGCGGGACGGCAAGGCCGAAACCATCCATGTGGATGTGATTTTCCCCGCCCTCCACGGGAAAAACGGCGAGGACGGCACCATCCAGGGGCTGTTCCAGCTCTCCGGCATCCCCTATGTGGGCTGCGATACCGAGTCCTCCGCCATCTGCATGGACAAAGCCGTCACCCACTCCCTGCTCTCCTCCGCGGACATTGAGCAGGCCCACTACCTGTGGTTCTACGCCGACCGCTTCGACGCCGCCCCGGATACCATTAAAAATAAAATCCAGGCCCGGCTGGACTTCCCCGTGTTCGTTAAACCCTCCAACGCCGGCTCCTCCGTGGGGGTGAGCAAGGTGGAGCGCTTTGAGGACTTGGACCAGGCCATCCGCAAAGCCGCCCGGGAGGACAAGAAGGTGGTGGTGGAAGAGGGCATCACCGGCCAGGAGGTAGAGGTGGCCGTGCTGGGCAACCGGGACTGCGACGCCTCCATCGTGGGGGAGATTGGCGCCTCGGCCCAGTTCTACGACTACGACGACAAGTATATAAACGGCACCAGCCAGCTGTACATCCCCGCCCGCATCCCCCAGGAGGTCAGCGAGAAAATCCGCCAGACCGCCGTGCGGGCCTACCGGCTGCTGGGGTGCTCGGGGCTTGCGCGGGTGGACTTTTTCGTCACCGCCGGGGACAACCGGGTGATTTTAAATGAAATCAACACCCTGCCGGGATTCACCTCCATCAGCATGTACCCCAAGCTGTGGATGGCTATGGGCCTCTCCTACGGGGAGCTGCTGGATAAGCTCATCGAGCTGGCCTTGCAAAGGGCCGGCCAGTGAAAGGGGGCGTGACCCGTGGATAACCGTCCCATAGGGGTGTTCGATTCCGGCCTGGGCGGCCTGACCGCTGTAAAGCAGCTGGAGCAGGTGCTGCCCGGGGAGAGCCTGGTCTACTTTGGGGACACAGGCCGCGTGCCCTACGGCTCCCGGGGGAAGGACACCATCCTCCGCTACGCCCGGCAGGACATGGACTTCCTCCTCGCCCAGAACGTGAAGGCGGTGCTGGCCGCCTGCGGCACGGTGAGCTCCGTGGCCCGCAGCGTGGGGGAAGCCCTCTCCGTGCCCTACATCGACGTCATCGGGCCCAGCGCCCGGGCTGCCGCCGCCGCCACGAAAAACGGGAAAATCGGCGTCATCGGCACGGCGGCCACCATCGCCAGCGATTCCTACCGCAGCGCGCTGCTGCGCATCAACCACAAGCTGGAGGTGTATCCCCAGGCCTGCCCCCTGTTCGTCTCCCTGGTGGAAAGCGGGTTTGTCTCCCCCCAGGACGAAGTGACCCGCCTGGTGGCGGAGCGCTACCTGGCCCCTGTGCGGGCCGCCGGGGTGGACACCTTGATTTTGGGCTGCACCCACTACCCCATCATCGCCCCCACCGTGGCCGGGGTGATGGGCCGGGGCGTCACCTTGATTGACAGCGGCCGGGAGGCTGCCCTGGCCCTGGCCCAGGCCCTAAAGGAGCGGGATTTGCTCTGCGAAGAGGGCCACCGCCGCCAGGCCAGCTACTTTGTCACCGATACGCCGGAGAACTTCCTCAACGTGGCGGAGCTGTTTTTGGGCCACAGCGTGGAAGGGCGCACCCAGCGCATCGATATAGAAAGCTATCCCGCCGAAACGCACGGAAGAAGGGAACGGGAATGTTAAAGGACGACTACGACATCAACATCATCGGGCGCCAGGCCTGGGAGGAGGACCAGGGGGAGATCACCCTGAACACCACCGGGGCCTACACCTACCGGGGGGGCGCCCGGTTTATCGCCTATAAGGAATACGACACCGAGGACCCCAAGGTCAGCTACACCTCTGTGCTGAAGGTGGAGCCGGGCAAAGTGACCATGATGCGCTCCGGCTCGTCCACCCGGCTGATTTTGGAGAAGGGCCGCCGCCACCTGTGCCTGTACGACACGGGCTACGGCACCTTGACGCTGGGGGTGTTCACCAGCGAGCTTTCCACCAGCCTGGGGGAAGCCGGCGGGCGGATCGACATCAAGTACACGCTGGACATCGACTCCAACCTCTCCAGCAGCAACGAAATCACCGTGGAGGTAAAGCCCCGGGGCCAAAGGGCCGCTGTCCTTTGAGGAGCGCGCCTGGGATGATTGCAGTCCCCCACTTGAAATCCAAAAGTGGTAAAGTACTCAAAAAACCCAGTGTTTATGCGGGGTTTAAACTATACCACCCCTGGTAAAGTACTTCCTTTTCT
>FR893766.1:0-2971 GCA_000435395.1 Firmicutes bacterium CAG:94
GCCACCACCGCTTTGGCTGTGGGCGGCTCCATGTCCCACGCCCCGGGCAGCCCGGACATTGTCATCACCCAGCCCGGCATCTACCAGGCTTCCTTCCACAGCACGGTTTCCACCCAGGCCGGGGAGTCCATCCCCGCCTCTTTGACGGTGAACCTGGCCCTCAACGGCGCCACGCTGCCGGGAGCCGCCGCCACCCACACCTTCACCACCTCGGCGGAGGCCTCCACCCTGTCCTTCACGGTGCCCTTCCAGGTGAGCACCACTCCCTCCACCTTGACGGCGGTGCCGGTGGACACGGGCTTCCCCTTTGACGAGTCCTCCTTGACGGTGGTGCGCCTGGGCGACGTCCCCACCGCTTAAAACCCATAGCGAACCCACCGCAGCTGGCGGTTTTGGCAGCGCCCCTCTGCCAAAAGCGGGGTGCCATCCATCCCGCAGCCAAACCCGCGGGGAGGTTGCATTTTTATGCAACCTCCCTCTACATCATTTCCAACGGAACAAGGAGGAGCCCATTGGTCACTATCAGCCTGTGCATGATTGTGAAAGACGAGGAGGCCCTGTTGCCCCGGTGCCTGGAATCCATCCAGGGCCTGGTGGAGGAGGTCATTGTGGTAGACACCGGCAGCTCTGACCGCACCGTGGAGCTGGCCCAGCAGGCCGGGGCCCAGGTGTACCACTTCCCCTGGGTGGGGGATTTCTCCCAGGCCCGGAATTTTTCCTTTTCCAAGGCCACCCAGCAGTACTGCCTGTGGATGGACGCCGACGACGTGCTGGACGCCCAGTACCGTCCCGGCTTCCTCCAGCTGAAAGCCGCCCTGCCGCCCCAAACCGACGTGGTGATGCTGCCCTACCACACCGCCTTTGACCAGGCCGGCGCGCCCACCTTCACCTATTACCGGGAGCGGCTCATCCGGCGGCTGGCGGGGCTGCGGTGGAGCGGCGCTGTCCACGAGGCCATTCCGCCGGTGGGCAACGTGGTCTACTGGGATAAGGCTGCCATCTCCCACCGGAAGCCGGGCCCCGGCGACCCAGACCGCAACCTGGGCATCTACCAGGGCCTGCTGGCCCAGGGGAAAACCCTCTCTCCCCGGGAGCGGTTCTACTACGCCCGGGAGCTGGCTTCCCACGGCCGGGAGGAGGAGGCCGCCGCCCAGTGGGAGGAGTACCTGGCCTCTGGGGAGGGCTGGGTGGAGAACCAGCGGGAGGCCTGCCGGGACCTCTCGGCCTGCTACCTGCGCCAGGGCAAGGGGGAGGAGGCCTTCCGCGCCCTGGCCAAAGCCCTGCGCCTGGGGCCGCCCCGGGCGGAGCTCTGCTGCGATTTCGGCGCCTTTTTCCTGGAGCGCGGGGACTATCCCGCCGCGGCTTTCTGGTATGAGGCGGCCCTCACCCGGCCCAGGGAGGACCGCTCGGGAGCCTTTGTCTCCCCAGACTGCTACGGCTACCTGCCCTGCATCCAGCTGTGCGTGTGCTATTACCGCATGGGGGACGTGGAGCGCTCCCGGGAGTACAACCGCCGGGCGGGCCAGTATAAGCCCCAGGATCCGGCGTTCCTCTACAACCAGCGGTTTTTCCAGGGGAAGGGGGAGGCCCTTTCATAAGCTTCCCTTATGGGTGGGAGAACTTTGCCGTATGGCCGCGGGAAAAGTTTTTCCATCCTGGCCCTGCGCCCTTGTTTTTTGCCGGTAAATGCGCTACTATGAATAGGTATACGGCGACGGCCGCCAGAAGGGAAGGAAGGTAAAAATGATTCAACACATCGTCATGTTCAAGTTTCAGGAAACCGCCTGCGGCAAGACCAAGGCGGAAAACCTGGAAGAGGCCCGGCAGCGGATGCTGGCCCTGCGGGAGCAGATTCCACAAATCCGGGGGATGGAAGTGCGCTTGGCCGCCCCTGGCTCTGCCCCGGGGAACTACGACTACATCTTGATTTCCCAGTTTGACAGCATGGAGGAGCTGGAAATCTACCAGAAGCATCCCGCCCACGTGGCCTTTGGGAAATTTGTAACGGAGCTGCGGGAGCCGGACGGCCGGGCCTGCATGGACTACCAGCTATGAAGGGCAACGAACGCATTGCCTCCATGCTGGCCGCCCCGGGGACGCCCCATCTCCGCTCCACACTGGCCTCTGTGCTGTTCTTGGCCTGGCCCGCCATCATCGAGCAGATTATGCTCACCTTGGTGCAGTACGTGGACACCGCCATGGTGGGCTCTTTGGGCTCCAATGCCACAGCGGCGGTGGGCGTCACCTCCAGCACCACCTGGCTGTTCAGCGGGTTCTTCAACGCGGCGGCCATCGGCTTTTCCGTGCAGGTGGCCCAGCACCTGGGCGCCGGCCGCCAGGAGGACGCCAAGCGCGTCACCTGGCAGTCGCTGCGCTTTGTGGGCATCTTTGGGGTGCTGATGGGCGCCATCGCCTTTGTGCTCAGCTTTTTCCTGCCGGCCATGCTGGGGGCCGACCCCTCCATCCGTGGGGACGCCTCCTTGTATTTCCGCATCATGGCCTGCGCCATGCCCTTTACGCTGTGCTCCAATATGTTCAGCGCCATCATCCGCTGCTCGGGGGATACCCGCACGCCCATGGTGCTGAATTTGATGATTAACGTCTTTAACGTCATCTTGAACACCCTGTTCATCTACGCCCCCCGCACCGTGGATTTGTTCGGCAGCCAGGTGTATGTGTGGGGCTTTGGCTGGGGCGTGGGCGGCGCCGCCTTTGCCTCGGGGCTTTCCACGGCCATTGTGGCCTGCCTGTTCTTGATGGTGGTGTTCCGCAAGAAGTCCCCGGTGCAAATCAACTTGAAGCAGCGCTACCGCTTCGACCGCCAGTGCCTGCTGGCCGCCTGGAAGCTGGGCCTGCCCGCCGCCTTGGAGCGCTCCATCATCAGCCTGGCCCAGATTGTCATCACCGCCTTGATTACCGGCATTGGCACGGTGGCGGTGGCGGCCAACCACCTGGCCGTTACGGCGGAGTC
>FR893766.1:2984-11999 GCA_000435395.1 Firmicutes bacterium CAG:94
GTTACGGCGGAGTCCATCAGCTACCTGCCGGCCTCTGGCGTGGCGGTGGCGGGCACCACCTTGGTGGGCCAGGCCATCGGCGCGGGCCGCAAGGATTTGGCCCAGCGGTTCGCCCGCACGGTCAGCTGGATGGGCATTGTCATCATGACCTTTGGCGGCTCCATTTTGTTCTTCTTCGCGCCCCAGCTGATTCAGATTTTCTCCACCGACCCGGATGTCATCGACTTGGGCAGCCAGGTGCTGCGGATTGTGGCCTTTGCCGAGCCGCTGTTTGGTGCGTCCATTGTGGCCTCTGGCGCCCTGCGCGGCGCGGGGGATTCCAAGGGGCCCTTCCTCATCAACCTGGCCACCATGTGGGGCGTGCGCATCACCCTGTCGCTGGCCTTGGTGGGCAGCCTGGGCCTCATTGGTGTGTGGCTGGCCATGGCCGCCGAGCTGTGCGCCCGGGGGCTCATCTTCATGGTGCGCCTGTACCGCGGGAAATGGCTGCACATCGACCTGTTCGCCCAGAAGGCCAAAGGGGCAAAAAACTCGTAAAAACGCTTTACAACCGCCCCGCCTTGTGCTAAAATATAAAAGCTGCCTGGTAAGCCAGGCGGCCTTTCTGGGCCCATAGCTCAGCTGGGAGAGCGTTCGGTTCGCATCCGAGAGGTCGAGGGTTCGAATCCCTTTGGGTCCACCAAACCTGCGGTGAGCAATTCGCACACCGCAGGTTTTTCTTTATTTTGAAGTTTTTGTGCCCGCGCTTGTAGCGGGTATCTTTCTCGTCAACGCTTCCCAGAAAAAGCCGCCTTCTGGAGCAGCCCAATTGCCGGCGTGTAGGTGGTTGGATAGTGCAGAGACAAGGAACGTTTCCCCCCACAGCATGGAATGAGAAAAATGGAGGTGTCTCGACAAAAATCGACAAGACATACCTGTGAGATGTGGTAAACTGGGAAAGGAATTGGAAAGATTTTCCTGCGGGCCAATCCGCTTGTGTGGGAGGTCTTGCCTCTGCGAAAGCACAAGGGGCAGCTTCGCGCTTCGGCAGGCTGGCTAAGAGATGCTTTTCCTTTTTCCGAAAATATCCTAACGGTGGAAATAATCCGCTCCCTGGGGGTTGTCTGACGATGCAAAGAAAAACACAGCCTGTACCCGTTGAAGACGTCCAAGCCGCCATTCCCCTTGGAAATTGCGATGTCTGCGAGGACGCAAGCTTTTTGGTCAACCGGCTGTACTACGCTGTGCCAAAGTTCGAAGGCGGGCAGTTCCAGTGCGCCCTTTATTATGAGGAGAATACCTTTCGCAAAGAAAAAGATGGAGATTTGACACTGGTTCGCACAGAATATGGGGTGGAAGCGACATGAGCGGTCGATGCTGCCCAAAACAGTGATTTTAAAAAAGAAAGCTGCTAGGCCCAGACGTACGGAGCCTAGCAGTTCTTTTTTACGGTGAGCTTTTTTCGGAAAAAAGAGGTATGCGCCCCGCGCTATGTTTTGCGAACTTACCCCCTCCCTTGTCCCTCCCGCCCACGCTGTGGTATACTACATTAAGACTGAGATTCCCCTCGCAGCCCGGGGGGATTCCCCAGCGCGAAAGGAGGCCCACCCATGGCACAGCAGCTGCCCCATGTGATTCCCAGCATTTACTTGGCCAACTACTTAAACGACTTTGAGCCCCTGGTCCCCCGCTACGGCGTCACACCGCTTGGGCGCAAAAAGCGGTGGAAGGGTTCTAACATAAAAAAGCGCCCATAAGCGGGCGCAAAGCATGTCCTGTCAAAAAGCGGCTTTCCCAAAGGAGAGCCGCTTTTTTGTGTGCATACCGGGGGAGGATTCCATATCTCCAAAAGGGTGATATACTTAATAAAGAGGGAAGCACCTTGGGGAGAATCCCCCTGGCCTTGCGGCAAATAGAGAGGATAACGTCCCCGCAAGGGCGAGGGGCTTTTTCCAGGCATAAAAAATCGAGTACCCACTTGGGTACTCGACCTGGTGCAGGTGACAGGACTTGAACCTGCATGAACTTGCGCTCATATGGACCTGAACCATACGCGTCTGCCAATTCCGCCACACCTGCATCTTCAGTTGTTTCGTTGAATGCTTACCGCCTCAACGCTCAAATATTATAGCATCCAAAAACAGCGTTGTCAACAGGATTTTTCAAAAAAATTTGCTGCGGCGCAACTTTACGCGGTTTTAACAAAACAGCGGCGGGATACAGCGGCAGATTCCTTTAACAAAAACAGGGAAAACGGGCTAACTTTCTTTACAACGCCTTAACATTGTGTGGTATAATTAACGCAGATTTTAGAAAACCCCTTGCGAAGGCAAAACAATTGCCTTTTATAATACGCCTGGTTTCGACAAGAACAGGAGACATTTGCCAATGATTCAACGTGTGTTTTTCGACCTGGGCCTCACCCTGGCGGAAAGCGACGTGCCCCAAGGCTACGTGGAACACCTCGCGCGGCTGGGGCATCCGGTTTCCCTGGAGGAGGCGCAGCGGGCCTACCATCTGGCCAACAAGTTCTTTATGCGGGAGCGCCAGGGCGCTCTGGGCAAGGGCAGCAAGGAGGTCCTGCGGGACTTCCTCGCGCGGGTCTGCCAAGAGCTGGGCATCCCCCAGCTGGGGGAAGACCTTTTCCGCCTGACCCTGGAGGACCGACGCCCGGCCCACTGGAGCGCCTTCCCCTTTTCCTTGGAGGTCCTGCGGGGCCTGCGGGAGCGGGGGATAGCCACGGGCCTGGTGTCCAACTGGGATACCTCCTGCAGGAACGTGCTGGAGCAGACCGGTTTGGCCCCCTACTTGGACCCCATTGTGGTGTCCAGCGAGGTGGGCGTGGAAAAGCCGGACCGCCGCATCTTCGAGAAGGCCCTGGAACTTTCCGGGGACTCCCCGGAACATTGCCTCTATGTGGGGGACAATTATTACGATGACGGCGTGGGCGCCTCTCAGGTGGGGATGGAGTTCTGCATCCTCAACCCCCCTGGGAAGCTGGGCATGGAAGAGCTGGATTTGACCTGGTGCGTGCCGGATATCCGGGGCGTGGCCGGCGTCATCGATGCGCTGAACGCCCGGCGGCAGGAAGCTTAGGAAACGCCCGCTATTTAAAAAAAGTTGTGTGAATCCGTGCAAGAGAATTTTTTGTGAAACGAAGGAGAAAAGTGACTATGCAAAAACGTCTTGTAAGCCTTGTGCTGGCCCTTGCTTTGATGCTGACCGCCTTCGCTGGCTGCGGCAGCGATACCGGCAGCTCCTCCAGCGCCGCCTCCGGCTCTTCCGCCGCGGGCAGCTCGGAAAGCTCCACCTCCTCCGCTGCGGAGAGCAGCTCTACCTCCACCGACGGCGAGCAGACTTTGGTGCGCATGAACATCGGCTCCGAGCCGGACAGCTTGGACCCCTGGCAGTCCGCCGCCTCTGACACCGAGGCCATTATGCACAACGTCTTCGAGGGCCTCTGCCTGTACGACGAAAACGGCGAAATCATCCCCGGCCTGGCCGAGCGCTGGGACATCTCCGAGGACGGCCTGACCTACACCTTCCATCTGCGCCAGGGTGTCACCTTCCACAACGGCGACGCCTTCGACTCCGCCGACGTGCTGTACTCCTACAACAACTTCGCCGGCCTGGACGGCAACGAGGCTGTCTCCTCCGACTATGAGATTGTGGAGAGCGTGGAAGCCCCCGACGAGTACACCTTTGTGGTGCACCTCACCGAGCCCTCCGCCTCCTTCCTTTCCGTGAACATCGACTCCATCCTCCCCGAGGGCTACGACGACCAGGCCGCCAACCCCGTTGGCACCGGCCCCTTCAAGTTTGTGGAGTACACCCCCTCCCAGCGCATTGTGCTGGAGAAGAACGAGGACTACTACGAGGAAAGCCGCATGGCCCAGGTGGACCGGGTGGAGTTCTATATCATGACCGACTCCGCCGCTGTGATTTCCGCCTTGCAGTCCGGCCAGCTGGATATCGCCTCCATCAACGCCGATGACGCCGCCGTGCTGGGTGACCAGTTCGACATCTACAACTCCCCCCAGAACATGGTGCAGATTTTCGCCCTGAACCACGAGTTCGAGCCCTTTGGCAGCTTGGAAGTGCGCCAGGCCATCAACTACTGCATCGACAAGCAGCAGATTATCGACAGCGTCTTTGGCGGCTACGCCACCGAGCTGTACACCAACTTCAGCCCTGTGATGAGCCTGTACTACAACGACGAGCTGGAAGGCGCCTATGAGACCGACGTGGCCAAGGCCCAGGAGCTGATGGAGCAGGCCGGCTATGCCGATGGCTTCTCCTTCACCGTGAAGGTGCCCGCCAACTACCAGGCCCACATCGACACCGCCCAGATTATCGCCCAGCAGCTGCAGCAGATTAACATCACCATGAACATCGAGACCATCGAGTGGGCCACCTGGCTGGAGGACGTCTACACCAACGCCAGCTACGAGGGCACCATCATCGGCCTGACCGGCAAGCTGGACCCCGACGACGTGCTGGGCCGCTTCGAGAGCACCTACGCCCGGAACTTCTACAACTACTCCAACCCCACCTACGACCAGCTTATCAACGACTCTGTCACCGAGCTGGACGAGCAGACCCGCATCGACAACTACAAGCAGTGCCAGCAGATTCTCACCGATGACGCCGTGGCCGTGTATATCTGCGACCCCAACCTGGTGGTGGCTTCCCGCAAGGATTTGAAGGGCTACACCTTCTACCCCGTCACCTTCCACGACATGACCAAGCTCTATTACGAGGGCTAAAACAGAGACAAAAGCCGCGCCAGCGCCCTGTGGGGCAGGGCGCCGCACACAGCGCGCAGCAGCGTAGAGGGGCCGTGCCGGGCCGGAAGTCCGGGCGGCCCTTCCACTGTGGGAAAGGACTGAATCGCCTATGGCCTACTATTACATCCGAAAGGTGGCGGGGTTCCTCGTCACACTGTTTTTGGTGTCCATCCTCACCTTTGCGGTGTTCCAGATTCTGCCGGGTGACCCGGCCCTGGTCATCCTGGGTGTGGACGCCGACCCCATGCAGATTGAGCAGCTGCACCAGGAGATGGGCATTGACCAGCCCATCCACATCCGCTTCCTCAGCTGGATTGGCGGCGTGCTCCAGGGGGACCTGGGCACCTCTTACCGCTATCACCAGCCGGTGTCCGACCTGATTGGCAACGCCTTTGGGGTGACCACCCAGCTGGCGGTGTTCTCTCTGGTGCTCACCGCGGTGGTGGGCATCCCCGTGGGCATTTGGCTGGCCCACCACAGCAAGAAGCCCTACGCCCTGCCGGTGTCCCTGCTCTCCCAGCTGGGGCTTTCCGTGCCCGCGTTCTGCTTCTCCGTGCTGCTGATTAACATCTTCTCCGTACAGCTGAAGTGGCTGCCCTCTATGGGCTACACGCCCTTTACCCAGGACCCCATCGCCTGCCTGAAGAGCCTGGCGCTGCCCTCTGTGGCCATTGCCTTTGGCTCGGCGGCGGTGCTCATCCGCTATGTCAAGGTCAGCGTGATGGAGCAGGAGCGCCAGGACTATGTGAAGACCGCCCAAAGCAAGGGCGTGCCCTCCAAGAAAATCCTGCGGGGCCACGTGCTGCGCAACTCTTTGATTCCCGTGCTGACCATCTTTGGCATGACCATCACCGACGTGCTGGGCGGCAGCATCATCATTGAGAACGTGTTCTCCCTGCCGGGCATTGGCCGGCTGATTTCCTCCTCCATCAACTCCCGGGACCTGCCCCTTATCCAGGGCCTGGTGCTGTATCTGGCCATGATTGTGGTCCTGTGCAATTTCGTGGTGGACGTGCTGTACTCGGTCATCGACCCCCGCATCCGGTTGAAGTGAAGGGAGGGACTAGCCTGTGCGTGTAAGCGAGATTTTGAAAAAATGCCTGCGGAACAAGAACTTTATCCTTGGCAGCTGCATGGTGGGACTGATGGTGCTCATCATGGTGGTGGGCTTCTTCTACATGCCCTATGACCCCGACGTTATGGACACCGAGCACGAGCTGCAGTTCTTCTCCGCGGCCCATCCCCTGGGCACGGACCAGTTTGGCCGGGACATCCTCAGCCGCATTATGGAGGGCACCCGGGTGTCCTTTTTGGTGGGCGCCTTAACTGTGGTCTTTGGCCTGCTTGTAGGCGGGGCCGTGGGCGCCGTGGCCGGCTACTACGGCGGCAAGATCGACGAGGTTATCATGAAGCTCATCGACACCCAGATGGCCTTCCCCGGCGTGCTGCTGGCCTTGATGCTCATCGCCGTGTTTGGCAACAGCCTGCAAAACTTGATTTTTGCCCTGGGCATCATGTCCATCCCCCGGTTCGCCCGCATCACCCGCAGCGGCTTTATCAAGTACCGGGACGCCGAGTTTATCAAGGCGGCCCGCTCCCGGGGGGCGGGGGATGGGAGGATCATCTTCCTCCACATTTTGCCCAACATTGTGCCGGAGCTGATCGTCACCAGCTCTTTGGGCTTTGCCGGCGCTGTGATGAGCGAGGCGGGGCTCTCCTACCTGGGCCTGGGCATCCAGCCCCCCACCCCCAGCTTTGGCAAGATGCTCAGCGAGGCCCAGGCGGAGATCCTTCAGGCCGGGTGGTATGTGCTGGTGCCCGCCGCGGCCATCACCTTGCTGGTGATGGGCTTTAACCTGATTGGCGACGCGTTGCAGGAGGTGACCCAGCATGGCCGGTAAGAAAAAACCTGTGCTCTCCATTGAGAGCCTGACTGTGGACTTTGACCTGGGCAAGACCTGCCACGCGGTGCGGGACACCAGCGTGCGCATTGAGCCCGGCGAGATGGTGGCCCTGGTGGGGGAATCGGGCTGCGGCAAAACCATGACGGCCCTTTCCGCCATTGGCCTGCAGCCCCGGAATGCCAAAATCCCCCAGGGGAAAATCCTCTTTGACGGCTCGGATTTGCGGGGCCTCAACGAGGAGCAGTGGAACCAGTACCGGGGCCGGAACATCGCCATGATTTTCCAGGAGCCCATGACGGCCCTAAACCCCCTGATGAAGGTGGGCCGGCAAATCGCGGAGAACGCCCGCATCCACGGGGACTCCAAAGAGTTGGCCAAGAAAAAGGCTTTGGAAGTCATGCGCCAGGTGGGCCTGCCCGATGTGGAGCGCCTGTACAACGAGTATCCCCACCGGCTCTCCGGCGGCATGCGCCAGCGTGTGATGATTGCCATGGCCCTGGTGAACCAGCCGGAGCTGCTCATCGCCGACGAGCCCACCACCGCGTTGGACGTGACCATCCAGGCCCAGATTATGGAGCTCATCCGGGACATGAACCGGAAGATGGGCACCGCCGTGCTGCTGATTTCCCACGATTTGGGCGTCATCCGCCAGATGTGCAGCCGGGTGTACATCATGTACGCCGGCCGCGTGGTGGAGAGCGGCGAGACCCAAGAGGTGCTGGCCCATCCCCTGCACCCCTACACCAAGGGGCTGATTGCCTCCATCCCCTCGCTGGAAAAGCGGGGCCAGCGGCTTTCCTCCATCCCCGGCACCGTGCCGGCCCTGGAGGACCGCAGCGAGCACGGCTGCCCCTTCTACAACCGGTGCCAAAGCTGCCGGCCGTCCTGCCAGAATGAAACGCCCCCCATGGTGGTCCACAAGGGCCACATGGCCCTGTGCGTCAACGCGAAGGAGGAATTGGGACTGTGAGCGCGCAAGTGAAACCAGACAACAAGGCCCCCCTTCTGGAGATTCGGGGGCTTACAAAGGAGTTCCGCCAGGGCAAGGACCGGGTGCTGGCTGTCAACCACATCGACCTGGACATCCAAAAGGGAGAGGTCTTCGGCCTGGTGGGGGAGTCCGGCTGCGGCAAGTCCACCTTTGGGCAGATGCTGGTGCACCTGCTGGACCCCTCCGGCGGGAAAATCCTTTTAAACGGGAGGGACATCACCCGCCCGGCCCGCCGGGAGCGCAAGGATTTGTGCAAGCAGATGCAGATTGTCTTCCAGGACCCCTACTCCTCCATCGACCCCAACAAGACCATTGGCTGGCTCATTGAGGAGCCCCTGAAAATCCACGGCATTGGCAAGACCAAGCAGGAGCGGGACGAGAAGGTGAGCCAGGTCCTCAAGGCCGTGGGCCTGGACGAGAGCTACCGCACCCGCTGGCCCAACGAGCTTTCCGGCGGCCAGCGCCAGCGTGTGGCCATTGCAATCGCCTTAATTTTGGACCCGGACTTTGTGGTCTGCGACGAGCCCGTCTCCGCTTTGGACGTCTCCGTCCAGGCCCAGGTGCTGAACCTGCTGCTGGATTTGCGCCAGCAGTTCGGCCTGACCTACCTGTTTATCTCCCACGATTTGAACGTGGTTTCCTATGTGTCCGACCGCATCGGCGTGATGTACCTGGGCAATTTGGTGGAGCTGGGGGACGGGGAGGCCATCTCCCAAATGCCCCTGCACCCCTACACCGAGGCGCTGTTCTCCGCCTCTATGGAGGTGGAGGGCGACCGGGATAGGATTATCCTCTCCGGCGATTTGCCCAGCCCGGCCCATCCCCCGGCAGGCTGCCCCTTCCACACCCGGTGCTTTGCCTGCGAGGAGCGCTGCAAAACAGAAAAGCCCCAGCTGCGGGAGTTTGAAGGGGGCCGGTTCTGCGCCTGCCACCTGGTGGAAAAGCGCACCGGCAAAAAGCCCGTGGCGCACAACGAAGCATTGGAGGGAAATGTATGAAAACCGCAGTCCTTTCGGACATCCATGTGGACATCAACCGGGAATACCCCGTGGCCCGGGAGTTCGCCCGGTATATCAAAGAGCAGGGCGCCCGGCTGGCCATCATCGCCGGGGACGTCAGCGAGAGCCAGCAGGAGACCCTGGACACCCTCAACACCATCGAGCAGCTCTCTGGGGCGCGGGTGCTGTTTGTGCCCGGCAACCACGACCTGTGGGGCCCCAAGGGCGACCCCGACCAGATTGGCGCCATCTACAGCCGCTACGCCCAGGACGAGCACTGCCTCTGCGGCCGGGACGTGGTGCTGGGGGATACGGTGGTCATCGGTGACGTGGGCTGGTATGACTACTCCTTCGGC
>FR893766.1:12060-20789 GCA_000435395.1 Firmicutes bacterium CAG:94
ATGTCTTTGGCGGGCCGCACCTGGCAGGACTCTTTGCGCAACGCCTGGACCCGCGACAACCTGGGCCGCACCCAGTGGATGCTCTCCCGGCTGGAGGCCCGCATGGCCGCCTACCCGGGGAAGAAGCTGGTGCTTGTCACCCACATGCTGCCCATCAAGGAGTTCACCGTGCCCCAGGAGATGGCCAACTGGTCCTACTTTAACGCCTTTTTGGGCACCCGCCGCCTGGGCGAGCTGTACCGCCGCTATCCCGTGGAGGTGGCCATCTGCGGCCATGTCCACTACCGCAAGACCTTGGAAAAGGACGGCATCACCTGGCTGTGCCGGTGCTTAAACTATCACAGCGAGTGGCGGCAGGAGTACGGCGGCGACACCCTCTCCCAGCAGATTGCCCACGCCGCGGAGGTCATGGAGCTGTGAGCGTGTTTTTCCTTGCCGACACCCACTTTGGGGACGGGAACATCCTGCACTATGAGAACCGGCCCTTCGCCACAGTGGAGGAGATGGACCGGGAGCTCATCCGCCGCTGGAACGAGAAGGTGGGGGCGGGGGACACCGTGTTCCACCTGGGGGATTTTTCCGCCCGGGGGGAGGAGGAGGACCGGGGCATCCTCTCCCAGCTGGCCGGGGAAAAGGTGCTGGTGCTGGGCAACCACGACCGGCACCGCACCCCTGCCCAGTGGCGCTCCTTGGGCTTTGCCGAGGCCGTGCCCTGGCCCCTGGTGTGGGAGGGCTTTTTCCTGCTCTCCCACGAGCCGCTGTACGTCAACCGGAATATGCCCTACGCCAACGTGTTCGGCCACGTCCACGGCAACCCCGCCTATCGGGATGCCAGCTCCCGCAGCGTGTGCGTGTCCGTGGAGCGCACGGGCTTCGCGCCCCTCTCCGCCCGGGAACTGCGGGAGCGCTTGCAAAACGAGCAAAGCGTATAAGACTCCTTTCGAGGTTTTGGTTTGAGCCGTCCCAGTGGGGCGGCTTTTTCCATGTTGACTTGAAGGATAGTTTAGGTGCTATAATAAAAGCGAAAACCGCGAAGCGGCGTAAAAGTTTTGCCAGCTTTTTCAAAAGCTGTGGGGGTGCGCTGGCAAGGCCCCTGCGGCCTTCAAGAGCGGCGCAGCCGCGCAGAAGAGAACCTAGGGAAACAGTGGCCCCTGGCCACGCCTTTCCCGGACGGGAAGCGCACAGCCCCGCCATCCCCGCAGACAGCAAGGAACAGACCGGAAAAAGCGGAGATTCGCCCCTGCTTTCGGCCAATTTTATGCGGCTGCACCGTTTTTTCGGGCGTGGCATTTTGAAAAAGCCGGTCTCGCTTGCCGGCTGTCCCACCGGGACGCGGCGCCGCAAAACTTACCCCTTCGCGGGAGTGCCCTGTTTTGCCTTCTATCTTTTTCAGAAAGGACGTGCTTGTATGCAAACTGTAACCCTGGGCCGCACCGGCATCACCGTGAACAAGAACGGCTTTGGCGCTTTGCCCATCCAGCGTGTCTCCGCCGACTACGCCGGGATGCTCCTGCGCAAAGCCTACAACGCCGGCATCACCTATTTCGACACCGCCCGCTCCTACTCCGACAGCGAGGAGAAAATGGGCCTGGCCCTTTCCGACGTGCGGGAGAACATCATCATCGCCACCAAGACACCATCCACCACCGCGGAAGGCTTCTGGCAGGATTTGGAGACCAGCCTGCGCCTGCTGAAAACCGATTACATCGACGTGTACCAGTTCCACAACCCGGCCTTCTGCCCCAAGCCCGGGGACGGCACCGGCCTGTACGAGGCCATGGAGGAGGCCAAAAAGCAGGGGAAAATCCGCTTTATCGGCATCACCAATCACCGGCTGGGCGTGGCAGAGGAGGCCGCCGCCTCCGGCCTGTACGACACCTTGCAGTTCCCCTTCTGCTACCTTGCCACGGAGCGGGACATCGCCCTGGTGAACCTGTGCAAGGAGAACCATGTGGGCTTTATCTCCATGAAGGGCCTCTCCGGCGGGCTCATCACCAACTCCGCCGCGGCCTACGCCTGGCAGGCGGAGTTTGACAACGCTTTGCCCATCTGGGGCGTGCAGAGGGAGAGCGAGCTGGACGAGTTCATCTCCTACATCGACAACCCCCCCACCATGGACGGGGAGCTGAAGGCCGTCATCGAGAAGGACCGGAAAGAGCTCATCGGCAACTTCTGCCGGGCCTGCGGCTACTGCATGCCCTGCCCCGCGGGGATCGTCATCAACCAGTGCGCCCGCATGAGCCAGCTCATCCGCCGCAGCCCCTCCGCCGGCTGGCTGACCCCCGAGAGCCAGGCCATGATGATGAAGATTGAGGACTGCCTCCACTGCGGCCAATGTAAGAAAAAGTGCCCCTACGGCCTGGATACCCCCACGCTGCTTCAGCAGAACTTGGAGGACTATAAGAATATCTTGGCGGGGAAGGTGGAGGTGTAAGAGCCTCTGCGAGAAAAAGGGCTGTTGCTTGTGGCAACAGCCCTTTTCAGCGGTATGTTACAGTTGGTACACCGAGCCATCTTCCGCGAAACACATCTGGTCGCCCAGCACGGCTTTGGCGGCGCTCCCTTCCAAGTAGGTTTTTCTCCTGCGGCGCGCAGGCGCAAAAGACAAAGACCCCCTAGCGCAACCCAGCACAAGGTGCTACAATAAAGGGGCCGGGGCCTTCGCGGTTTAGAACAGGTCGGTAAGGTAGGCCGCCCGCTTGGGGAAGGCCTGGTGCAGCGTCTCCAGGTTGCCGGACAGGGTGACGCCGGGCTTGTACAGGGCCTCCTCCAGGGAGAGGAAGCCGGTGAGCAGCTGGGTTAGCACCCGCACGTCCACGGAGAGGTCTGCCTGGGCGCCCTCCGGCAGCTTTTCCACGGTGACGGCGCCCCCCTGCTGGGAGACCTGGAACACCCCGTTGTTCCCCGGCAAAAGCTGGTCCTCCACCGCCACGGTGTAGGAGCGGCCCTCTCCCGGCGCCTTGGCTTGAAGGGCCTTCTCCACGTGAATGACCCGGGCCATGGGCTGGTTTATCCAGGTGGGGGCGGTGTCGTAGCTCTCCTCCAGCAGCGCGGCCAGGGGCACGTCCTCGGGCAGGGCGATGCGGAAGGCCTCATACTGGGCGCCCAGCCGGTACAGGAACCCCAAGGCCTGGGGCAGGCCCTCGGGCTTGGCGAAGGCCAGCTCCCGCACGTTGCCGATTTTCCCGTCCTCGCCCTCCTCGGGCTTGAAAATCACATAGGCCAGGGGGCCGCCGGCGTCCTCCAGAAGGTAGGTGTAGCGCATCTCTTTGGCTGGGTCTTTGCCGAAAAGGGATTTCCAATGGCGTTCCTCCCGCCGGACAGCCAGGTTGTACTGCCCCAGGCGGGCGTTGTAGACGGCCTGTAAGGGGGCCAGGTCCTCGCCGGGCTGGAACATCCGCACCTTGCAGGTGCAGGAAAAGCTCTCCAGCGCCTCGGTGGGCAGCTTGTACTGGGTGACAAGCTGGCACAGCTCGTAGCCGAACTTGCGGTAATAGCTGTGGGAGAAGGGGTACAGCGATGAAAACACGGCGCCCTGGTCCCACATCCATTCCAGAGCGGTGTGGAAGATTTGCCGCACAGCGCCCCCATAGCGGTACTCCGGCAAAGAGGCGACGCCTCCCACACCGACCATGGGGACATCGTGCCCCTCATAGCGCATTTGAAATTGGGGCAGAAGAAGGCTTGCGGTAAGCTGCCCTTCCTCTGTGAAATGGCCAAAGGATACCGTGGGCTGGAAATCGGGGCTTTCCAGACCGCGGACGGCCTCTTCCCGGTCCCAAGGGGACACGAAGGCGATGCTGCATATTCTATCGCTTTCCAATAATTCTTCTTTTTCTGTCAATCTGTGGACTGGCATAGCCGTCCCTCCCAAAGGGTTTTCTCAAATTGTAGCGGAGGGACAGGCTTTTGTCAAATAAAACGTAAATCTCGCGGCGAGAAAGGAACTTTATCATGAAAATCGCAGTAACGTACGAAAACGGCCAGGTGTTCCAGCACTTTGGCCACACGGCCCAGTTTAAGCTCTACCAGGTGGAGGACGGCCAGGTGCTCTCCTCTCAGGTGGTGGAAACCAACGGCTCCGGCCACGGGGCCCTGGCTGGCTTTTTGCAGGCCCAGGGCGTGGACACCCTCCTGTGCGGCGGCATTGGCGGCGGCGCCAAAACGGCCCTGGCCCAGGCGGGCATCCAGCTGTACGGCGGCGTCACCGGCAGCGCGGACCAGGCTGTGGCGGATTTGCTGGCGGGCAAGCTGGTCTTTTTGCCGGACGTGCTGTGCACCCACCACGGGGAGGGCCACGGCGAAGGCCACTCCTGCGGGGAGCACGGCTGCGGGGGACACTCCTGCGGCAACCATTGAGCATAAAAAGGGGAGGGCCAAAAGCCCTCCCTTTTTGTTCATTTCTCCTTCCCAAAGGGCAGCAGGGGGGAAACCTCCCCCACGCAGGAGATGTCCAGCTGGTGCATGGCCCGGGTGCAGGCCACGTACAGCAGGTTCTTGTCAAAATCGGTGTGGTAGTTTTCCCCGTCCGCCTGGGGGATGAGCACCTGGTCGAACTCCAGGCCCTTGGACATCTGGATGGAGAGCACCGTGGCCCCGTTGTGGAAGGAGCTGCTCTCCGGGGTGATAAGGGCCACGTCGGCGCCCAGGGCTTTCAGCTTCTCGTGAAGCTCCCTGGCCTGGGAGTTGGTGCGGGTGACAATGCCAAAGGCGTTGTACTTGCCCTGGTGGAAGGCCTCCACCCGGCGGCAGATTTCCACCAGCTCCTCCTCTTCTGTGGAAAATTCCAGCAGCTCCGGGGCGGGGCCGTGACGCTCCACCGCCTGGAAGTCCGTCTGCTCCACGATCCCCTTGGCAAAGTGGATAATCTCCCAGGTGGAGCGGTAGCTTTTCTCCAGGCGCATCAGCTGGGAGCCCTCGTAGAGCTGGTGCAGGTCCTCCAATGTGTAGGGGGAGTAGGGGTTGATGGACTGGCTGAAGTCCCCCAAGATGGTCTTGGGGCACTGGAACAGCAGGTTCAGCACCGCGTACTGGATGGGGCTGTAATCCTGCATCTCGTCGATGACCAGGTGCTTAATCAGCCTGCTTTGCTGCAGGCCGGTAAAGGCCGCCTGCAAGTAGAGGTAGGGGTAGACGTCGTTCCACTCCAGCACGCCCTTTTGGAAGGGCTTGAAAAGCTTGGCCCGCTCCTTGCCCAGCTGGCGGAAAAACGCCCGGTAGGCCGAGAGGGTGGTCTTCATGGTGAGCATCTTCCGCAGGGCCTGGAAGATGCGGTTGCGGTGGGGCGGCTCCTCCTCCCGCAGGAACTCGTTCTCCAGGCGGGAGTGGATGTCGTCGGCCACCATCTCCAGGCGCTTTAACAGGGGGAAACGCTTGTACACGTCCACCCGGGCCTGAATCCACTCTGCGGGCACGCTCCAGGACTTGTACTCAAAATCCTTGGGCTGAAAGGCCAGCTGGGGCAGCCGCTGGATGAAGTCGTCCATCAGCTGCACAAACTCCACCGTGGACTTGAACTTTACCCGCTCCTCCCAGGCGGGGTCGGCGGCCTCCAGGGGGTCCCGGTCGCCCACAAAGTCCACCCCGTCCTCAATCTGCACCAAGGCCAAGTCCTCCAGGCTGGCCTCGAAGATGGGCTCCTCGCCCAGCTCCGGCAGCACCCCGGCGATGTAATCCCCAAAGACCTTGTTGGGGGAGATGATGGTCACGTTTTGGGCCTTGATGGTGTTGCGGAACCGGTAGAGCAAAAAGGCCACCCGGTGCAGGGCGATGCTGGTCTTCCCCGAGCCCGCCACGCCCTGGATAATCAGCACCTTGGCCTTCTCGTTGCGGATAATCTGGTTCTGCTCCTTCTGGATGGTGGAGATGATGGACTTCATCTTCTCGTCGGAGGTGTGGGCCAGCTCCTGCTGGAGGATGTCGTCCTGGATGTTCTGGGAGCTGTCGAAGGCGTACTCGATTTCCCCGTTTACGATTTTGAACTGGCGTTTTAAGGTCAGGCGGCCCTCGGTGTGGCCCTGGGGCGCGTCGTAAAAGGCGGGGCCCAGCTCGAAGTCGTAAAACATGCTGGCCACCGGGGAGCGCCAGTCGATGACGTACAGCTGCTGTTGAAAGCGGAAGGCGTACAGGCCGATGTAGTAGGCGGCGCTTTCCTCCTCATCCTGGGGGGCGAAATCGATGCGGGCGAAATAGGGGGAGGACTTTGTCTTTTTCAGCCTGTCCCGGTAGACCACCGCGGAGGCGCCCCGGTTGTCAATCTGCCCCATGAGCATCCTGGTTTGGAACATCTCCTTGGGGTCGCCCTCGCCGTGGCTGTCGGCAATGTACTGCTGGGCCTCTTTGTACTCGTCGTCCATCTTGTCCACCGAGCGCTGGGCCTCCTCCAGCTCCTCGTTGACCATGCGCAGAATCTGCTCTAGGTGTTCCAGCTCCCCAGGGGGGACGCTTTGCTGGGGTGTCTTTTCCTGGTCCATGTGGAAAAGCCTCCTTTTCAAAAAAATTGGAATACAGTATCCGTGTGTGTGGCTTGTATAGAAAGTATAGCAGAAAACGAAAAAAAGACTAGACTTATTTTTCGGGTTGTGGTATGTTATATACTAGATGTGCCCAAATGAGGGGGGCTTTCTCCTTTACAGGCACACGCAGATATTGACACAAGGGCCGGCCCACGCCGCGTTGGCGGCAGCGTGGCGCCTGGCTGCAAGCGGCGGAAGGCCGCTTTTTTCATTCCCGCTGTGTTAAATTTTGGAAAAAGATAGATGAAAGGAAGGGAAAGCGCTGTGGGGAAGGTGAAAGACATCCTGCGCAAGGCGGCGCGCGATGGGCTGTGGATGGCCCTCTCCCTGCTGCCCAAGGATGAAAACAAGGCGGTGTGCCAAAGCTATTACGGCCGGGGCTATTCCGACAGCCCCAAGGCCATTGCCGACGAGCTGCTGTCCCGGGGCTGGAAGGTCTACTGGACCGTGAAGGGGGAGGCCGAGGCCGCCACGCTGCCCCCGGGCGTCACCCCTATCCGGCTGGACAGCCCCCGGGCCATCTACCACCTGTGCACCGCCGGGGTGTGGGTGGATAATTCCCGCAAGTGGGCCTACACCCAAAAGCGGGGCAGCACCTGCTATGTGCAGACCTGGCACGGCTTCCCCTTAAAGCGCATTGAGGGGGACGCCCAGGACGCTTTGCCGCCGGACTACTTGCGGGCCGCCAAGAAGGATTCCCGCATGGCGGATTTGTTCCTCTCCAACAGCCGGTTTTTAACGGAGATTTACCGCCGGGCCTTCTGGTACCAGGGGGATGTGCTGGAGGAGGGCTTCCCCCGCAACGACATTTTGGCCCGTCCCCACCCGGAGCTGGAGGAGAAAGTCCGCCGCACCTTGGGCCTGCCGGCGGAAAAGCGGCTGCTGCTGTACGCGCCCACCTTCCGCAAGGACAAGGGCCTGGAGGCCTACGACATGGACTACGCCCGGTGCGTGAAGGCCCTGGAGCGCCGCTTTGGCGGGGAATGGCTGATTTTGGCCAAGCTCCACCCCAACATCGCGGAAAAGGCCTCTCAGCTGGATTTGGACCCCCGGTATATCGTCAACGCCTCGGGCTACCCGGACATCCAAGAGCTGTACCTGGCCTGCGATGGGCTGGTGACGGACTACTCCTCGGTGATGTTCGACTACCTGATTACAGGCAAGCCCTGCTTTTTGTACGTCAACGACCTGGCCGCTTACAAGGCGGATAGGAACTTCACCTTCGATATAGACAAGCTGCCCTTCCCCCGGGCGGAGGACAACGGCCAGCTGGAGGCCATCCTGCTGGGGTACGATGCCCAGGAGCAGGCCCGGCGCATGGAGGCCTTTAACCGGGAGTTCGGCCTGCGGGAGACAGGCGCCGCCGCCCGCCGGACGGTGGACTATCTGGAAGAGCGAAGAAAGAAAGGATGAGAAACCTATGAAACGCGTTATCACCTATGGCACCTTCGATTTGCTCCACTACGGGCACATCAATTTGCTGCGGCGGGCCAAGCAGTATGGGGACTATTTGATTGTGGCCCTCTCCACCGATGAGTTCAACTGGAACGAGAAGCAGAAGAAGTGCTACTTCTCCTACGAAAAGCGCAAGCAGCTGCTGGAGGCCATCCGCTATGTGGACCTGGTCATCCCCGAGGAGAGCTGGGAGCAGAAGCGCAGCGACATCCGGGAGTACCACGTGGACACCTTCGTCATGGGGGACGACTGGCAGGGCAAGTTCGACTTTTTGCAGGACTTGTGCCAGGTGGTGTACCTGCCCCGCACCCCGGAAATCTCCACCACCCAGATTAAGAAGGATTTGGAAAAATAAACGCCGGTTTTTAAAACAGGGAGACGTCTAGGCCAAACAGGCTTGGGCGTCTTTTTTTGTTTTGCCCAGCAGGGTTTTCCTGGGGTGGCGCATATTTCCCGCCCAGATGCAGACACTGGTACAAAATGCCTTGCGCGGGGAGGGATGTTTGTGGAGAAGCACGTTCTCATCCTGGCCACCACCAACGACTTCCTTCTAAAATTCGAGCAGGACAACGTGGCCCTGCTGCAAGCCATGGGCTACACCGTCCACTACGCCGCCAACTTGCGGGAGCCCGCCTACCTCTCCGATAGGGAGCGCATCCGCGCCCGGGGGGTGGTGCCCCACCACATCGACATCGCCCGCTCCCCCTACTTGCTGGGGGACAACCGCCGGGCCTTGCGCCAGGTGCTGTGCGTGCTGCG
>FR893767.1 GCA_000435395.1 Firmicutes bacterium CAG:94
ATGGCCTCCCCGATGCGGTGATCCAGCATGGAGAGAGGGAAATCCGTCTCGTCAATGGTGTAGATGTGGTGCAAGTCCGCCTGGGATTCCAGCAGCCGGGGCTTGATGGTGTCCCCCAAACCGCGTCAATGGTGTAAATCTTTTGCATGTCTGCCTTGGATTCCAGCAGCCGGGGCTTGATGGTGTCCCCTAAACCGTCCTCGGCTGTCTGGTAGAGAACGGTAAGGGGATCCCCAGTTTCCCCGCCGGGAAGTGCTTGGCCCCGGCTGCAGGCCGCCGCGATCCACAGGGCCAGGGTGGTCTTTCCCTCGCCGGGATCGCCGTGGAGGATGGACAGTTTTCCCAGGGGAATGTACGGGTACCAGAGCCAGCGCACCGGCTCCACCGCCACGTCCTCCAGGGAGATGAGCTTCAGTTCGGGTTGATTTTTTGGCAAATAACTTCGCACTCCTTTCATCGCTCCCAGGGAAAAGGTGGGAGCAGTGTTTTTATTTGCGGAAAGCCACTGAGTCAGTCCTCTGCAATGGCTGAGGAAAAACTGCCCGGCGGACGGCTAAGCCGAGTTCAATTTTTCTTTCTGCAGTGGTGGAAGGGCGGCCTTCTTCTCCGTGCCTTTTCATGTCTGCGAGGATACAAAAACTCCCACCTCTTTTGCAAAAGTGTTTTTAATTTCCGAAAAGACATTGTGTCGTTCATCTGTAACGGCTGAGGAGAAACTGACGGGCAATCGTGGTGGGGATTGCTGCTTCTCCGTGCCTTTTCGTGTTTGCGAGGGATACAAAAACTCCCACCTCTTTTGCAAAAGGTGGGAGTAGTATCCTAATGGCATAAGAATGTTATAGAGAAATCATTTCCAACACCTCGCAAGTTTACCGGACAGGAAATTTTATTCCTGTCTCAAAATGTGATTCCCATTGTAGGGAAAAGCCCAAAAGAAAACAAGGGGGGCCCCTGTCACCATGACAGGGGGGTACCCCTATATGTGGGAGT
>FR893768.1:0-7579 GCA_000435395.1 Firmicutes bacterium CAG:94
GAACGCGGTTAAGGGAAGCGCTGCAAAAGCCGCTTGTCTTCGCGAGTTTTGCGGCCTTCCTTCACGAGCTCCCTTGGAGAGCCTCTTTAAAACAAGGTGGTCTGGCTGCTTTCGGGCAGGCCGGAGAGGGAACCGGCTTCCCGCAGGGTATCGATGACAGCGCTGGACACCTTGGCCCGGGCCTGGAGGTCATCGATGGAGATGTACTCCCCGCCGGTCTCCCGGGCCTCCCGCAGGCTGAACGCGGCCGCCTCGCCCACGCCGGCCAAAGAGGAGAAGGGCAGGCGGATTTCGCCCTCCTCCACCACGAACTTCTTGGCCTCGGACTTGTACAAGTCCACCGGGCGCAGGGTGATACCACGGGCCAGCATCTCGTTGATAATCTGGAGCATGCCGAACTCGCCCTCCTCCTTGGGGGAGGCCTCCCGGTTTTTGATTTTCACGTCCAGGTCCTTCATCTTGCGGAACACGGCCTCCTTGCCCCGCACGGCGGTGACGCCGTCGAAGTCGTCGCTGCGCACGGTGAAGTAGGCGGCGTAGTACTCCAGGGGCTTGTGGACCTTGTACCAGCCCAGGCGCAGGGCGGAAATCATGTAGGCCGCCGCGTGGGCCTTGGGGAACATGTACTTGATTTTAAAGCAGGAATCGATGTACCACTGGGGCACGTTGTGCTCCTTCATGGCCTGGATGTGCTCTTGGGTGAGGAGCTTGGTGGCCTTGCCCTTTCGCACAATCTCCATGATTTTAAAGGCCATCTTGGGTTCCAGGCCCTTGTTCATCAGGTAGGTCATAATGCTGTCACGGGTACCGATAACCTCGGAAATGGTGCAGGTGCCCGCCTTAATCAAATCCTGGGCGTTGCCCAGCCACACGTCGGTGCCGTGGGACAGGCCGGAGATTTGCAGCAAGTCCGAGAACTTGGTGGGGTGGGATTCCTCCAGCATGCCCCGGACAAAGTTGGTGCCCAGCTCCGGCAGGGAGAGGGTGCCTGTCTTAATGCCGCCCAAGTCCTCCTCGGTGACACCCAAGGCCGCCGGGGAGTTGAACAGCGACATGACCTCCGGGTCGCTCATGGAGACGTCCATCACCGAGATGCCGGTGTAGTCCTCCAGGTAGCGGTAGATGGTGGGCACATCGTGTCCCAGCTCGTCCAGCTTGCACACGTTGTCGTGGATGGAGTGGAAGTCGAAGTGGGTGGTGATGTTGTCGTTTTTCTGGTCGTTGGCGGGGTGCTGCACCGGGCAGAAGTCGTAGACCTCCATGCCCCGGGGGATGACAATCATGCCGCCGGGGTGCTGGCCCGTGGTGCGCTTGATGCCCGTGCAGCCCAAAGCCAGGCGCTTCTCCTCCGCCTTGTGCAGGGTGATGCCCTTTGTCTCGGCGTACTTGCGCACATAGCCAATGGCGGTCTTGTCCGCCACGGTGGCGATGGTGCCAGCCTTGAACACGTTGTCCCGGCCGAAGAGCACCTCTGTGTAGCGATGGGCGCCGGACTGGTACTCGCCGGAGAAGTTCAAGTCGATGTCGGGGACCTTGTCGCCGTCGAAGCCCAGGAAGGTCTCGAAGGGGATGGTGTGGCCGTCCCGGTCCATGGGGGCGCCGCAGACGGGGCAGTCCTTGGGGGGCAGGTCAAAGCCGGAATCCACGCTGCCGTCGGTGAAGAACTCGCTGTGCTGGCAGTGGGGGCAGACGTAGTGGGGCTCCAAGGGGTTCACCTCGGAGATGCCGGACATGCTGGCCACCAGGGAGGAGCCCACGGAGCCGCGGGAACCCACCAAATAGCCGTGGGCCTCGCTGTCGGCCACCAGCTTCTGGGCGGTCATGTACAGCACGGAGAAGCCGTGCTTGACGATGGAGTTCAGCTCCTTGTCCAAACGGGCCTTGACGATTTCGGGCAGGGGGTCGCCGTACTTCTTCTTGGCGCGCTCCCAGGTGATGGACACCAGCTGCTCCTCGGCGCCCTCGATGAAGGGCGGGAAGTTGCCCATGGGCACCGGGCGGATGTAGTCGATTTGGTCGGCGATTTTACCGGGGTTTTTCACCACCACCTCAAAGGCCTTCTCCTCCCCCAGGTAACTGAATTCCTTCAGCATCTCCGGGGTGGTGCGCATGTACAGGGGCGCCTGCTGGTCGGCGTCGTCAAAGCCGCGGCCGCCCATGATGACCCGGCGGAAGTCCGCGTCCTTGGGGTCCTTAAAGTGGACGTCGCAGGTGGCCACCACAGGCTTGTTCAGCTTTTCGCCAATGCGCACAATGGTGCGGTTGTACTCCCGCAGGCCCTCCACGTCGGTGTCGCCGTTGCGCACCATGAACATGTTGTTGCCCAGGGGCTGGATTTCCAGGTAGTCGTAGTAGGAGGCGATTTTGCACAGGTTGTCGAAGGACTCCCCCTTCACCACGGCCCGGAACAGCTCGCCGGCCTCGCAGGCGCTGCCCACCAGCAGGCCCTCCCGGTACTTGTTCAGCAGGCTCTTGGGGGTGCGGGGATTGCGGTAGAAGTAGTTGAGATGTCCCTCGGAGATGAGGCGGTACAGGTTTTTCAGGCCCGTGTGGTTCTTCACCAGCAAAATCATGTGGTAGGGCCGCAGCTTCTTGGGGTCGCCGCCGGCCAGGGCGCCGTTTATCTCATCCACCCGGTGGATGTTGTGGTCATGCTTGAGGCGCTCTAAGAAGTTGAGGAAGATGTCCCCCAGCACGGCGGCGTCGTCCTCGGCCCGGTGGTGATGGAAGGGCTTGAGCTTTAAGTAGTTTGCCACGGAATCCAAGGTGGCCTTTTTCAAATCAGGCAGCAGAGAGCGGGCCATGGTCACCGTGTCAATATAGGTGTTCTCAAAGGGCTTGCCCTGGCGCTGCAAGGCCGCCCGCACAAAGCTGGCGTCAAAGGAGGCGTTGTGGGCCACCAGCACGGCGTCCTCCCCGCAGAACTGGAAGAACTGCTCTAAAGCCTCCGCCTCCTTGGGGGCGCCGGCCACCATCTCGTTGGTGATGGAGGTCAGCTGGGTGATTTTCTCCGGGATGGGCCGCTCCGGGTCCACGAAGATGTCGAAGCGGTCGGTGATTTCCCCATTGTGCAGGCGCACCGCGCCAATCTCGGTGATGCGGTCGTTCTGGGCGGAAAGGCCGGTGGTCTCCAAGTCGAAGCAGATGAAATCCCCGGACAGGGGCTGCTGGCTGCCGCCGGACACGGCGGGCACCAGGTCATTGACAAAGTAGGCCTCTGTACCGTAGAGCACCTTGAACTCCGGGTCCTCCTTGCGGATGGCCTCCACGGTGTTCATAGCCTCTGGGAAGGCCTGGGCCACGCCGTGGTCGGTGATGGCCACGGCCTTCTGGCCCCACTGGTGGGCCTGCTTGATAAGGGCGGCGGCAGGGGTCATGCCGTCCATGTCGGACATGCTGGTGTGCAGGTGCAGCTCCACCCGCTTCTCCAGGGCGTCGTCCACCACCTTTACCAGCTCCACCGTGGCGATGGCCCGGGGGCGCATGACGTTTTCCCGGTCGTACTTGTCGTACTCCATCTCCCCCCGGACCAGCACAGCCGTGCCCGCCTTGAGCTTATCCAAAGCCTGGCACTCCCGGGCGTCCTGGATGATTTTCAAGGTGGTGGAGCCGGTGTAGTCGGTGATGTCGATGGAGTAGATTTTCCGGGCTTTGTCCCGGGTCTCCTTGCTCTCCACGGAGAAAATCTCCCCCCAGACCACCAGGCTGCCCATATCCAAGGCGGCCTCCCGCAAGGGGGTGATTTTGCCCCGGGGCACCTGGCCCAGCACGGCCTTGGCCGTCTCTGGGATGATGGTGGGCAGCAGGTGCTCCTCGTCCCGCACGCTGACCTGCCGGCGGCTGGCCCGCTCCTGCAAAGCCTCCTCGTACTCCTCCATCTCCCGGACCTCGGCCTCCCGCTGGCGGCGGACCTGCTCGTTGCGGGCCTTCTCCACCAAGGTGCCCTCTCCGGCGTCCACCGAGAGCCTGCCCGCAAACTCCACCGCGCAGGAGACCTGGAACCACTCCTGGATAAGGCTTTCCAGCTTGGCGCCGGTGTTCCGGGCGGCCAAAAGCTCATAGCCGCCGTGGGCCAGGTGGATGGTGAGCTTGCCGCTTTGGTAGACAGCCTTCGCCTGGTTGAAGGTGCCGTTTAAGGTGGCGTCCCGCTCCTTGAGGGCCGCCACCAGCAGGGGCACGCAGTCCCCGGAGAACAGCTCCGGCGGGAAGTGGGGCAGCAGCTTTACCCCGCCCAGGCCAAAGGCGGGGCCTTCCAGCACCCGCTCCAGCTTGCGCAGCTCGCTGTACTCCACCAGCTGGGGGAAGCGCACCCCCAGCCGTGCGGAGCGCTCGGCGCGGTTGACGGTGATTTGCACCAGCTCCCCGGCGCGCAGCGCGTCAGAAAAGCTCTCCCCGTTGAGTTCCTTTTGAAAAAATTGTCCCAGTGTGTTCAAGGCGTCTACCCTATCCTTCCCAGATTATAGCTTTTCCACTTCTTCCAGCAGGGCCGGAAGAAGCTGGTCCTCGGGGACCTTGCGCAGGATTTTCCCCTTTTTAAAGAGCAGCCCCTCGCCCTCGCCGCCGGCCACGCCCAAATCGGCCTCCCGGGCCTCGCCGGGGCCGTTGACCGCACAGCCCATCACCGCCACGGTGATGTCCTTTTGGCAGCCTTGCAGGGCATCCTCCACCTGGTGGGCCAGGCCGATTAAGTCGATGCGGGTGCGGCCGCAAGTGGGGCAGGAGACAAACTTCACGCCGCCCTTCAGCTCCAGGGCCCGCAGGATGTCCTCCCCGGCGGCCACCTCCTCCACGGGGTCGGCGGTGAGGGACACCCGGATGGTATCCCCAATGCCCCGCTGGAGCAGGCTGCCGATGCCGATGGCGGATTTCACCAGCCCCATGCGGGCGGTGCCGGCCTCTGTCACCCCCAGGTGCAGGGGGTACGGGCACTGCTGGGCCATGAGCTCGTAAGCCCGCACTGTCAAGTCCACCGAGGAGGCCTTTAGGGAGATGACAATGTCCGTGAAGTCAAACTTCTCCAGCAGCGAGACGTGGTACAGGGCGCTCTCCACCAGGGCCTCCGGGGTGGGGGAGCCGTACTTTGCCAGGATGTGCTTTTCCAAGGAGCCGGAGTTGACCCCGATGCGGATGGGGATGTTCTTCCGGCGGCAGGCGTCGGCCACGGCCTTCACCCGGCTGTCGTCCCCGATGTTGCCGGGGTTGATGCGGATTTTATCGATGCCCGCGGCCACAGCCTCCAGGGCCAGCTTGTAGTCAAAGTGGATGTCCGCCACCAGGGGGATGGACACCCTCTCCTTGATGGCGGGGATGAGGGCCACGGCCTCTTTGTTGGGGATGGCCGCCCGCAGGATTTGGCACCCTGCCCGCTCCAAGCGCAGGGCCTGCTCCACGCTGCCCTGGATATCTGTGGAGGGCACGTTGAGCATGGACTGCACGGTGATGGGCGCGCCGCCTCCAATGGCCACGCCCCCGGCCATCACTTGTTTTGAACTTCTCCGTTGCATACAGTTCCCCTTTCCCTATCTTTCAAAAAGGGAGGCCCGGCTGCCGGGCCCCCTGGTTTGTTCGCTATCCTTGGACAATGCGGAAAATATCGTGAAAGGCGATGACCACTGTCAGCCCGATAAACAGGACGAAACCCACCGCGTGGACATAGCCCTCGTATTTGGCGGGGACGGGGTGGCGGGTGACGCCCTCCCAGAGGAGGAACAGCAGCCGCCCGCCGTCCAAAGCGGGCAGCGGCAGCAAATTGACAATGCCCAGGTTGACGGTGAACATCACAATCATCAGCAGGATGTTGAGCACCGCCTGGCCAAAGCCCTCCGCCAAACCGGCGCTGGCCGCCTGGCCAATGGCCTGGGCCGTGCCGATGGGCCCTGCCACGTCGTTGAGGCCAAAGCGGCCGGTGAACAGGCCCTTTAAAGTCTCCACCACCATGCGGGCCATGGAGAGTGTGTCCGTGGCGGAACGGCGCACCAGGCTTAGGAAGGTGACCGCCTCCGGCTCCACGTAGAAGTCCAGGGACACCATGGAGGAGCCGTCCTCCAGTGTCTGGGAGTGTAAGGCGAAGGTGCCCAAGTCCACCCGCTGGCCGTCCCGGTTCACCACCATGGAGACGGCGTCCGGGTCCGCCAGGGCCAGGGAGAAGGACAAGTCCCTATCGGTGTAGATGGAATAGCCGTCCACCTCCACGATGGTATCCCCCACCTGGGCGCCGGCAGCCTGAAGAGCGGAGTCCTCGGTAAAGCTGGCGATTTGCGTAGTGGCGAACACGTCCTGCTGGCCCAGGACAATCATCATCAGGAAAAAGCCCAGGACGATGTTGAAGATGCCGCCGGCGGCCACCACCAAAAAGCGTTTCCACACCGGCTTGTTGCCAAAGGCCCGGGGGTCGCCGCTGTCCTCGTCCTCGTCCTCGCCCTCCATGGCGCAGTAGCCGCCAATGGGCAGCAGGCGCAGGCTGTACTGGGTCTCCCCTTTTTGAAAGCCAATCAGTTTTGGCCCCATGCCCAGGGCAAACTCGTTGACCCGGATGCCCGAAGCCTTTGCCAGCAGGAAATGCCCCAGCTCGTGAAAGAAAATGATAAAGCCAAAAAACAGAACGCCTATCAGGATGAGTAAAGCCGCCGTCAGAATCTGCAAAGAACCATCTCCTTTCAATCAGTGTGCCGCGCCTGCCACAAAAGCCCGCGCCTCTTTATCCGCTTCCAGAACCGCCTCCAAAGTGACTACGCCGGGGGCCTGGCGGGCCATGGCGGCCTCCACCAGCCGGGGAATATCCAAAAAGCCGATCTTCCCCTCTAAAAACAGGGCCACGGCCTGCTCGTTGGCGCCGTTGGCGGCGGCAGGCACCAGCCCGCCCCGGCGCAATGCCTCCCGGCACAAAGCCAGACAGGGGAAGGCCTCCTCGTCCGGCGGGCAGAAGGTGAGCGCCCCCAGGGCGCACAAGTCCAGCTCCCCCGCGGGGGAGGGCAGCCGCCTGGGGTAGGTGAGGGCGTACTGGATGGGCACCGCCATATCCGGCAGGCCCAGCTGGGCAATCACCCCATGGTCTTTATATTGAATCATGGAGTGGATGATGCTCTCCCGGTGGACCACCACCTGGATTTTCTCCTCCGGCATATCAAAGAGCCAAGAGGCTTCGATGACCTCCAGGCCCTTGTTCATCAGTGTGGCGGAATCGATGGTGATTTTCGCGCCCATGTCCCAGTTGGGGTGACGCAGGGCCTGCTCCCGGGTGACGGCGGCCAGCTCCTGCCGCTTTCTGCCGAAGAACGGCCCGCCGGAGGCGGTGAGAATCAGCTTCTCCAAGGCGCCCTTTTCCGGGCAGCCCTGCAAACACTGGAAAATGGCGGAGTGCTCGCTGTCCACCGGCAACATGGCAACGCCGCGGCTGCGGGCTTCCTCCATGACCATGGCGCCGCCGGCCACCAAGGTCTCCTTGTTGGCCAGGGCCACCGTCTTGCCCGCCCGGATGGCCGCCAGGGTGGGCTGCAATCCCACCATGCCCACCACCGCGTTGAGGGTGGTGGTGGCGGTTTCCCAGGCGGCGGCTTGGCACAGGCCTTCCATGCCGGCC
>FR893768.1:7593-29671 GCA_000435395.1 Firmicutes bacterium CAG:94
GGCCTTCCATGCCGGCCAGGACGGGGATGCCCGTGTCCGCCAGGCTTTCCCGCAGCGAGCGGGCGGCGGCCTCCTCAAAGACAGCCACCACAGCCGGGCGGAACTCCCGGGCCTGGGCCTCCAGCACCTGTACGCTGGAGCGGGCCGCCAGGGCCACCACCTGGACCTCCTCCCCCTGGGCGCGGAGGTTGCGCACCACCTCCAGGGCCTGGGTGCCAATGGAGCCGGTGGAGCCCAGCAACGATAGTCGCATCATAGCACACCTCCCAAATATTATGCGCCCGCCAAGGGGAGATAACTCACCAGCAGGTACACAAAGGGCGCGGTGAAAATCACGCTGTCGAAACGGTCCAGAATGCCGCCGTGTCCGGGGATGACCTGGCCAAAGTCCTTGATGTGGCAGCTGCGCTTAATCAGGGAGAAGCTCAAGTCCCCCAAGATGGACAGAATGGCCCCGAAGAAGCCGATTATCCCCAGCACCAGGTAGCTGGCCCGGACGGCGCCCTGGTAGTAGAACTCGGTGAAAAGCACGCCGCACAGCAGCATGACAATCACGTTGACCGCCACGCCGCCCATGGCGCCCTCCACCGTCTTTTTGGGGCTGATGGTGGGGCACAGCTTGTGCTTGCCGAAGAAGGTGCCCGCAAAATAGGCCCCGGCGTCCGCCACCCAGGCGGAGAGCACGGCGATGAGCACGTAGAACATGCCGTGGTTCTCGCTGAGGTCCCGCAGGGAGACCAAAGTCTGCAAGGCGCTGGGGATGAGCACCACCATGCTGTAGAGCATGCCCACCTCTTTAAAGGTGGTCTCCTGGTGGTAGACGATCATGGCGGAAAAAATCCACAGGGTGAACAGGCAGTAGACTGGGAACTCCCAGTCGTTCTGGCAAAAGGGCACCACGGCGGCGGTGAGCAGAGCCGGGGCGCACAGGAACCACTTGCGCAGCAGCCCTAGGGCCCGGATGAGCTCCAGCACCGCCGTAGCAGAAATAAGCGCCACCACAATGTTCAGCGCCAGCGGGAACGAGCGGTTGAACACAATGACAGCTGCGAAAAAGACAACTAAAATAGCGCCGGATAGAACGCGCTGTTTCATAACAACATCCCTTTTCAGGTTTTTCTTCTCTAAAAAAACGATTTCTCCCAAAAATTGCCGGCAGCAGAGAAAAGGTTGAACAATCCCTGCTACCATACACTGGGGGATTATACCCCCCCAAAGCGCCGTTGGCGCGAGGCGTAAATAGCCAAAGCCTCGTCCAAGTCGCTGGTTTTAAAGTCGGGCCAAAGAATATCGAAGTAGACCAGCTCGGCATAGGCGCTCTGCCACAGCAGGAAATTGGAGAGGCGCTCCTCCCCGCTGGGCCGGATAATCAAATCCGGGTCCGGCTGGCCGCCGGTGTAGAGGTACTGGGAGAAGAGCTCCTCGGTGAGCTCCTCGGGGCTTCTGCGGCCCTGCTGCACCTCTTGGGCAAAGCGCTGGGCCGCCCGGGTGATTTCCGCCCGGCCGCCGTAGTTCATGGCCAGGTTCAGCACCATGCCCGTCTTGGGGGCCGAGGCCTCCTCTACCTCCTCAATGAGCCGGCGCACCTCCGCCGGGAAGGCGGACACATCCCCGATGAAGCGCACCCGGATGTTCTCGTCCATAAAGTCCCGCAGGGCTTCCTCCAGGTACTCCTTAAACAGGCGCATCAGGCCGCCCACCTCCTCGGCGGGGCGGTTCCAGTTCTCTGTGGAAAAGGCGTAGATGGTCAAGTATTGGATGCCAATGCGCGAGCAATAGCGGGTGATGGTGCGAAAATTGGACGCACCCGCCCGATGGCCGGCGGAACGGGGCAGAAAGCGCTTCTTGGCCCACCTGCCGTTGCCGTCCATGATGATGCCGATGTGGACAGGCAGCTTGCTTTCCACATCCTGTGTTTTGGTTAAGGCCAAGGCCGCGTCCCCCTTTCCGGCTTAGATAGCCATAATCTCCTTCTCTTTCTTCTGGGCGCAGTCCTCGGCGTTTTTCACGTACTTGTCGGTGAGGTCCTGAATCTTCTTTTCGGCCTGCTTCAAATCGTCCTCGGTGATGTCGCCGGCCTTCTTCATCTCCTTCAGCTTCTCAATGGCGTCCCGGCGGATGGCGCGGATGGCCACCTTGGCCTCCTCGCCCAGCTTGGAGACGTCCTTGGTCAGCTCCTTGCGGCGCTCCTCGTTGAGGGGCGGGAACACCAGCCGGATGACCTTGCCGTCGTTCTGGGGGTTCACGCCCAGGTCGGAGGTCTGGATGGCCTTCTCAATGCCCCGCAGCACGCTCATGTCCCAGGGCTGGATGGTGAGCACCCGGGCCTCGGTGACGGAAACTGCCGCCAGCTGGTTGATGGGGGTGGGGGTGTCGTAGTAATTGACCATGATGTGGTCCAGCACGGCGGGGTTGGCCCGGCCCGCGCGGATGGCGGCGTACTCCTCCATCAGGTGGTCGATGCTCTTGTTCATTTTGCTTTCGGCCTTTGCGAATACGTCTTTCATCTCTGCCATGATTGATTCCAGCCTTTCAATAAAATAGAAAATAGAAATAATGGTAGTGCCATGGGTTTTTGTGTTTTTCCAAAGCTTACTGGACCAAGGTGCCCACTTTCTCGCCGGAAACGGCGCGGACAATGTTTTCCGGGTCCTCGATGCTGAACACCAGGAAGGGGATGTTCCTATCCTTGCAGAAGGAGGCGGCGGTCATGTCCATCACGCCCAGGTTCTGGTTGAGCACGTCCATATAGCTTAAGGTGTCGTACTTTTTGGCATTGGGGTTTTTCTTGGGGTCGCTGTCGTAGACGCCGTCCACCATGGTGGCCTTGAGGATGACGTCCGCCTCAATCTCCGCCGCCCGCAGGGCAGCGCCGGTATCCGTGGAGAAGAAGGGGTTGCCCGTGCCACAGCCGAACACAACCACCCGGCCCTTTTCCAGATGGCGCACCGCCCGGTTGCGGATGTAGGGCTCGGCCACCTCCTGCATGGCGATGGCGGTTTGCACCCGCACATCCAGGCCCAGCTGCTCCAGGCCGTCGGCCACGCCCAGGGCGTTGATGACCGTGGCCAGCATGCCCATGTGGTCGGCGCGGGTGCGGTCCATGCTGCCGCTGGAGCGGCCGCGCCAGAAGTTGCCGCCGCCTACCACGATGGCCACTTCCACCCCCATGTCCACAAGTTCCTTGACCGGCTTGCAGATGGCCAGGACTGTGTCAAAATCAATGCCGTGCCCGGCCTTTCCCGCCAGGGACTCGCCGCTGAGCTTGAGCAAAACGCGCTTATATTTCGGTGCCATGGTATCTCTCCCGTTCTACAGATTATATTCGAACTTATTGTACATGAAAACCCCTCGGTTGTAAAGCGCAAAGAAATCCTTTTCCGGGGGGAAGGCCCGCTTCTTTCCTTTAGAATAGGGAAAAACGGCTGGGGCGTTACAAAAAATTTACATCTTACGGGCGGCTGTTCACGGTTTTTTGAAAATGTTACTCCCCGTTGCTTGTGGCAACGGGCAGCGCGGCCTATAATGGGGGTGAGAGTTGAACGAAAGGAGGCCGCCCCATGCTCGGTGAAAACATCAAGGCGGTTCGAAAATCTAAGGGACTTTCCCAGCAGGAGCTTGCGGTAAAGCTGAACGTGGTACGTCAGACGGTTTCCAAATGGGAACAGGGGCTGTCGGTCCCCGATTCCGACCTGTTGATCGCTCTGTCGGAAGCGCTGGAAACGCCTGTCAGCACATTGTTGGGAGAGACGATCGTTGAAACCGACGCAGACCGCTTGACTGCCATTTCTGAAAAACTGGAGGTGATCAATTTGCAGCTGGCACAGATAAAATGCAGCAGAAGGAAAGTCATCCACTGGCTCTTTATCGCGTTCAGCGCGGCCGTTGTGGCAATGCTCGCTCTCCTGCTCCTGCTGAACAGCCCCTACCAGCACTGGGATTACAGCGACCCGGAAACCGCTGTGTTGGGGACTATCTACCATTCCTTTGAATGGCTGTTCGCCCGGGTGTGGCCCTTTCTCCTGGCAGGGGGAGTTACCGGCGCTGTTTTGACACGGAAGCGAAATTGACTATGCTGGGAAAGGAAGCCGTGGAACCGCTGCCTCTTTCCGCACCCAGCTGACAAGCCGGTTCCCATGAAGAAAAAAGAGCGGGCTCCATTTCTGGAACTCGCTCTTTTGTTGTGCTTTTGGAAAGCTTACTTCACCATGCCGGCCACTTCGGCAGCGAAGTCGTCCTGGCGCTTCTCCGGGCCCTCGCCCTTCTCGAAGCGGGTGTAAGCGGCAATCTTGATGTCGCCGCCCAGCTCCTTGGCCACAGACTCGGTGTACTGCTTCACGGTCATGGAGCTATCCTGCACGTAAACCTGGTCCACCAGGCAGATTTCCTTGAAGAACTTGTTCAGACGGCCAGCCACAATCTTCTCAGCGATATTGGCGGGCTTGCCCTCGTCCACAATCTGCTGGGTGAGGATTTCCTTCTCCTTCTCCACGCGCTCGGCGGGGACGGAGGCCTCGTCCAGGTACTCGGCGTTCATAGCGGCAATCTGCATGGCCACGTTGTGGGCATAGGCCTTGAAGCCCTCGGTAGCGGCGATGTCGTCGGTGGTGTCGAACTTCACGATGACGCCGATGCGGCCGCCAGCGTGGACGTAAGAGGTAACAGCGCCCTCATAGCGGGCAAAGCGGCGGATTTTGATGTTCTCGCCGATGGTGAGGATCTTCTCCTTCAGCAGGGCGTCCACAGTCTCCTCGGTGCCGGCAGCCTTGCAGGCCAGCAGGGCTTCCACGTCGGCGGGGTTCTGCTCGATGACGGTGTCGGCGCAGGTCTTGACAAAGGCCTGGAAGTCGGCGTTCTTGGCGACGAAGTCGGTCTCGGCGTTGACCTCGATGACCACGCCCACCTTGCCGTCCTCGCTGACAGTGGCGAAAGCCACGCCCTCGGCGGCGATGCGGCCAGCCTTCTTCACGGAAGCGGCCAGGCCCTTCTCGCGCAGGAAGTCAATGGCCTTTTCCATATCGCCCTCGGAAGCGGTGAGGGCCTTCTTGCAATCCATCATGCCGCAGCCGGTCTTCTCACGAAGGGCGGCGACGTCTTTCGCGGTAAAATTCATGTTGCAACATCCTTTCTCGTATGCCCCCTGGCGGGCCAGCGGGCCAAATCCAATCAGCGTTCCTACCTATTTTATAGAAAAGGGATTACTCTTCCACGTTGATGTCGCCGGCCTCTTCGGCATCAGCCTCAGCCTCGGCGGCCTCCTTGGCGGCGGCGCCCATCTGGCCCTCGCGGCCCTCGATGATGGCGTCGGCCATAGCGCCGGCAATGAGCTTCACGGCGCGGATGGCGTCATCGTTGCCGGGAATGACATAGTCGATTTCGTCGGGGTCGCAGTTGGTGTCCACGATGGCCACAATCGGAATGCCCAGGTTGCGGGCCTCGGACACGGCGATGCGCTCCTTGCGGGGGTCCACGATGAACAGGGCGCCGGGGTAGGACTTCATGTCCTTAATGCCGCCCAGGAAACGCTCCAGCTTTTCAATCTCCAGCTGCAGCTTGCTGACTTCCTTCTTGGGCAGCAGGTCAAAGGTGCCGTCCTCTTCCATCTTGCGCAGCTGGGCCAGGCGCTGGATGCGGGTGCGGATGGTGGTGAAGTTGGTGAGCATGCCGCCCAGCCAACGGGCGTTTACATAGAAAGCGCCGGCGCGGGTAGCCTCCTCGCGGATGGACTCCTGGGCCTGCTTCTTGGTGCCCACGAACAGGACGCTCTTGCCCTCGGCGGACAGGTCGCGCACGAAGTTGTAGGCCTCCTCCAGCTTCTTCACGGTCTTCTGCAGGTCGATGATATAAATCCCGTTGCGCTCGGTGAAGATGTAGGGAGCCATCTTGGGGTTCCACCGGCGGGTCTGGTGGCCGAAGTGAACACCGGCCTCCAAAAGCTGCTTCATAGATACAACTGCCATTTTACAAATACCTCCTTGGTTTTTACCGCCGCCGCGCTGCAGCTTCGGGGCAGACCTGGGGCTTTCCCAGGCACCAATCCGAGGCGCGGCGTGTGTTTTGCTGAAATATTATAGCACAAGCCCCCGGGAGAAGCAAGCAATTTTTCGCGGGGAACGGGTAAAATCCCGGCGAAATTCCCCCTTTAAAAGCCGATTTTTTCCAGCAGCCTGCCCAAGGCGCTCTGCCGCTGGGCCTGGGCGGGGGCCTCGTACTGCACCAGCACCGTGTCCTCGCCGATGAGGACGATGTCCTTCCAGGGGATGACGAAGTCCGCCTCCCGGCCCAAAAGGCCGAACAGCCGCAGCCTGCCATAGACCACCACGGCGGTGAGCTTTGCCTCTTGGGTGTCCACCTCCGCGTCGCTGACAAAGCCGATGCGGCCGCCGTCCTTTACATTGATGACCTCCTTGTCCCGCAGGGAATCTAGCCTGCATGTCATGGCGCCACCTCCTCCCCCTATCCTATGCGGGAAAAACTTGGCCCATCCCTTCTCATTTCCCCCAGGTTGTGCTATACTGGAGGAAAGAGGAAAAAAAGCACTGTCTTTTTTTAGGAAAGGATGAGAAGCCACATGAACATCTGGCACGACATTTCCCCCAAGCGCATTAAGGCGGACGACTTCTTCGCCGTCATTGAAATCACCAAGGGCGGCAAGGCCAAGTACGAGATGGACAAGGAAACCGGCCTGCTGCGGCTGGACCGGGTGCTGTACACCTCCACCCACTACCCGGCCAACTACGGCTTTATCCCCCGCACCTACGCCAACGACGGCGACCCCCTGGACGTGCTGGTGCTCTGCTCGGAGAACATCATCCCCATGTCCTTGGTGCGGTGCTACCCCATCGGCGTCATCATCATGGACGACGGCGGCAGCGAGGATGAGAAAATCATCGCCATCCCCTTTGACGACCCCACCTACAACAATTACAAGGACATCACCGAGCTGCCCCGGCATATCTTCGACGAGATGCAGCACTTCTTCACGGTGTACAAGCAGCTGGAGGACTCCACCCGCACACAGATTGGCGAGGTAAAAGACCACGAGGCCGCCAAGGCCATCATCTCCTCCTGCCTGGAGCGGTACTTAAACGACTTTTGCCGCTAAGTCCCTTCCCCAAACCTAACAAGGCAAGGAGAAACGGCGCTGGAATTTTCCGGCGCCGTTTCTATTTTTCCCGTTCCCAATCCTTGGCACGAAGGGCGTATCGATACAGCAGGGTCCTCCCCCCGGCGGGCGATTCCACCGGCTGGGCGCCTTCCCGGCGAAACCACAGTTTCTCCAGCACACGGGCAGCCCGGCCGGTGTCGATGGTTTCGGCGACGACCTCCCGGGCGGAGAGGGTTTGGAAAGCGTGGCAAAGCAGCGCCCGGCTTGCCTCGGTGGCAAAGCCTTTGCCCCAGGTGTCTCGGCGGAAAAACCACCCCAGCTCCCACACCTGCTCCCCCAGGGGGGAAAACAGCAGGTAGCCCACCAGCTGGCCGGTGGCTTTCTCCACGCAGGCCAAGCCTCCCCGGCGGGCAATGCAGAACTGCTCCAAAAAGGCCTGGGTCTGCGCTGGGGTGTAGGGCGGCTCGGCAAAGGCCATCACCTCCCCATCCCCTAAAATGGCGTGGAGGGCCGGGCCGTCCGCCGGGGTGAAGTCTCGCAGGGTGAGGCGGGGTGTCTCTATCTTCATAGCTCTCCTTTCCTATAGAAGAAACGTGCGTGTTTTACATAGAAGCGGGTTTACTTCTTCCCGCCTGGCCGCCTGCGGTAGAGGACTGCCGCCGCGATGATTCCCCCAACAACGGCCAGCCCGCCCACCACCAGGACGGCCACGGTGATGATTTGGAACCCCAAAGCGGCCGCGCGCACCGGCCCGCCGGCCTGCCGCAGCAGCTCCAAAGGCGGGAACATTGGCCCCATGAGGAAGCGAGCCAGCAAGCCCAGCCCAAAGGCGAAGGCGCCGTAGGCGGCCAGCACCAAGCCGCCCACCCAGCCCCAGCGCCGGAACAGCCAGGCAAGCTTCCCCACAGCCCCGCCTTTGGCAGGCATGGGCCCGGCAGGCTGGGGCGGGGCTTCCTCCTCCCCGGACAGCAGCGCGTCCAAAGACACGCCCAATGTTTTGGCAAGCAGCGGCAGCTTGTCCGCCTCCGGCAGGGATTCATCCCGCTCCCACTTGGAAACCGATTGGCGGGAGACCCCCAGCCGCTGGGACAGCTGCTCCTGGGACAGCCCCTGCCGTTTGCGATAGTGGACAATCCTCTCTCCCAATGTCATGGCACATCCTCCTCTTGTCACACAGGGCGGCCCCGGGGCTTTTCCCCGGGACTCTTCCCACCTGTATCCTAGCAAAAGAAGCGGTTGCGCGCAAGAAGACAGCAGGCGCCTTTGCGCAACCAGCGGTTGCAACTTGCCCAGGGGGATTCACTCCCCTTGCAGAAAGCCCTCCAAGCCGCCTTCCCGCAGCTCCACATACTGCTCCTCGTTGTCCCGGGACACCAGCCGGACGTACAGGGGGCTTTCCTCCAAAGAGGGGCCGCCCACCATCACATAGTATTCCTCGTTTACATCGTAGACGCGGATGTACAGGCCGGAGCCGGCCTCCTCATAGGCATAGCCCTCAAAGTCGCTCCAGGTGAGGGCCTCTCCCTTTTCGGCCAGCTGCTCCACCCTCTCCAAGGTGAGCTGGCCGTGTTCGGCCGCGCAGCCAGCCGGGGCAACCAACAGGGCCACAGAAATCAAAAAGGCCAAAGCTTTTTTCATCGCGAAACGCCTCCCTTTCCGCCAGCGGAACCAATTCGCGCTCCTTGTCTTTTTATTGTAGCATCCGGGCTTTCGCCCTGTCAATTTCCGCCTGGGGGATTCCCAAGGCAAAAGAAAAAAATCCGAAGTGCGTAACTTCGGATTTTCCTGGTGGAGATAAGCGGGATCGAACCGCTGACCTCTTGAATGCCATTCAAGCGCTCTCCCAGCTGAGCTATACCCCCATATTCACTTGCCGCGGCCTGGCGTTTTTTTGTCTCTCGCCTTGGCGCTTGATTATAATACCACAGGCCTCCGGAAAATGCAACCCCTTTTTTCAAATTTTTTTAAAAAGATTTCTTGTCCCCTTTTCCCGCACCAAAAAGGCCGCCGGTGGATAGTATGGCATAGGCAGCAGGCGGAACCCACCCTTGGGTGATTAAACCGGCCCAAGCCAGGCAAAACTAAAGACAACCAACTTACATGGAGCGTGAAAACCGTGATTGTACACAGAGGAGAGATTTACTACGCGGACTTGAGCCCCGTGGTGGGCTCGGAGCAGGGCGGCGTGCGGCCGGTGCTCATTGTGCAAAACGATGTGGGCAACAAGTTCAGCCCCACGGTGATTGCCGCCGCCATCACCAGCCAAAAGGACAAGGCCAACCTGCCCACCCACATCGCCGTAAACGCCCAGGGCTCTGGGCTCATCAAAGATTCCATCATTTTGCTGGAGCAGGTGCGCACCTTGGACAAACACCGGCTGCGGGAAAAAATGGGCCGCCTGGACGCGGAATCCATGGGCCGGGTGGACCAGGCCCTTTCCATCAGCTTTGGCTTGCGGCCTACATAAGGTAGGCCGGGCCGCGCCGTGGGGGATGCCCCGCGGCGTTTCTTTTTTATAGGCCCCGTTTCAGCAGGCGCTTGGCCAGCTCCCCCAGTGCGGCGGGGGTGTTGGCTGCCTCCCCCCGCTGGACGGCCTCCAGCAGGCGGCGCAGCAGCTTGCCCATCTCCGGGCCGGGGGCCACCCCCAAAGCTTTTAAGTCCTCCCCGGTGAGGGCCATGTCCCCCAGCGTCAGGCAGTCGCCCCGCTCTAAAATGGCGCGGGCCAAAGCGCGGCTCTCCTCCAAATCGGGCAGGCGGCGCGCAAAGACCCCCGGCGCCTTAGCGGACATATCCGCCTCCTGCAGCTGGAACAGGGTAAAGACAAACTGCTCCCCGTACCGGCCCAGCAGGCCCTTTAGGTGGGCCTCCCCCATGGGCATGGCGTCCTCGTGGTGGTCCACCAAGGCGGCTATCCAATCCCGCTCCTTGTTGGAGAAACGCAGCCGGGTGAGGAGCTGCCGGGCTATCCTGCCGCTTTCCGGGGGATGGCCGTAGAAATGGGCCACACCGTCGGCGGAGCGCGTCTTTCTGCCGGGCTTGCCCGCGTCGTGGAGCAGGGCGGCCCAGCGCAAATCCCCCTGCTGGGGGGCGTAATCCACCGCGTGGAGGGTGTGCTCCCACACGTCGAAGCAGTGGTAGGGCGTCTCCTGGGCGCAGCCCTTCATGGGGGCCAGCTCCGGCAGGACGGTGAACACCACCGCCGCGTACTGCCGCAGCACAGCGGCCGCCCCCTGGCCACAGAGGAGCTTTGTCAGCTCCTCCCGCACCCGCTCGTGGGAGAGGGCCAGTAGCAGCTCCCTTTTCTCCCACAGCGCCCGGGCGGTATCGGGGTGGATGGCAAAGCCCAGCTGGGAGGAAAACCGCAGGCACCGCAAGATCCGCAGGGCGTCCTCGGAGAAGCGGCGGGCCGGCTCCCCCACGCAGCGGAGCAGCCCGGCGGACAAATCCTCCTGGCCGTGGAACAAATCCACCAGGCCCCGCTGGGGATGCCAGGCCATGGCGTTGACGGTGAAATCCCGGCGGGAAAGGTCGTCCTCCAGGCGGCGGGAAAAGGCCACGGAATCCGGGTGGCGGCCGTCGGTATAGGCCCCGTCGCTGCGGAAGGTGGTGATTTCAATGGGGTGGCCCCCGGAGGGCACCCAGGCGATGGTGCCGTGGGCCGCGCCGGCCTCCACCAGGCGCTCCCCGGCAAAGCAGGCCTTTGTCTCCTGGGGCAAGGCGCTGGTGGCGATGTCCCAGTCAAAGGGCGCCTTGCCCAGCAGGGAATCCCGCACGCAGCCCCCCACGCACCAGGCCTGGAAGCCCCGGGCCTCCAGGCGGCGGAGGGCCTCCCCCACCACGGGGGGCGGCACAATGGTCAATCCCTGGTTCATAGCAATGCTCCTTCCCTGCCTTTGGCGGCGCAACCGTTTCCCGCCGGGATGGCCGGCGGCAGTACCGCTATTATACTACAAAAGCCGCCGGGTGGGAAGGGCTCCGTTGACAGGGGCGGCAAAACATGGTAAGATACAACACCAGAGAACGTGGAAAAATACAGAACGCAGAGGAGAGATTCTCAATGGCATTGCTGGAGCAGTGGCAGCAGTACGCAGAAGAACAGCAGAACGGCCCCAAGGGCATGAAGTTCTGGGAGGAATATTTATCCCAGGAGGCGGAAATCTACAAGCGCATCCTGGAGAGCAAGCCCCGGAAGAACACGGTGAAGGGCTACGCCGAAAAGTACGGCGTGGACCTGCTGACCATGGTGGCCTTCCTGGACGGCATCAACGACAGCCTGAAGGAGCCCAACCCCCTGGAGACCATGGAGGAGGACACCGAGGTCAACCTGAACTACGACAAGGAGCTGCTCTACAAGAACATGGTAGAGGCCAAGGCCGAGTGGCTGTACAACCTGCCCCAGTGGGACAAGCTGCTCACCGAGGAGCGCCGCAAGGAGCTCTACCGGGAGCAGAAGCGCTCTAAGACCGTGGTAAAGGGCGAAAAGATTGGCCGCAACGACCCCTGCCCCTGCGGCAGCGGCAAAAAGTATAAAAAATGCTGCGGCCGTGATTTGTAAGCCGCGGGCTATATGGGCCGCCCTTCCCTTCCCGTGCGGGGGGAGGGGCGGCCTTCCCTTTTGATTAAAGCATCCAAAAAACGCAAAGACTACCTCCGGAAGGAAATTTTCGGAGGTGGTCTTTTTTCTATGCAGGGAAAAGTGGAGATATGCGGCGTGAACACATCCAAGCTGAAGGTGCTGAAAAGCGACGAGACCCGGGAGCTGCTCATCAAAAGCCACAACGGGGACAAGGCCGCCCGGGAGGAGCTGATTTCCGGGAACCTGCGGCTGGTGCTCTCGGTCATCCAGCGGTTTGGCAACCGGGGGGAAAATCCCGACGACTTGTTCCAGGTGGGGTGCATTGGGCTGATGAAGGCCATCGACCACTTCGACGTGGACCAGGGGGTGCAGTTCTCCACCTACGGGGTGCCCATGATTATCGGGGAGGTGCGGCGGTTTTTGCGGGACAACAACTCCGTGCGGGTCAGCCGTTCCCTGCGGGACACGGCCTACAAGGCCATCCAGTGCAAGGAGCGCCTGACCGCCCAGAAGAACCGGGAGCCCACCGTGGAGGAGATCGCCCAGGAGCTCTCCATGAAGCGGGAGGACGTGGTGCTGGCCCTGGAGGCCATTGTGGAGCCTGTCTCCCTGTACGAGCCGGTGTTCTCCGACGGGGGCGACACCATCTATATTATGGACCAGGTGGGCGACCCCACCGGCGACGGGGACTGGCTGGAGGAAATCGCCGTGAAGCAGGCCATCCAGAACTTGAGCCCCCGGGAGAAGAAAATCCTCTCCCTGCGGTTTTTGGAGGGCTGCACCCAGGTGGAGGTGGCCGGGCAGATCGGCATCTCCCAGGCCCAGGTGTCCCGGCTGGAGAAGGGGGCGCTGAACAAAATCAAAGAGGAGCTGCGCTGAGGCAGCAAAAAACGGGGCGCCGCCAACCACAGCGGGCCCCGTTCCTGTTTACTTCTTTTCGTGCTCTTTCAGGAAAGCCTGGACCTCCTCCTCGGTCTCCAGGGACATGGCCTTCTCGGTGACGGCCTTGGCCTCCTCCATGGTCCACAGGGAGATGGCCTTGCGCACCGGCAGCAAGGAAACCGGCGCCACGCTGAAGGCCTCCAGCCCAAAGGTGAGCAGCACAGGGGTGAGGGCTGTGTCCGCGGCGGCCTCGCCGCACATGCTCACCTTGGTGCCGGTGCGCCGGGCCGTCTCCAGCACCTGGCGCACCAGGCGCAGCACCGCCGGGTGGAAGTAGGAATAGAGGTGGGCCACCCGGGCGTTGCCACGGTCCACGCCCAGGACGTACTGGGTCAAGTCGTTGGTGCCCAGGCTGAAGAAGTCCGCCTCCTTGGAGAAAGCGTCGGCCATCAGGCAGGCGGAAACTGTCTCCACCATCACGCCCATGGGAAGGTTCTCATCAAAGGCCACCTTCCGGCGGCGCAGGGCCTCTTTCTCCTCCTCCAAGATTTCCCGGGCCCGGCGGACCTCCTCCACGCCGGTGACCATGGGCAACAGCAGCTGGGCCTTCCCATAGGCGCTGGCCCGCAGCACCGCCCGCAGGTGAGAGCGGAACATGTCCTCCTCCCGCAGGGAGAAGCGCAGGCCCCGGCAGCCCAGGAAGGGGTTCTCCTCGTGGGGCTGGTGGAGGTAGGGCAGCGTCTTGTCGCCGCCCACGTCCAAGGTGCGGATGATTACCCGCTTGCCCCGCATGGCAGCCAAAATCTGCCGGTAGGCGTGGAATTGTTCCTCCTCCCCCGGCTGGGAGGTGCGGTCTAAGTACAAAAACTCCGTGCGCAGCAGGCCGATGCCGTCGCAGCCGTAGCCAGCGGCCCGGGTGGCGTCCCCCACGCTGCCGGCGTTCGCGCCCAGCTGGATGCGCTTGCCGTCGGCGGTGACAGTCTCCCGGCCCACAAACACCCGCAGGGAGGCCCGCAGCTGCTGGAAGTCCTTCTGCCGGCCCTCGTAGACGGACTTCATCACCTGGCCGGGGGAGAACACCACGCAGCCCCGGTTGCCGTCCACAATGAGGGTCTCGCCGGTGGCGGCGTCCAGCACCCGGTCCTCCAGGCCCAGCACGGCGGGGATTTCCAGGGCCCGGGCCAAAATGGCGCTGTGGGAGGTGGGCCCGCCCTTGCCCAGCACAATGCCCGCCACATTGGCGGAGTTGAGCACCGACACCGCCGAGGGGGAAAGCTCCTCGGCCAACAGCACGGTGCCCGGCTGCAGGGCGGAGAAGTCCATCTCCGGCAGGCCCAGCAGCAGGCGGAGCATCCCGCCCCGCAAATCCCGCACATCGGCGGCCCGCTGGCGGGTGACTTCATCCTCCGCGGCGGTGAACAAATCGATGAACAAATCGCAGGAGGCGGAAAGGGCCGCTTCCGCGGACTGGCCCGAGGCGATGCGCCCCTCCACCTGGCCGTTTAAGTAGGGGTCGCGAATCATGTCCGCCTGGCAGCGGATGATGTCCCCCCGCTCTTTGCCGGCCATCTCCGCCACGCGGTCGGCCTTTACCTGGGTGACATGGCAGAAGGTCTCCACCGCGCTGTGGTAGCGCTCCAGCTCCAGCTTGGGGTCGGCGATTTCCCGCTCCAGGCTGCCCATGGGTTTTTCCTTATAGACCAGCGCGTGGCCAATGCCGATGCCCGGGGAGGCCGCCACGCCGTAGAGCACCCGCTCGCCTGTCATACACGGCCACCTCCCGCTTCGCCCAGGCCGGATTCAATCAGCTCTACCGCCCGGGAAAGGGCCTCTTCCTCGTCGGGGCCGGAGCAGCGTATCTCCACCTCGTCCCCGCACTGGATGCCCGCGGCAATCAGGTTCATAATGCTCTTCCCGCTGACGGCGGCCTCCTTGTGGCAGACCCACACGTCCGACAGGAACTTCTGCATCTCGTTGGAAAACAGCCCGGCGGGCCGCACATGAAGGCCCTCCCGGTTGTTCAGCATCACTTTTTTCGCTACCACGCTGATTTCTCCTTTCCCTTGGGTTTTTCTTCCGGAGGCCGCCTAGGGGACAGAAAGGGTTTATTGCCCTGAGGCGGGGGGCTCTCCGGGGGTGACAAAGACGGTTTTGTATTGGACGTAAACCACCATGCCGGGCTTGGCGCCGGCCGGCTTGGAAACATGGCGTATCTGGGTGTAATCCACCGGCACCTGGGAGGAATCCTTGGCGCGGCTGTGGAGGGCCGCCAGCTGGGCGGCCTGCTCCATGGCGGTCTCCGTGGGCTGCCTGCCCTGGGTGACCAGCACCGTGTGGGAGCCGGGGATGTTCTTGGTGTGGAACCAGATGTCGTTGTTGTTGGCGGTCTTCAAGGTGAGCTTGTCGTTCTGGCGGTTGTTGCGGCCCACCAGCACGGTGAACCCGTCGGAGGTGGTGAACTCCATGGGCGCGCTGACGCCGGCGGGCTTGTCCTTTTTGCTGCGCAGCTTCCGCAGGTAGCCCTGCTCCTGCAGCTCCGCCCGGATTTCCGAAAGGTCCCGCTCTGTCTCGGCGCGGCCCAGGGCGTCCAGCACGCTTTCCAGATACTCCAGCTCCTTGCCCGCCAAGTCAATCTGCTCGGTGAGTTTCTCCTCGGCGGTTTTGGCCTTGCGGTACTCCTTGTAGTACTTCTGGGCGTTCTGGGAGGGGGTCAGGGCCGGGTCCAGCTGGATGTGCAGCAGGGGGCTGCCCTCCTCGTAGAAGTTGGGCAAATCCACCGCCTCCAGGCCCTTTTCCATCTGGTACATGTTGGCGCTGATTAAATCCCCGGCCACACGCAGGCCCTCCCGGCCGGCGCACTGCTCCAGCTCGCCCCGCTGGATGCCTATCTTTCGGGAAAGCCGCTCGGAGTGGGTGGAGAGCAGCCGCAGCAAGTCCTGCTCCCGCACGCGCATGCGCTCCTGCTTATCCCGCTCCCGGTAGAACTCGTCCAGCAGCTGGGAGAAGCTCTCCCCCTCCTTCACCACGGCGGCGGTGCCGTACTGGTGTATCTCCACAAAGGAGAAGTCCATGGGCTTGCCCTGGGGGCTGACGGCCACGAAGGGCTTGCCGGAGACAGCCTGGATGGTGTCCTTCAGCTGCTGGTAGAAAAAGCCCGCCCGGAAATACTGCTCCTCGTCCATGGTTTTCACGGTGAGCTCCCGGCCCCGGCCCACCTGGTGGGCCAGCTCCCGGCAGACAATGGGCGAAACGCCCTGGAGCACCGCCAGGTAGCCCTTGGAGAGCTCCATGTCCCGGGGCAAAGCTTGCAGGGCCCCCACCACCTGCTGGGAGGTGGCCGACAGGGGGCACAGCTTATCCTGGGGCGGGGGCAGCCGGTAAGAAAGCCCCGGCAGCACCAGCCGCTGGGAGGACATCTCCGCGTCCACCCGCTTGAGGGCGTCGATGATTTTGCCGTCCTCCCCGGTGAAGATGATGTTGCTGTAGCGGCCCATCACCTCCATGGTCAAGGTGAGGGTGACGTGGTCGCCCAGCTCGTTGATGGCGTCAAAGTCAAAGTGGAGCAGACGCTCCAGCTCCGGCTGGCGGATGGCTGTAAGCTTTGCCCCCAGCAGCTTTTTGCGCAGCAGCATGCACAGCATGGGCGGCTGCTTGGGGTTCTCCAGGGGGATGGTGGTAAAGTGCACCCGGGCCGAGTTGGCCCTGGCGGAGAACAGCACGCGGTAGGCCGCCTCCCGGGTGCGGAAGGCCACCACCAGCTCCTCCCGGTTGGGCTGGTGGATTTTATCCACCCTGGCCCCCAGGAGGCTGCCCTCCAATTCTTGTTTGATATGCCGCAGAAACGCGCCGTCCAATGCCATAAGTATGGTTGTCCTTTCTCAGATATGTGTTACAGGGCGCCCATGGGGGCAGCCTCTGCCTGGGAGAGCAAAAAGGCCGTGTCCGGCACCCGCTTGCGCAGGTAAGAGGCCAAAAACTCCCCAAAGACCTTCTCGGTGTGATAGTGGCCCGCCGCCACGCAGGTCAGCCGGGACTGGGCGGCCTCCAGCTCCTCGTGGTGCTTCATCTCCCCGGTGAGGTAGGCGTCCGCCCCCCGGCAGGCCGCCTGGTGGACGTACCCCCCGCCGGCGCCGCTGCAGAAGAACACCCGCTGCACCTTGCCCTGCCCGGGGCAGAACTTCACCGCCGGGGCGGAGAGCTTCTCCTTTACCAAGGCGGCGAAGGCCTGGGGCTCCAGGGGCTCCTCCAAATCGCCGGAGAAGAGCAGGCAGTCCTCCCCGAACACGTCCTCCCGGCGGATGTTGCGCAGCCCCAGCTTGCTGCCCAGGGCCACGTTGACCCCGCACACCGGGGACAAATCCAAATTGGTGTGGCAGCACAGGGCGGCAATGCCCCGGCTGGCCAGCTGGTAGGGCACGTCCCGGGGGCCCAGGGATTTGAGGGGGTGGAAAATCACCGGGTGGTGGGAGAGGATGAGGTTGGCGTTCATAGAGGCCGCCTCCGCCACCACGGCGGGGGTGATGTCCAAGGCCAGCAGGGCCCGGGTGACGATAGTGTTGCCGTCGCCCACCAGCAGGCCGGCGTTGTCGAAGTCCAAGGCGGTGGAAAAGGGCGCCACCGCGTCGATGATGTCGTAGATGTCACGAATCCTTGCCATAAGTATGTTCTCCTTTTCCGTTTGAGAAGTGTGGGACCGCACCTTGTTCCCCTTCTCAAAGGAGAGGCTCAAGCCTGGGGCAGATAGATTTGCCCTATCTGGGAGAGGAGCTCCTCCAGCTGGGCGGCCCGCTGGCTGTCCCCCTGGTGAAGGGCGCCCTGGCGCTGGGCCTCCAGGCCCCGGAGCACCTTGCGGGCGTAGTCCTCCACATGGGGGGCGCCGGGGATAAGCTTGCCCAGGTAGGGGTAGAGGGGGCCGTTCTCCACGGGGGCCCCTTGGTAGGCGGCGGAAAAGGCCGAATAGACCTTGCCGCCATCCACCACGGCCTGCTCCTGGAGCACCTGGAAGCCCAGCTCCGCCAGGCCCCGGCGCAGCTCCGCCACGGAGCTCATGGGCTGGAGCACCAGCCGCTTGGCCCCGTCCCGCAGCCAGGGGGTTTCCCCCACAATGCGCAGGATGAGCTCGCCGCCCATGCCCGCCAGCACCACGTCCCCGGCCTCCTGGGGCAAGACAGCCCGCAGACCGTCGGACAGGCGGAAGGAGAGCTCCTCCCCCACCTCGTACTTGGCGCCGTCCCGGCGGGCGGCCTCCAGGGGGCCGGGGTTGATGTCGCAGGCCAGGGCCCGGGGGATTTTCCCCGTTTTTAACAGCCAGATGGGCAGATAGGCGTGGTCGGTGCCCACGTCGCAGAGGGGGCTGCCCTCCCGGACAAGGGCGGCACACAGGGCCAGCCGTGGGCCCAGGGAAAACAGCGGTCGCATAGAAACCTCCCCAGATACAGCGCTGCCGCCCGGCAGGACCTGTCGCGCGGCAGTGGAATTTCCTTCTTACTTGTTCTGCAAATGCTCGTTGAGCTTTGCCACCAGCTCATCCGCGTTGACGCCGTGGACCATGCAGGCCTGCTCCACTGTTTCCCCGCGCGAAGAGGGGCAGCCCAAGCAGTGCATGCCCATCTCCAGGAAGAAGGGGGCTGTGGTCTGGTCCATATCCAGGATATCGCCGATGATGGTATCTTTTGTAATGGAAGCCATTGGTACATTCCTCCGTTTGCTATTTTTATGGATACTAGTATTATAATACCCTTTTCGCCCCACCGCAATACAAAAATGATAAAAAAAGGCCCCACCCGCAGGTGGAGCGCTGGGGCTTATTCCCATTCTGCCTTCATCTGGGCGTAGCACTGGCTGCAGTAAACCAGGCGGTCGTCCCGGGGCTGGAAGGGCACCCGGGCCTCTTTGCCGCAGGCGGCGCACACGCCGGTGTACATCTCCCGCTGGGGCGCGGCGGCGCCTTTGCGGGCCTGGCGGCATGGGCGGCAGCGCTGGGGCTGGTTCTGGAAGCCCTTTTCCGCGTAGAATTCCTGCTCGCCGGCGGTGAACACAAACTCCTTGCCGCAGTCTTTGCAGATGAGCGTCTTGTCTTCGTACATGGTCTTTCCCTCACTTTTTGCTTTGTTGCGCGCCCTGGACGGAGTTGCACCGTGCCGGCAGAAGCCGCCGCGGGGCAGGGCGGAAAGTCACATCCGTTTCAGCTTGGAGCGCACCCGGTGCAGGGCGTTGTCGTAGGAGCGCAGAGGCAGCCCGGCCCGCTTGGCGCCCTCCCCCCGGCGGTAGCCGCTGAGGTACAGCGCCAGCACCCGCCGCTCCAGGGGGGACAAGGAGACGTCCATCTGGCGGCACAGGGCGCCAAATTCCTCCCGCAGCTCCAGCAACGCCTCGGGGCCGGCCTCCACAGCGGCCTCCCCGGCGTCCTCCAGGGGCACGGATTCATTTAAGGGGCGGTTGCCGCTGCTGCCGTGGCGGCGCACGGCGCTGGCCATCTGGTTGTAGACGCACACCCCCGCGTAGGTGGGGAACGAGGCCCCTCGCCCCGGTTGGTAGGAGATGGCGGCGGCGTACAGGCCCAACAGGCCCTCTTGCCACAAGTCCTCTTTCTCCGGGGCGCTGGCGCCCTCGAAGAGCTTGGCCTTGGCCCGGATGAGCCCCAGGTACCGGGCGGAGAGCTCGGCAAAGGCCTCCCCCTGGCCAGCGCGCACCAGGGCGGCCAGCCGGGCGTCGCCGCAAGCTTGATAGTCCATGGCCAGCCCTCCCCTCTCTTTGCCCTTATCATAGCCTAAAAGGCCCCGGTTCGTCAAGATGCGTTTCTCTCACCCTATTTCTGCATGTTTTTTCAACAATCCGTTGTATATATAGGGATTTCGTCGTATAATGAAGAAAACCACGCCTGCTTTGGCGGAAAGGGGTAAACACTATGGTGGAAAAGACCTACAGCATGGGCCTGTACGGCCTGGAGGCCTTCCCGGTGGAGGTGGAGGCCGACCTCTCCCAGGGGCTGCCCGCCTTTGAGCTGGTGGGCCTGCCCGACGCCGCGGTGAAGGAATCCCGGGACAGGGTGCGCTCTGCCCTGAAGAACTGTGGGTTCGAGTTCCCCGTCAGCCGCATCACCATGAACCTGGCCCCGGCGGACAAAAAGAAGGAGGGGCCCATCTACGACCTGCCCCTGCTGGTGTCTTTGCTCAAGGCCTCCCGGCAGCTGTGCTGCCACACCGAGGACGCCATCTTTTTGGGGGAGCTCTCCCTCTCTGGGGAGCTGCGGCCCATCCGCGGCCTGCTGCCCATGGCGGACAAGGCCCGGGAAGAGGGCTTTAAGCGGCTGTACGTCCCCGCGGAGAACGCCGGGGAGGGCGCCGTCATCCAGGGGCTTACGGTGTACGGCATCCGGGACGTGCGCCAGCTGGTGGACCACCTGCAAGGCATGCTGGAGCTGACCCCCGCCGTCCCCTCCTACGGGGAGACGGAGGCTTTGGAACCTCTGGACTTTGCCGACGTAAAGGGCCAGCCAGAGGCCAAGCGCGCCTTGGAAATTGCCGCCAGCGGCTGCCACAACGTACTGCTCATCGGGCCGCCGGGCTCGGGCAAGAGCATGCTGGCCAAGCGCCTGCCCACCATCTTGCCGGAGATGACCTTTGAGGAATCCTTGGAGACCACCAAGATACACTCCATCCGGGGGAAGCTGCCCGCCGGGGTGTCTCTCCTCCGCACCAGGCCCTTCCGCGCGCCCCACCACACCATCTCCACCGCGGGGCTGGCAGGCGGCGGGCCCTCCCCGCAGCCGGGGGAGATCTCCCTGGCCCACAACGGCGTGCTGTTTTTAGATGAGCTGCCGGAGTTCGCCCGGCCCGCTATGGAAGTGCTGCGCCAGCCCTTGGAGGACGGCAAGGTGACCATCTCCCGGGTGGGCGGCACTACCTCCTATCCCAGCCGGTTTATGCTGGTTGCCGCCATGAACCCCTGCCCCTGCGGCTACTTTGGGCACCCCACCCATCCCTGTTTGTGCCATCCCCACGCGGTGGAGCGCTACATGGGGAAGGTCTCCGGGCCGCTGCTGGACCGCATCGACCTGCACATCGAGGTGGACCCGGTGGCCTTTTCGGAGCTTTCCTCCACCAAAAAAGAGGAGAGCTCCGCCCAGATTCGGGAGCGGGTCAGCGCCGCACGGCATCGCCAGCAGCAGCGCTTCGCTGGCAGGGGCTACGCCTGCAACGGGGACATACCCGACTCCCAGCTGCAGGAGATGTGCCAGACCACCGAGGCCGCCGACCGCCTGCTCCAGCTGGCCTTTGAGCGCTTTGGCTTCTCGGCGCGCACCTACAGCCGGGTGCTGAAAGTGGCCCGCACCATCGCCGACCTGGAGGGCAGCGAGAAGATAGACTCCTCCCACGCGGCGGAGGCGGTGCAGTACCGCACCCTGGACAGGAAATACTGGCTGCAAAAATAGGCGCGAAAAAGCCGCCCCCTCCTGGCATGGAGCGGGCGGCTCTTCGCTTTTCCAAAAGTAGTTTACTGCCGGCGGTCGTACTGGGCGCATTCATCGGGGAAGTTGAACCCATAGTAATTGATGCCCCAATACCCATTGGCTTTCATAGCCTTTTCGTAGTCGCCAAAGAAGAAGATATTGCACTCCGCCAGGCGGCGGTACACCAGGCCAGGCTGCACACCGCCGGCCTTGTTCCACTGGAGGAAATTGTTGGCCAGCACGGTGGAGTCGGCCCAGGCCAAATCCCGGGTCCAGCTGCCGGAGAGCTGGACATAGCCGGCGGGCATCCAGCCCACCTGGCCGCCGGAGGTGGTCACCTGGTACCACACCTCCTGCTTGGTGCTGGTGCGGGTGGAGGAGACGCTGGTCACGGTGACGGTAGCGCCAATGTCCAAGGTGGTGACTTGCTGGCTGGCGGTAGAGGCGCTGCTGTACACCGGGGCTGCGCCCAGGTCCACGTCGTCCACATTCACCGTACCGGTGGCACTGCCGGAGAACCCGGACACATCCACCGCGTTGAGCAGCGCCCGGCGGAAGCCGTAGTCACTGGACAAGGTGCCGACGCCGCAGTTGAACACAAAGCTGGTCAAGGCGTCAAAATGGGCCTGGTTCATCTTGATATTGTAGGTGGAGCGGAAATTCTCCACCGCGGGGGAGTAGGTCTCGTTGGCAATCTGCACCAGCTGGGCAAAGAGCTCCGAGGTGGTCAGGTTGTTGTAGAAGGTGGTGTTCACCGGCACCACATAGCCGTAGCCCACGGTGGGGTTGCCGGAGGCCAGCACGTCGTCCTCAATCTCCGGCACAGAGCCCTCGAAGTCGGCGATGATGTTCAGCCCCTCGGTGCTCACCCGGCGGGACTCGGTGGTGGTGGTGCTGGAATGGATATCGCTGGAAGTGACCACCACAGTGAACTCGCAGTAGTCGGTGGACCAGCTGCCGCCGGAGGTCTGGGAATAGGCCCGCACGGTGTAGGTGCCCGCCCTGCCAAAGGACACGCTGCGGGTGAACACCCGCACCTGGTTGGTGGGCAGGCCATAGC
>FR893769.1 GCA_000435395.1 Firmicutes bacterium CAG:94
AGAAAATAGCCGCCGCCCTGGAAGGGGCCTTTGACAAGTACCTGGCGCTGTGGGAAGGACAGATAGGCCCCCTGTCCCAGGAAGAAGCCGCTGGGTACCGGGCCGCCACCCTCTCCCCTGCCAACTACGCCTTGGACGGCGGCGAGGTGGACTTTTTTGGGGGCACGCTCCAGGTGGAGGGCACGCCGTTGTTTGTGGACGCCACCGGGCAGCTTTGGGCCATTGGCCGGATTTGGCATGCCGCCGGGTCTCAGCAAGTCTATAAGCCACTGGCGCTGCCGGGTATGCGCGTGCTGCCCTTTGCCAACTGAAATCCATTATAATAACGCGCTGCGGCCGCCGGTTCCCCGGCGGCCCTGTTTTTTGCCATTTGGAGGACAAAGCTGTTTACAAACCACGGGGAAAATGGTAAACTATTTAGTAATTATCGGCTTTTGGATGAATTGAGCCGGAAAGGATGGCGCATCACAATGAAAGGCTATAACCATAAACGGCGGATGCTGTTTGTGCGCATCACGGCGGCGGTGCTGGCCGTGTTGATGGTGGCGACGGTGTTCACCGTGCTGTTGCTGCAATAAAGGCCGCAACTAAACTAAGGGAAGCCCGGCGAAGCGAGCGGAAAAGTTCTTTAGCCAAGCCTATCCAAATTTTATTTTATAGATTTGCGCCCAGCCACTGGGCAGGAGGGTATAACTCATGACAAACAAAGGCAAGTACTATCTCACCACGGCCATTGCCTACACCTCTGGCAAGCCGCACATTGGCAACGTGTACGAAATTGTGCTGGCGGACGCCATTGCCCGCTTTAAGCGCAAAGAGGGCTACGATGTGTTCTTCCAGACCGGCACCGACGAGCACGGCGAGAAGAACGAGCTGAAGGCCGCGGCCGAAGGCGTGACCCCCAAGGAGTTCGTGGACAAGGTGGCCGCCATCATCAGGGAGCAGTTTGACTTGATGAACGTCTCCTACGACCACTTCATCCGCACCACCGACGAGTACCACGAGAAAGAGGTACAGAAGATTTTTAAGTACCTCTACGACAAGGGCGACATCTACAAGGGCGCCTATGAGGGCCTGTACTGCACCCCCTGCGAGAGCTTCTGGACCGAGAGCCAGCTGGTGGACGGCAAGTGCCCCGACTGCGGCCGGGAGGTCCACCCCGCCAAGGAGGAGGCCTACTTCTTTAAGATGAGCAAGTACGCCCCCCGGCTGATCGAGTATATCAACGAGCACCAGGAGTTCATCCAGCCTGTAGCCCGGAAAAACGAGATGATGAACAACTTCCTGCTGCCGGGCCTGCAGGATTTGTGCGTGTCCCGCACCAGCTTTACCTGGGGCATCCCCGTGGAGTTTGACCCCAAGCACGTGGTGTACGTGTGGCTGGACGCGCTGACCAACTACATCACCGGCATTGGCTACCACTGCGGCGGGGACTGCGAGGAGCAGTTCCATACGCTGTGGCCCGCCGATTTGCATTTGATTGGAAAGGACATCATCCGGTTCCACACCATTTACTGGCCCATCTTCCTGATGGCCCTGGATTTGCCTTTGCCCAAGCAGGTGTTCGGCCATCCCTGGCTGCTGATGAACGGCGGCAAGATGAGCAAATCCAAGGGCAACATCATCTACGCCGACGATTTGGTGGACATGTTCGGCGTGGACGCGGTGCGGTATTTCCTGCTGCACGAGATGCCCTACGACAACGACGGCAACCTCACCTGGGAGCTGGTGTGCGAGCGGAACAACTCCGACCTGGCCAACGTGCTGGGGAACTTGGTGAACCGCACCATTTCCATGAGCAACAAGTACTTTGGCGGCGTGGTGGAGAACACCGGCGTCAAGGAGCCTGTGGACGACGACCTGCTGGCTGTGGCCGCCGCCTGCCGGGACAAGGTGGCCCAGAAGATGGAGAGCCTGCGGGTGGCCGACGTCATCACGGAGATTTTCGCGCTGTTCAAGCGGTGCAACAAATACATTGACGAGACCATGCCTTGGGCGCTGGCCAAGGACGAGGAGAAGAAGCCCCGGCTGGCCCAGGTGCTCTACAACCTGGTGGACTGCGTGGCCTTGGGCGCCAGCCTGCTGGGGGCCTTTATGCCCGAGACGGCGGAGAAGATTTTCGCCCAGCTGAACACCCAGCCCCGGGATTGGGACGACCTGGACAAGACCGGCCTGTACCCCAGCGGCAGCAAGGTGACGGACAAGCCGGAAATCCTTTTTGCCCGGCTGGACGTGGACGAGGTGATGGAGAAAGTCACCGCCCGGGAGGAGGCGGCCGCCAAGGCCCAGCTGCCCGCCATAGAGGTGGAGCCCCAGCTGGAGGAAAAGGTGGACTTTGACACTTTCTGCCAGTGCGATTTCCGCGCGGTGAAGGTGAAGGCCTGCGAGGCGGTGAAGAAGAGCCAGAAGCTGCTGCGCTTTACGCTGGACGACGGCACCGGCACCGACCGGCAGATTCTCTCGGGCATCCACCAGTGGTACGAGCCGGAGGATTTGCTGGGCAAGACTTTGGTGGCCATTGTGAACCTGCCGCCCCGGAAGATGATGGGCTTGGAGAGCCAGGGAATGCTGCTCAGCGCCGTGCACACGGAGAAGGGCGAGGAGAAGCTGAACCTGATTATGGTGGACGACGCCATCCCCGCCGGAGCCAAGCTGTGCTAAGCGGAGTGCCTCCGCTGTCAATTCGCGCCTGTGGCAGCTCGCTTCGCTCGTGCTCATCGAACCGCTAGCGCACGTGCGCGGCGGGGGTTGCATTTCTGTCAAGTCGCGGCGCGTGGCCGCGCGGGACAATTCGCGCCAATGGGCGGCGGCTGAACGCCGCGCCTGTGCAAGCCGTTAGAACGCGACCGCGCCGGAGACGGGTGCAGGTCTCTTCCCGGATTTTCGAGGAAGAAAGCTGGCGGGTCACGGGGCGGAGCGCTGCGAGGTTAAGAGGTGCGGTGTCCAAGCTGCCAACGTATCTATGGCCGCTGTTCCGGCTCTGTGCCGTCCGCTTTCTGAGAACCGACCGGGCCCTTGTTTGCGGGCTGCGCCCGGTATGACAACGGCCCTGGCTCTCTTCTCCCGGCTGTGCCGGTTAAGGCCGTAAGGCTCCGCCTTACCAACCGCAAGTTTTTTGAAAAAAACTTGACTAAAAACTTTTACGCCGCTTCGCGGTTTTTCCGAGGTGATTTTTTGCGAAACATATTTGACTCCCACGCCCACTATGACAGCGAGCAGTTCGACAGCGACCGGGAACAGCTGCTGGGCTGGGTGCTGCCGGAACAGGGCCTGGTGGGCATTGTGAACATGGCCGCCGATTTGCAAAGCTGCCAAACCACCTTGGAGCTGACCCGGCGGTATGACTACATCTGCGGCGCCGCGGGGGTACACCCCGAGGAGGCCCGGGAGCTGCCGGAGGACTGGCTCTCTCAGGTGCGGCGGTATTTGCAGGAGCCGAAAATGGTGGCGGTAGGCGAAATCGGCCTGGACTACCACTGGCTGGACGCCTGCCCCAAGGAGCGCCAGCAAGAGGTCTTTGCCGCCCAGCTGGAGCTGGCCCAGGAGCTGGCTCTGCCGGTGGTGGTCCACGACAGGGAGGCCCACGGCGACACGGTGGAGTTCCTGCGGAAGTACCGGCCCCGGGGCGTGGTACACTGCTTTTCCGGCAGCTGGGAGACGGCCCGGGAAATTCTGGGCCTGGGGATGTACATCGGGCTGGGGGGCGTAGTCACCTTTAAAAACGCCCGCCACGCTGTGGAGGTGGCCCAGAACATTCCCCTGGACCGGCTGCTGCTGGAGACGGACGCCCCGTATATGGCCCCTGTCCCCCACCGGGGCAAGCGGAACGACTCCTCCCTCATCCCCCTGGTGGCGGAGAAGATTGGGGAGCTGCGGGGCCTGGAGGCCCAGGCGGTGCTGGACATCACCGCGGAAAACGCCGCGCGGCTGTTTGGCTTGGGCTAAGCCGCGGAGATTTTGGGAAAGGAATTGGACACAATGGAACAGAACAAGTATGGCGCTGCCATCACCTATGAATACGAGCAGAACCTGTACATCAACATGACCAACCAGTGCTGCAACAGCTGCGACTTCTGCCTGCGCAACAACAGCGCCGGCAGCCTGTACGCGGACAACCTGTGGTACCAGAACGGCGAGCCCACTAAAGAGGAGATTTGGGAAGAGCTCTGCCGCTACGATTTGCACCGCTTCCACGAGCTGGTGTTCTGCGGCTACGGCGAGCCCGCCTGCCGCTGGGACGACATGATGTGGCTGTGCGACAAAATCAAGGAGAACGGCTCCCACTTTATCCGCATCAACACCAACGGCCTGGCGGACCTTATCACCGGCCGCAACGCTGCCCTGGAGCTGGACGGCAAAGTGGACGCCGTATCTGTCAGCCTGAACGCCAGCACCGCCGAGGGCTACGAGGCCATCTGCCACAGCCAGTATGGACTGCAGGCTTTCCCGGCCATTTTGAAGTTCACCTCCACCGCTGTGTTCAACGTGCCCCATGTGCGCATGACGGTGGTGAGCACCATGCCCAAGGAGGAGATTGACGACTGCAAGCGGGTGTGCGAGAAAATCGGCGCGGACTTCTTTGTACGGGAGTACATCGACAAGTAAAAAGAGTGTGGAAAGGCCTCCCGGCAAGGGAGGCTTTTTTGCTGCCGCTCTTACGGGATTTTGCCCGGTGCCGGCGGTGCAAGCACCTTTCCCACGCAAGGGCCATAAAAGCTGCCTGGGATTTGTATGGCGGGGCCGGAAAATGGTCCTTCCCTTTTCCGGCAGATTTTGCTATGATAGTGCCAAGTAACCCCGCCTAGGGGGAGGAAAGGTTGTTTGGACTATGAACTACACGGAATTGGACCGGCGGCTGGTGCAGGTGGTGCCCAGCCCCCGGCAGTTTGCCTATCAGCAGCTGGAATTTTACGCCTTCGTCCACTTTACGGTGAACACCTTTACCGGCCGGGAGTGGGGCGACGGCACCGAGGACCCGGCGATTTTCAACCCGGAGAAGCTGGACACCCGCCAGTGGGCCCGGGCGGTGAAGTCCGCGGGGATGCGGGGGCTTATCCTCACCTGCAAGCACCACGACGGCTTCTGCCTGTGGCCCAGCCGGTACACGGAGCACTCGGTGGCCCACAGCCCCTATCAAGGCGGCAAGGGCGACATTGTAAGGGAAACCGCCCAGGCCTGCCGGGAGGAAGGGCTGCGCTTTGGGGTGTACCTCTCCCCCTGGGACAGGAACAACCCCCTCTACGGCCAGGGCAAGGCCTATGACGACTACTTCTGCGCCCAGCTGGAGGAGCTGCTCACCGGGTATGGGGACATCTTCGCCGTGTGGTTCGACGGGGCCTGCGGTGAGGGCCCCAACGGCAAGAAGCAGTACTACGACTGGGAGCGCTATTACGCGCTGATTCGCAAGCTCCAGCCGGGGGCCTGCATCAACGTGTGCGGGCCGGACATCCGCTGGTGCGGCAACGAGGCCGGGGACACCCGTCCCAGCGAGTGGAGCGTGGTGCCCGCCCGCACCCGGGACACGGAGAAAATCGCCAGCCTAAGCCAGCAGGCGGACGACGAAAGCTTCCGTCAGCGGAAAATCTCCGCCTCGGACAAGGACTTGGGCAGCCGGGAGGCGCTGCGGGAGGAGCAGGAGCTCATCTGGTACCCCGCGGAGGTGAACACCTCCATCCGGCCGGGGTGGTTCTATCACCCGGAGGAGGATAATCAGGTAAAGTCCCTGGACACGCTGCTGGACGTGTACGTCCGCTCGGTGGGGGGCAACGGCACCTTTTTGCTGAACATCCCGCCCACGGCGGAGGGGCTGTTCCACGAAAACGACGTGCGCCGCCTAGAGGAGCTGGGCGACGCCTTGCGGGAGGCCTTCCGGGAGAACCTGCTGGAAAAGGCGGCCCTTTCCGCCTCCAGCGCCCAGGAGGGCCACGGCGTGGAAAACCTCCGCCAGGACAGCTACGACAGCTGGTTCCAGACAGAGGAGGGCGTCACCCACTGCGTGCTGGAGGCAGCTTGGGAAAAGCCCCAGGTGTTCCGCTGGGTGGCGCTGAAGGAGAACATCCTCCGCAGCCAGCGGGTGGAGCGCTTCACCCTGGAAGTGCGGCAGGGCGGCCAGTGGAAAGAGGCCTACCAAGGCACGGTGGTGGGCTACAAGAAGCTCATCCCCCTGGAGGGACTGAAGGGCGACGGCCTGCGGGTGACCATCCAGGATGCCCGGGTGTGCCCCACGCTGGCTTTCTGGGGCGTGTACTAACCAGAACATAGAAAGAGGCCGCTGCGGCTGTGCAGCGGCCTTTCCTTTTGCTTTTTTTACAGATAGCAGAAGTACACCGTGGTGCCCAAAATGGGGTCCTGGTAGGAGGTGTACACCCCGCTGCCGGTGATGATGGAGTTCTGCCCCACCACGTTCTCCGGGCAGATGCTGCCGTTTTCCAGCAGGTAGCGGGCGTTTTCAATGGTGCGGGCGTCAGGAGTCTTGTGGATGGAGCCGTCCCAGGTGGGGGCGTACTGGCCGGGCTGGTAAATCACGTCGTAGATGGTATCGGGATAGTAGGGGCTGTTCACCCGGTTGAGCACCACGCTGCCCACCATGCGCTGCACCCAGTCGGGAATCCAGGTGCAGCCCACCTCGGCGTAGATGACCCGGGAGAGCAAGTCCAAATCCTCCTCGGTGTAGGCGGGCTCCTCCTCCTGGCGCTGGGCCTCCTCCATGGCCTGGAGGATTTCCGCGGCGGTGGTGTACCGCTGGAAGTAGTCGGTCTGCTCCAGCTCCAGGCCCAAGTCCTGGATTTTCAGGTTGCGCTGCTGCTCGTAGATGGCGCCCACCTGCATGGCGTAGGCGCTGCCGTCCTCCAAAGTGCGCTGGATAGCGGCGGTGTAGTCCACGTTGGGGTCGTAGCCCGTCACCTGAACGTGCTGGGACAGGCCCGCGGCAGAGGCGGGCATGGAAAGGCCCACCGCGGCCAAAACGAGCAAAGCGGCGGAAAGGGTCAATGCTGCGATACGCTTCATAGTGGATTCTCCTTGTGAGATGGTTTTTACAGGGTTATATCTATGGGACGTGCCCGGCGTTTATGCCTGCCTGTCCCACAGGCGCCCCATGATACCATTCAAGGAGTGGATTGTCAAATCCGCCGCAAAAAATGGGCTTGCCCACCGGGAAAAATTCCGGCGGCATGCCCAAGGAAGTGTGCTGTTTCTGGAGAGATTCCAGGAAGGTTCCCCAAGAATAAATTTGTGCAAAACAACGAAAATCAAATTTTATCCGTCGTTCTGACGGAAGTTCTCACCATGTTTTCCAGAAAGCCCGGCAAATTCACCAGTGGCGGCAGGGCTGTTTTCCCCCTTCAGACGGAAAAGCCAGGCGCAGGCACACCCAGGGTCGGTGACCTCTGGACAGCAGCTGAGGCACTGGCAGGTGATGCGCCCATCGATGGTCTTCGCAAAGCCGGCGTACTCTGCCAACCCGGCGGGCTTACAGGGGTGCAGCCCCAGGTTTTTCCGGGTGCGGGCCTGCTGGACACGGCACTCCAGCACACGGTACAGCAAAGTGTCCCCCTGGCGGATGAGCTGGTAATGGCTGAGGTTTGCGTAAAACCGGAACTGCAAAGCCTGCTCCAGGCCCTCTAAACCGGGGTATTCCGGCAGGTTTAGGAACTTTTTGATACGGCGCGCCTCGGTGACGGTGAAGCGCTTCCAGGCTTCCACATCGTGGTACATGGCCTCTTCCATGCCGTATTTTCCCTCTACCGACTGGAACCACACCCCGTCCATAGCCTGCCAGTTTTTGGAGTAGATGGAGAGGAGCTCCAGCAGCTGCTCCCGGGACAGGGATTCCAGGCTCTCCCCCGGCCTCATAGCTCTTTCACCATGACATAGTCGTCCATGACGTAGCCGCCGCCAATGTCCGACTGGACCGCCTCAACCGTGCGGTAGCCGTAGTGCTCGTAGACGGCCTTGGCGTGGGCGTTGCCCTTGTTCACCGTCAGGCGGACGCGGGAAAGGCCCTCTTTTTTCGTCTCCTCCTCCACCAGGCGGAACAGGGCACCCACCACCCCCTGGCCGCGGCCCTGGGGCAAAATGTAGGCCTTGCTCAGGTACATCTCCTCTTGGCCCTGGTAGCGGGGGGCGTAGCCCACAAAGCCCACGTACGCCTCCCCCAGCTTGGCCAGGACATAGCGGTAGTTTTCCCGGGCCATCTGCTCCTTCACCGCGTGGTCGGACTGGAACTTCTCAATCATGTAGTCCGGCTGGCCGGGGGGCAGCAAATCGTCGTATGTCTCATGCCAGACGGTCTTGGCGATGGCGCACAAGGTGTCAATCTGGCTTTGGGTGGAAACGGGCTCTAAGATGATGGCGGCCATGAAAATCCTTCCTTTCTAAAAATAAATCACCGCTCGCTGTAGTTGCCCAAAAAGGAGAACCGGGGCAGCTCCTCTTGCAGGGCGCAGATGAGCTCCAAGGTGGCAGGCTGGTGGAGGTTGCCGGTGAAATCCAGGTAGAAGTCGTACTCGAAGTTGCGGCCTGGCAGGGGGCGGGACTCGATTTTGGTCAAGTTCAGCCCGGCCATGGCGAAGCGCTGGAGCACGCCGGACAGGGAGCCCGTCACGTGGGGCAGCGCGAAGCACAGGCTGATTTTCCCGGCGTCCTGGGGCAGGATGGCCTCCCGGGAGATGAGGATGAACCGGGTGGTGTTCTCCGCCTCGTTCTGGATGCCCTCCTCCAAGATGGTGAGGCCATACTCCCGGGCGGCCTCTTGGGAACAGATGGCGGCCACCCCGGCGGGGGCCTCCTGGGCCACGTAACGGGCCGCGGCGGCGGTGTTGGACCACTGGATGGGCCGCAGGCCGTGGGCCTCCAGGTACTCGCTGCACTGGGACAGGGCCTGGGGGTGGGACACGGCGGCAGTG
>FR893770.1:0-2565 GCA_000435395.1 Firmicutes bacterium CAG:94
AATAACACTCCTGTGGACTCGCGCCCGTGAACCTGGACCTGTTTCTCCCGTGAAGGTGGACTCACCCCTACCGTTTCCTTGGACTCAGAGGGGCGAAATATACATCACGCTACCTTTCTCACCTTCTCTCATGAGAGTCCCTGCCACTCTCATGAGATTGTATGAGAGTATTTTCCTACTTCCTTTTTCCTTTTACTAGACGTTGGGACAGGTGACGGTTACATAGGAGGAAGTGAAGTTCTAAAAAATGAACTGGATTTCCAAAATATGGAAACCCAGGCGGAAAAATAAAAACGCCTCCGGACAACTGTCCAAAGACGTTTTAACTCAGTGCTGTATGCAATGTTCCGGCGTCAGCTTTTTTGCCCACTCCCGGTCTGTCTCAAAAAGCTTTGGGGCCTCCCGCAGCGCCCAGAGAAGGTATTTGTAGGGGTCCAGCCCGGTTTCCTTTGCGGTTTCCATCAGGCTGTAAATCACAGCGCTGGCCTGGGCTCCCGCCGGGGTGTTGGCAAACAGCCAGTTTTTCCTGCCCATCACAAAGGGCTTTATGCTGCGCTCCGCACGGTTGTTGGATATCTCCAGCCTGCCGTCCTCCAGATAGCGGACAAGATACGGCCGCTGCTCCTTCAGATAGTGCAAAGCCTTGCCCAAGGCAGACTTCGGCGGCGTCACTTTCCGTTTTTCTTCCGCCCATGAGAACAAAGCGTCCAGCACCGGCTTTGCCCGGCCCTGCCGCTGTTTGCGCTTCTCTTCCAAAGAGAGATCTTGTATTTCCGCCTCAATGGCAAATAGCTTTGTACAGAAGGCTTGTCCCTCCAGGGCGGTGCAGCCTGCCTGCTCCTTCTTGGGCAGGGACTTCACTGCCTCATCAAACTTCCGCCTGGCGTGCGCCCAGCACCCCACTACACGGATGTCCGGCCGCAGCTTGTGGTAACCCTGGTACCCGTCCGCGTGGAGATACCCTGAGAAGCCCTCCAGGAATTCCTCCGCGTTCTTGGCTTTCCTGTCCGGCCTGTAGTCATACAGCACAATAGGGTGTTCTGCGTCCCCGCCGGTCCGGTACAGCCACATGTAGCTTTTGCTTTGGGCGGATTTCCCTGGCTCCTTCAGTACCTGCAGCGTGGTCTCGTCCCCGTGGAGGATGTCCCGTTTCAGCAGTTCCCTGTGCAGCTCTTGGTAGATGGGCGCAAGCCAATCCTCCGCCGCACGCAGCAGCCAGTGGGACATCACCTGCCGGGAAAGCCTCAACCCCTGCCGTCCCCACTCCTGCTCCTGCCGGTACAATGGGGAGTACATCACAAACTTCTGCACCATGAGGTGGGCAATGGCCTCCGGGGAGGCAAAGCTGCCAGGCAGCACCGCCGGTTTCTTGGGCGTGTTCACAATCACAGAATCGCCCGTTTCCTTCTCACACACTTTGCAGGCGTAGGTGTAGTACACATCCTCCTGGATCCAGAACCGGGCTGGTTCCATCTTCAGGGTCCGCCGCACTTCCTTGCCGATTTCCACCATTTCGGAGCCGCACTTGGGGCAGGAGCGGTCTTCCGGCCGGTGCTCCACCACTTCCACGGGGGTCCCCTCCGGGACAACCTCCTCCATACTGCCGGAGCGAGGCTTCCGGGTATGGGCCTTGACCTGGGTCTCCTTCTTCCCAACACCGGCACACCAAGCCTCCGCCTCGTTGAATACCCGGCCAAACTGCTCAAACACCAGCTGGTCCAGCTGCTCGCTGGACGGCCCATACTGCTTTTTCCGGTTCAGGCGCAGCTGTTCTAGCAGCCATTGGTTTTTCAAAAGGGCTGCTGTCAGCTCTTCCTCTTTGGTGCTCAATTTCGCCTGCAGCGCCTCGTATTCCGCTCTGGAAATGGTTATCATTTCCTCGCTTTTTTCGGGGAGTTCTCTTGTCTTTTCCATGAGAAAAGTATACCATAAAACCCGCGAAAAAGCCAGTGTTTTCGCGGGTTTCAGCCATTTTTCCTTGTTCTAAACCATGCTCATTCCTGCCATTGGTTTGTGCGCCTTGGGCTGGTCGATTTGCAGCCCTTCCATCAGCCAGCGGTACTGCTGCGCCGTCAGCTTCCGCACCTCGTCTTTGTTTCGCGGCCACTGGAACGCTCCGTTCTCCAACCGTTTGTACAGCAGCGGTTGAGGGAAACCAGCATCCCGTTGATGGTGCCGGGAGAATACTTGCGGGAAAGAAGGTGTTCCTTCCATGCGGCTGCCGTTTCCTTTGTGGCGGGATTCCCGCCCATCCAAGCGGCGAACGCCCGCACGTGCCGTACGTAATTTTCAATGGTCCCCGGGGAGCGTTCATCCTCCCGCATTTTTTGTGCAAACAATGTGAGCTGGTTTTCGGAAATAATTCGGTGTTCCATACATAGCCTCCTAAAAGTGCATGATTCCTATTGTAGCGTGAAAATGCCCATCCATACAAAAACTCTCTCTGGATAAAGCTCCAGGGAGAGTTTTTTGTGTCCGATATTTCCCCTATCCTACGCCCTGGCAGGGAACAGGATGGTAAGGGATACCAGCCGAAGGCGGGATAGACGGAACCGGCAGGGGAAG
>FR893770.1:2589-27980 GCA_000435395.1 Firmicutes bacterium CAG:94
AGGGGAAGGCGCCGCATCCATCCAGCGCGCTAAAAACCGTCAAAGAGGAAAACAGTATCCGGGAGCTGCTGGCTTAGGGCATGTATAGACCGGAATACGGCCGCTTCCGGGGCCATGCAGACGGGTTCGCCTATCTGAAGAAAACCGGTGCTTTCAAAACGGAAAAGCCCACGAAACGGTGCAGAGCAATCCGCGCCGTTTTTACATACTAAAATAAGAAATGGCTCCCGCTGAAATACACAACCTAACATTGATTTTCTCGATATTGTTGTGTATAATAGAGATGGGTGATGAGGTTGAATTTGATTTTGCGTACCATCCTGCAGGAGAAAGAACGTATTGACCGTATGCTGGCAAAATACCAAGAGGAACTGGGGACGCTCCCCAAAGGCACCATTTCGGAAAAGAAGGTCAAGCAATCCACATATTTTTATTTGAAGTACCGTGAGGGAAAAAAGGTGATCTCAAGGTACATCCCCCAAAAGGATGTGGAGGCAGTTCGAGAGCAAGTGGAAAAACGCAGGCATATCGAAACGATGATCCGGTCTTTGCAGGAGGAACGTGCGATTGCTGAGAAGGCATTGGAGGGACAAGTATGATTTTATATCATGGCAGCAATTTGGTCGTATCGGAACCAAAGCTGATCCAGCAAAATCGCTTCTTAGATTTTGGATTTGGTTTTTATACCACAACCAATAAGGCGCAGGCAATCAGCTTTGCGGATAAGGTGACGAAGCGCCGGCAAAACGGCCAAAGGACAGTCAGCATGTATGAGATTGACGAGAATATCGCTTTTTCAGAGTGCTCTATCCTGCGTTTTGATGAGCCGGGAGAAGCGTGGCTGGATTTTGTATCGGATAACCGATCCGGCAAGTATGAGGGTGAAGCCTATGATTTTATCTTTGGGCCGGTTGCCAACGATGATGTGTACCGCACGTTTACCCTCTATACCGCTGGTGTGTTGACCAAGGAACAGACCCTGGAGCAGCTCAAAATCAAGAAGCTATACAATCAGTTGGTGCTGACAACGGAAAAGGCTCTGTCCCATCTGCGGTTTGGCGGCACTGTGCCGGAGGAGGAATTTTGATGGCGGATAAAAAATTTGAAGCGATTTTGACTTTACTGGTTCCCCAGGTTGTTCAGTTGATTTGTGAGAACTATCCTGTGGATGAGCTGATGGCCTCCAAAGAGTTTTATGAGTCCAAGGTATATTCCTTGCTGGAGCAGGAGGACACCAAGCTGTGGCATTTCAGCCCGCTTACCTTATTTAACATGTATGATGAGGAAAAAAAGACGGGAAACTTTGAGATACCGGAGGAGGTATGAATATGACCAGGCAAGGAGATTTTCTCATTTACTGCGTGGAGACCTACAAAAACGCCAAGCACTTGACTGGCAAGCAGGTGGCGGAACTCTTTACCCGTTACCGTGTGTGGGACTATGTGTATTCCTGCTTTGAAGCCCTGCACACCACCGGGGCCAATTATATTGTGGAGGACATCGACCTCTATATTGAGGCCAGGAAACCGGCTATGGCATAAAACCGTCCCAAGCTGTCCCCTTCCACGCTGCGGAGAGAGAGCTTTGCAGCGCCTTTTCCTCCCTCTTTTCCGCGGAAGAAAGTTGTGTTTCCCCTGAAAATGAGGTATAATTTACGGTAGCAGATTGCTCGAAACGAGGGGATCCACCGTGCCATCCAACTTGACGCAAATGTCCGCCGCAGAGTATGACAAAATCTTATACGGCAACATGACGCCCTCCATGGCGGCTGCCTATTTGCAGGAACGTGACATCCCTCTGCGGAACTTCCCCCAGGTCCTTCAAAGCATGTACCCCGGGGCGGACCTGCTCCCCCGGCTGGTGGAGTATCTCTCCCGCATCGGCCCGGAGGAAGGCGGGGCTTCTGTCCAGTCCCTGGGGAAAAAAGCGCACAACTGGCTTTCTGGGCGCAACGTCCCCGCCAACCGGGAGGACTATTTCCGCATCGCCTTTGCCCTGGGGCTGGGGGAATCCCAGCTGAACACCTTGCTGGGGCTGTTCACTGACTACGGCATCCAATACCGGGATGGCCGGGAGCTGGTGTTCGCCTGGTTTTTGCGCCATGGCCATGGCTATTTGGACGCCCTGCGCTTTTACGAGGCCCTGCCCATTGCCCCCGGGATGGAGCGGCTGGAGCCGGGAAGGAACTCCCAGCTGACCCACGAACTGCACAACCGGTTCCAGCTCATTCAAACCACGGAGGAGCTTCGCCACTGCTACCTGGAGAACCTGGAATATTTCGGCTCCCTGCACCTGCGGGCTTATTACTATTTCCAGGGGTACCTAGACCAGCTCATCCACCCTGTCCCCTCCTGGGACGATGGGAAAGAACCGGACTACTCCATTGAAACGGTGATGAACACCTATCTTTCCATGCAGGTACCCTCGGGGGCGAAGCGCTCCCACTACTCGCTGATTCAGAAACTGATCCGCCAAAACTGGCCCAACACCACCGCCTTGAACAACATCCGCAACCACAAGCTGGACGTGCCCCGGAAGCTGCTGCTTTTGCTCTATGTGGTGACGGAGAACACTGGCGATACCGGGGACCCCTACCGGGAACTGGACGAGAGCTACATCACCCTGGAGGAGCGGCTGGAGGACCATTGGTGGACATTGAACGCCATGCTCTCCGACTGCGGCATGGCACCTTTGGACCTGCGCAACCCCTTCGACTGGCTGATTCTGTACGCCATCTGCGCCGACGAGAGCGAGTACATGAGCGACCGGATGGAGCAGGTATTGGCCCATTTATTTCCGGAAAACAAAGCCCTGTAAGGCACACAAAGAAACAGGCGCGCCCATTGGGGAGATCCCCAAGAGGCGCGCCTGTTCTGCGTTTTTCTATGGTTCTATTCTGCGGCGGGCTGGGCGGGATTCCCTGAAATGGTGCCATCCCCTTCCGCCTCCACTTGGCAGCCCACTGTTTCCACAAGGCCCTGGTTCCGCAGGGACCCTTGGACGCGCAGTCCTGCCAGCACCCGGACGGTGCCTTGGTTTTCCATGGTCCCGGCCAAGAGGGTGCCGGCGCCGAGGGAAAGCTCCCCCTCATTTTGGAGCGTGCCGGCCAGCGTGAAGGAATCCCCATCCTGGTAGGCGTAAAGGGAAAGGTTCCCCCGGTTGACCACCGTGGAGGCCTCGTCTAAGGCGGTGCCGGAGGCACGTAGGTTCACAAGCCCCCCCTCCCCCACCTCCAGGGTGGTGGCAGCCATATCCAGCCATCCCCAAGAGAAAAGGGAAGCATCCTGAACAGCCCACACTGCCTCCTGGAAATGGAGGAAACCAAGATTTACCAAGCTTCCCTGCTCTGCCAGGGTGAGGGCGCTTTCTCCGGTAAGGGTGAGCTCCCCGGAATTCACCAGCAAGCCCCCGGAAACATGGACGGAACCGAAGTTGGCATAGCTGTCGCTCCAGACGATGGCCCCCTGTTCCACTGTGAGGGTCCCCACGCCTAAGTCCAGGCTGCCCCGCAGGAACGCTCCTGTCCCGGAGACCGTGAGGTTCCCCGAAGCCATCACAAGGCCGGTGTCTGCCAGCAGCTGCTTGGTAACGGTCAAATCCTCAGTCAGGGTGAGCGGGCCTTTCCCTTCCAGCACTACCAAGGCGGTGTCCTCATCGGCCAGGGCCTCCCGCAGCTCCTCCTCCGTTTGGACGTGCCGGGCAGTGTCATCCCAGTGGAACACCACCAGATTGCTTTCATCCGCCCCATCGGGCAAAGTGATGAGGTTTGTGCCGTCGGCAACCGCCACCCCAGCGCCGCGCCATTCGCTTTCCGGGTGCATGTCCCAGGAAGCGGTAGAGCTGACCATCTCCAGAAGGCCGCTGTTATCAAAAAGACTGCCGGCCTGGGAAAAGTCCAGAGACCCGCCAAACCGCAGATGGGTGTGGTTTTCCAACGTACCGCCGGCCACCTCTACGCTGCCGCCGTTGAAGAACGTACCGGGGCACTCCAAGGTAAGGACAGCCTGCTGGCCTACGGTGACCGTTCCAAAGTTGCCGCCGGTTTCGCTGAGCAGGTGCAGGTAGGATTCCTCCCCCTCGGCCTCCAGGGCCAAATCGCCCAGGTTCCACAGGTTGGTTTGGAGGAACTGGGCTTGGGAGATATGGAGTTCCCCAAAGTTCAACAGGTTGCCCGGGCAGTCCATGTGGAACGCCCCTGCGATGGTGCCGTAATTGAGCACACAGCAGATCCGGCCGCTCTCCCCTGCCGTTTGGAAATCCGCCAGGATGGTGCCCCGGTTCAGGACCAGGGCGCCGTCCGCATACCAGGGGCCGGCATTGGCTCCATCGCTTTCCTGAGCCGTCACCGTAACGCCTTCATTGACCCGCACCGGGATGGTGTGGGAAATCCCCTCCGGAGGAAGCTCCAGGTCGCCCGTCACTTGGATGGCCTGGGTGGAGGGGTCCTGCAGGGCTTGCTGCCACTCTTCCAGGGAGGAAACCGGCACAGCGTTGGCAAATAGGGCCTCTTCGTCCACCACCGGGAACCGCTGAGAGCTTTCCCCCTGGCCATAGGGCTGGCCTGCCAGCTCTACGGTGGCGGTTTGGGCTGCCTGCAGGGAAGCTTCCCTCTCCAGGAACAGAATGCCGCCCCCTGTCAGGGTGCCGCCCTCTTCCACGGAGATGGCGCCTTCCCCCTGCACCACGCAGCACTCCACAGACAGAAGACCCTCCACTTGGATGCTTCCCTCCCCGGTTACGGTGAGGAGCTGTCCCGCGATGAGCTGCGCCCCCGCCGGGATGACCAGCCGTTTGGTGACCTCTAAAGGCTGGGTGAACACATAGATCTCTGCGCCCTCCTCCAGCACCACTTCCTCAACGCTTGCGTCGGTCATGGCGTTGCGCAGGGAGTTTTCCATCAGGCTGGGAATTAGGCGCACCTGGCGGTTCAGCCCTTCCTCTTCCAGGGAGACGGCGCTCGTCTCTTCTCCAGAGGGGACGCCGGTGGAGGAAACCGGCGTGCCGGTCTGCCGGTCTATGGGGGCCAGCACTGCCGCCAGAACCACCAGCGGCACCGCAGCTGCGGCTATCCACAGCTGCCACCGCTTCCACAAAGGGGTGGGCTGCGGGGGAACCTCCTGGGTGACCACTGGGCGCCTCTGTTCTTCCGGCTCCTGGGTGGCTGGGGGCGTATCCTGCTCCTGGAGGATGGCAGGGGAATCCTCCTCCGCATCGGCGTCTTCGGGATCTTCTGGGAAACTGGGCGGCTGCGGGCTGTACAGCGCCCCGTGGAATTCCTCCATGGAGCGGAACCGCCTGCCGGGGCTGAGCCGCAGCCCCTTCAGCAAGGCGGCCTCCTGCCCGGGGGGAATGGGAACGCCCAGCTTGCTGGGAGGCACCAGCCCGTCAGCGGTAATCCTATCCAGAGCCTGGGGCGGGGCCTTCCCCGTCAGGCAGAAGTAGATGGTGGCGCACAGGGCGTAGATATCTGTCCAGGGGCCTTGGCCTTTTTGCTGGTACTGCTCCACAGGGGCGTAGCCCTGTTTTAAGGCGATGGTCAGGGTTTCGGTGCCCCGGGTGCTCTCCCGGGCGCAGCCGAAGTCCAGCAGCCGCACCACCCCGTGCTCCAACATCAGGTTGTCCGGGGAAATGTCCCGGTGGATTAAGCCGTGTTCGTGCATCAGGGCCAAATCTCCAAAAAGCGGCTCCAGCAGGGGGAACAGCTCCCCGGGCGGGATGCGGCCCCTCTGTTTGACCAGGTCGCAGAAGGTGGTGCCATCGATGTACTCCATGACGATGTAGGCGGTATTATTCTCCTCAAAGAAATCCCGCACACTGACAATGGCCTGCTGCTTGTCCATTTTGGCCATGGCCCGGGCCTCTACCAGATACTTTTCCTTCCCTCGCTGGAAGCTTTGGGAGGAGGGCCCCACAAAGCTGGTGACAGACAGGGAAACCGCAGAATTCCGGGTGGCCCGGTCCACCGGGTAATACTCCTTGATGGCCACTTTCAGCTCCAAACGCAGGTCATAGCCGATGTAGGTGATGCCAAACCCGCCCTCGCCCAGGGCGCGGCCCACCAGGTAACGGCCCAGCAGCACCGTTCCAGGCGGGAGGTGGTGGGGAGAGGGCACATAGTTCCCTGCGGTGAGGCCGCACTGGGGGCAGCTCTCCCCTGGGATTACCCGGGACATACAATAGGGACAAAAGGATTTTTCCACAGTGGGTCACCTCGTTCTCTCTCATGATTTCATCTTATCAGGTTTCTCGCGCTTTGCCAAGGCAGAACTTTCTCATCCCAGCTGCCCCAAAAGCAGGACGAGGAGCAGGAGGATGAGCCCGCAGCCCACCCCCAGCAGCACCTTTGCCCAGGGTCCGTTCCAGAAGGACGGGGGCACTGGGGGCTCCTCCTGCCGGGCCAGGGTGCGCAACAGGGACTCCAGGTCCTCCGCCAGCTGCCCCATGGATTTGGGGCGGGACATGGGCTGGAGGGTCATCCCCCAAAGAAGGAGCTCGCCCAGGGCAGGCGGCACAGCCGGCGCCAGGGCAGAAGGGGGCAGCAGGGGATCCGGGTGTTCCTCACAGACAGCGCCCAGCCGTTCCGGCGCGGCAGGCGGGACAGCGCCGGTAAGGCAAAAGTACACTGTGGCGCACAGGGCGTAGATGTCTGTCCAGGGGCCTTGGCCCCTGGTCTGGTACTGCTCCAGGGGAGCAAACCCAGGCTTCAGCACCACGGTCATGGATTTGTTGTCCTCCATGGAACGGGCACAGCCGAAATCCAGCAGCACCAAAGAGCCGTCCGGCATCAGCATGATGTTGTCCGGGGCGATGTCCCGGTGGATGACACCGGCCTGGTGGAGCAGCTCCAGGCTTTTCATCAGGGGAAGGACCTTCCACAGGAAGGAGAGAGGCTCCACGGCGGGGCCCTGGTCCATCCAGCTCTTCAAGGTGACCCCATGGAGGTACTCCATCACCATATAGGCGGTGCCGTTTGCTTCGAAATAATCCAGCACATGGACGATGTGCGGGATATCGGCCACCGCCCGGAGCATACTGGCCTCACTGAGGAAGCTGCCCATCCCCCGGCGGTAGATTTCCTCCATGGCCTGGGTGGGCCGCACAGACAGGTCGCCGGCACGCTGGGGCTGGCACCGCAGAGGGAAGTACTCCTTGATTGCCACCACTTTCCCGGAGGACATCTCCTTGGCGATGTAAGTCAGGCCGAAACCGCCGTCCCCCTTTGTCTCTCCAAACAGGAAGCTGTGGCCTTTTCCTGTCTTCAGCACGGTTCCGATGGGGAGCTGGTGGGGCTGTGCGCGCCCATGGACCTCCCTGCCGCATTGGGGGCAGAAGTCCACCCCCGGCGGGACCTCCTCCATGCAATGGGGGCAAAAATTCTGAGACATGCTGGGCTCATCTCCTCTCCGCTATCACAAAGCTCTCCTGAGGGCTGCCCAGGCAGAAGCTCTCCCCGGGGGCAAGGGCCATGGCTTGGCCAGGGGCCAGCTTGCTTCCCTGGGACAAATACGTGCCGTGGGTAGAGCCCAAGTCCTTGAGATACACCCGGCCCTGGTCCACCCACACCGCGCAGTGCTTGCCGCTGACGCCAGGGGTATTGGGAGGGAACACCACCCCGCACTGCTTGGGGTCCCGGCCAATGGTCACCGGGCTGCCGGCAGGCAGGAGGAACCGCTTGCCCTCCAGCGCGCCGGAAACCCCTTGGATGCGGAAGCCGCTGTCGCCCTCCGCCGCAGGCCGCGGAACCGGGCCAGGGACAGGGCCCGGGGAGGGAGCTTCCTCCATCCCCTTAGTTTGGGTGGGGGTAGGGCTGCTCTTGCTCCGCCGGGAGGCTGCCACCAGCACCGCAGCCACCCCGCCTGCTACCACCACGGCCCCGAGGATGAGGAACACAATCCACGCCCTGTTGGGGTTTCCATCCCCTTCCAAACCATCCTCCGGCTGGGAGGCGGCAGTTTCTTCCAGGCTGCTGGCAAGGGGCTCCTGGCTTTGGGTGGCATCGGTGTCGTAGGGAATCTCCAAGGAGTCCAGGGCTTCCCGGGCATAGCGAATCTGCAGGGCGTAATAGGCGCTGGACACGGAGGTATCCGTACTGGAAATGGTGTTGGTGTTGATGCCCACTACCACCCCCTGGTCATTTACCAGAGGCCCGCCGGAGTTGCCGGCGTTGATGGTGGCAGTGGACTGGATGAGGTGCCCGGAAAGCAGGCCCTCCTCGGCGGTGACAGACACGCTGTCAAAAAACCGGGACACGGTCCCGTCGGTCAAGGTGACGTCTTCCACGGTGGCCAGAAGGAAGCCCTCGGACGTGGCGTTGTCGGAGATGGCCGGATAGCCCAGCGCGCTTACATCGTCCCCCACCTGTAGCGAGTCCTCCTCCTCCAAAAGGGCCAGGGCAATCCGGCCCTCCACGGGCTCCGCCGTCTGGAGGACTGCCACGTCGGCGTCATCCTCCGCGCCCACGTAAATCACCCGGAAGGGCACGGCACGGCTGGAGTCCAGCTCGAAGGACTGGGAGTTGTAGGCGAAATTGTCCAGCAGGACATAGTAGCTGGTGATGGAACGTTCAAAGTACACCGGGGTCCCGTCCATTTCCGTCGTGCCGCTTTCCTCGCCTTCTTCCAAGGTCACCACGTGGCGGTTGGTGACGAAAATATCCGTCTCCTCCCCCGCGGCGCCCACGCCGAAGGCACTGCCGGAACTATAGCCTTGCAGCGTCCCCACCGGTTCCCCGGTTTCCAGGGAATACAAGTCCGTCTGCATCTCCACAATCACCCGGACCACGCCGCTGCGGGCTTCCGCTGGGGTCTCCAGCGCCAAGGCTCTCCCGGGGACGAAAACTGCGCAAAGAATTGCCACTAGACAAGCGGCACACCGCTGCATCCATCGTTTCATTATAATACCCTCCATTTCCGCACTCAGCACTCCACCCACACGGCGGCGGCACTGTTGTTATCGTTGTTGTCGGGGACCCGCTCCCGCAGCAGGGAGCACATGCGGTCCAGCCATTCCTGGGGTGTGGCGGAGGCTTTCAGCTGCCCCTCCATCTCCCCTTCCAGGATGTATTCCCAAAAGCCGTCCGAGCAGAGAAGGAACTGGTGTTTCCCAGGGGAAAACGCCTCCTCCCCCGCATCCACCTGGGTGGCCTCATCTTGACCCAAGGCGCGGTAAATGCGGCTGCGGTCCTCGTGGAACCGAATCTGCTCCGGGGCTATCTGCCCCAGCAGCACCGCGATTTGGGATGAACTGTGGTCCTTTGTCTGCCAGAGGAGGTTTCCCTCCACAAAGTGGTACAGCCGGGAATCCCCAGCATAGGCCCACTGCCACCGGGCGCCCTCCACAATAAGGACGACCACCGTGGTCTTCATCCGGCAGCTTTTGGTTTGCAGGGAGAGCACCTGCCGGTTCGCCTGTTCCGCCAGCTGCCGCAGTTCCCCCAGGGAGGTCTTCCCCTGCCAGCCCTGGAGGATCGTCTGCACAGCCGCCGAGGAAGCTGCTTTCCCTCCTCCATGGCCGCCCAGGCCGTCTGCGAGCACCGCGCACAGCCGCTGGCTGTCCTGCCGGCAAATCTCCACGGTGTCTTCGTTGCAGGGGCGTCCTCCCCTGTCGGTGTAGCATGCGTATGAAATCAACGGTGTTTCCCCTCCTTGGGCTGTTTCTGGGCGGGGGGAGGCCCCTCGCATCCCAGAATGACAGCGGTGTAGTTATCCTGGTTCTGATAGTTCTTTTCCTCAATCGCACGGCCGATGGCCTGTGCAGCCTCTTCCGGCGGCTGTTCCATGGCAAGTGCAAGCTCCTGGTCGGTCAGGGCGTTGTAGACGCCGTCGCTCATCAGCACCAGCTTGTCCCCCGGCAGCAGGGAAAGAGGGGCATCGGGAAAATCGATGTGGGCTAAAGGGCCCATTCCCAAAAAGCTGGTGAGCCCCGCCCCCTGGGAAGAAGTGTAGGCCTCTTCCAGGGGCATCTCTCCGTTTACCCCACGCAAGGCCAATTCCCGCCGGTAGATGTGCTCCCGGTTCAGCTGGGTCAGGGCGCCCCTCCGGTACAGGGACACACGGCTGTCGCCCACGCTGAGAAAGGTCAGGCTCCCCTGGCGGAGCAAGGCCATCACCAAGGTGGAGCCGCTTTCCCGCAGGCCTTCCGGCCCCAGGTACCGGTTTACTTCTTCCACCGCCTGCTGGGCCAAGACAAGCAGCAGGCGCTGGGGGTTTTCCTCTTTCCAGGCAGAGAGGAACGCATCCAGCACAGCCTGAACCACCAGCTGGCTGATTCGCTCCCCACCGCTGAGCCCTCCCATGCCGTCTGCTACCACGGCCAGAAGGCCATGGGTGGGGACTAAGCTCTCATCCGAGACGCCGAAGCAGTCCTGCTGGCCCTCCCGCGCACCCTGCTGGTGGAGCTTTCCCACCCGGACCTGCTCCACCTTTCCAGGAGAGGAGGGACAAGAGGCTTTGGGCAGCTTCCGGCGCAGCAGAAGGAAAGCCAGAAGGCACCCGCACGCCAGCACAGCCGCTCCCAGGAGCACGCCCCACAAGGGGACAGCCACCGCGAAGAAGGAGAACCCTTCCGAAGGGACGGGAGCGGGAGAGGGCACGGGGACCGGGGAAGCTGGATTATTCATGTTCCTTGCCCTCGCTGCCCCAGTTGAAATCCTTGCCGCACAGGCCCACAAACATCAGCTTGGTGCTGCCAATGGTGACGATATCGTAGTTATCCAGCTTCATGCTGCCGCCAATGACAGGGCGGTCGTTTACCAGCAGCACGTTTTTCCCCAGCTCGTGGGCGATGTAAAATTCCATGGTCTGGGGGACATAGGTGATGTTAGCGTCCTTCTCCGCGGAGATGGTGCTGTCCCCCCGGATGCAGATGTCCCCCGCTTCACGGCCGATGTAGTTGTACCCTGTGTGGATGCGGTAATCCGTACCACGGCAGGGGCCGCTTACGGCTACCAGCCATCCCACCACTGGGGCAGGGGCCCCCGCCGGGGTGGAAGAGTCCACATACTGGGTCTTCCCCATGGCGCTGGAGACGCGCTCTGGCTGCTGGGGCGGCAGCGTAGGGCTGAACCCCCCATAGTTCTGGCCCAGGGGAGCCCCGCCCCCCTCCAGGCCCACCGTGGGGTTGACGCCCTGGGCCTGGGGAGCGAAGGGGTCCACCGTGGGAGAGAAACTGCCGGAATTGCAATAGGGGCAGCTGTCGTACCGGTTGGCGTCGTAGTAGTGGCCTTGGCTGCAACTGATGATTTTTTGTCGGATTTCTGCCATGATTCATTCCTCCTGCATGCCGCGTTACGAGATGATTTGAAAGAGATTGCCGGGGTTGCCCAGGTAGAACCGGGCGCCGGGGGAAACAGCTTCCGGATAATTGGGGGGCAGCTGTTTGCCGCTTACCAGGAAGGTGCCGAAGCGGGAGTTCAAATCCACCAGGACGGGAACTCCCCTGTCCCAACCCAGCCTGCAGTGGACCCGGCTGATGCCCGGGCTCCCGTCGGGAAACCGCACCGCACAGGCTGCGTCCCGGCCAAACCACAGGCCCTGGGGCCCCAGGGAGAAGGTCTGCCCCTGCATGGGCCCGTTGATGCACTGCACCTGCACGGCGGCCCTCTGCGGGATGTTTCTGCCTTCCTGGCGCGCTGCCGTGGCCTGGGCCCCTTTGGGGTTCGGGCCGAAGGGATTGGTCCCGGGCTGGCTGTCCTCCGCCATCCACAGGATTAGAATGAGGACCCCCACCAATGGCACCAGGGACAGGAACACCCATGCCCCGCTGCGGCCCGTGTCATGAAGGCGCCGCCAGCTCACCGCCAGGTTGGGGACGACCGTTCCCAGCCAGAAGATGACCGTCAGCAGCACTGCCCCGGGAATCAAGGCCAGCAGCGACAGGCACAGCATCACGATGCCGTAAAACAGGACAAAATACCAATACTCGCTGCGGCGGGCCCTGCCCTGGAAATTCGCGTAGTTGGAAAATACACGGACGATTGCCTGCCCAAAACTCACAGAACTCACTCTCCTTTGGTTTGTTTGTTTTGTTGAGCGTATTGTAGCACAGGGCAAAGGACCATTCCTCCAAGTGGTTTCCAAGGTCCGCGGGGGGGGTTCCGGCGCATGGTGGCGGGCTTGCAGAAGGGGGTGAAAAGGAACCAGCCACCCCAAGCGGGATGGCTGGTTCCTTACTCTTATGCGCGGCGGACCAAGAAAGTTGTCTATGGACTGGGAGTCCTCCACCATTCGGCCGACATGGCAATCCACCGATTGGCGTGAACGTGCTTTCCGGCGCGTTGAGAGACTGGACTTCCAGCTTTCACGTTCCGGACGATGTTTCTCTGTGGAATTAGGATAGTCTTTTCTCTTAGTCGCAAGGCATTTACACTTGCAGGCACCGCACGGTGACCCGGGACTCTCCGCTTAAATCGCAGGTAAACAACGTCAAGTCCCACTCCTCGCTGACCATGTCCTCCACCGCGGTGGCCTCCAGCGTTTCCACCACCTGGACCTCATAGGCAAAACGGTTTCCCTGCATATCGGTGAAGGTGATGGAATCCCCGGCGTTCAGTCCCCCTATGGGGCCAAAGTGGGTGCTGTAATTGTGGCCGGCTATGGTGAAATTCCCCGTGTAGGCCGAGCCGCTGTACCGGCAGGGGGCCAGCTTCAGGTTTGGATAGCTCCATTCGCTCATCACCGGCAGGGACAGCCCCAAAACCGGAATCTCCAGCAGGCCGATATACCCGTTGCCCTCGATTTCCTCCACGGGCATTTCCATCTCCGGGTTGCGGAGGTACTCCGGCGTTTCCTCCTCCCCTCCGGCCAAGGCGGCCTGGGAGAGAGAGTGCGCTTCCTGAGACTGGCTCTCTATCCGGCTGAAAACCTCTTGGGAAAGGCGCTCCGAGGCCTGCCCCGCCTGGTACGTCTCATACAGGTTGCTCCCTGTCAGCAGCAGCGCCGCCGCCAGGAAAAGCGCCCCTGCCGCCAGCAGGATATTCCCCATCCGCGTTTTACTTTTCATGGGAGCCTCTCCCTCTGCGCCGCGCCCCAGCGCCTGCAAGCACCAAAGCAAGCCCTGCGCAGGCCAGCAGCGGCACCGGCCACCACAGCAGGCCCGTCTGTGGGAGCTTGGACGGCGTTTTGCCGGGATAGGTGTTGGTCACCACAAAGAGGGTCCCCTCCTGGGTCACGGTGACGGTGTAGCCATCGGGGACGTTTGTCTCCGCCACCTGCCACCGGGAGGAAGCGTCCAGCCCCTCCCAAGTGTACTCCCAGTTATTCTCCTCGCTGAGAGCCACCGTGTCCACTACGGCGCCGTTTTCCAGCAGCTGGACAAACACCATCTCCGGCCGCTTGGACTGGTTCCCGTTGTCCTTCCACACCTTCTGCACCTTGCGGGAAACGGTGGTATCTGTGATTTCCTCCTGGTCGAATTTGCAGGAGGCTGTCACCTCGTACTCCCAGCCGCCGTCCTCCCCCTGGCCGGGCAAATAGAACAGCATGGGGCTGGGGGTGTATACCGTGTTATCCTGGGTGTAGGATTCCCCCAAAACCAGGTACAGCCCCGGGGAAAGGCCGTCAAAGGAAACCCGGCCGTCCTCACCGGTTTCCTGGGAGAGCAGGGGCGTAAGCGTATCCCGGGCCACATAGGCGTCCAAGGTCTGGGCCAGGCTGCGCAGGCCGGAGCTGTCCAAGTCCTCCAGGGAGACGGGATACTGGGCAAAGTCCCCTGTCAGGGTATACTCCCCCTCCTCCGTAAGAGCCGCCACGGGGTAGAGGGAAAACTCCACTTCCGGGAAGCCTTCCCCGCTCTCCCCAAAAGAGACGGTGAGCGTATTCTCCCTATCCAGGTCGATGGTCTGAGCCGCGGCAGTCACAGCCAGGGCGCAGGCCAGTAGCACAAGGGCCGCCAGGGCCCCCGCCCGTCCCAAGATTCCTTTCCGCTTCATGGGATCACCCCTTTCGTTTTCTCCGCCGCAGCGGCCGCAGAATCATCACCAGAAGGGCCGCCAGCAAAATGGGCGCCCCAATCACCGGGGCAACGAACCGCGGGTCAATCTGCATGGCGTCCGCTATGATGCGCATCACACCGTCCTCCCGGTTCTCCACCCGGTGGCCCCGCACCAGCAGCCGGTGGGAGTTGACCCCGTAGGGTGTGCAGGTGACCAAAGTGCACAGGTCCTCCCCCTCCACAATTTCCAGTTGGGTGATGTCGTCCGGCTCCACCACATGGATCTGGTCCACCTCGTAGGTCAGGGTTTCGTCCAGCACCCGCAGGGTGAAAATGTCCCCCTCGGAAAGCTGGTCCAGGTCGGTGAACAGCCGGGCGGAGGGCAGGCCACGGTGGCCGGAAATCACGCAGTGGGTGCTTTCGCCCCCCACCGGCAGGGAGGACCCTTCGATGTGGCCCACCGCCACTTGCAGCACCTCCTCGCTGGTGCCGTGGTAAATGGGCAGGGAGACATCGATGCCGGGAATCTCCACATAGCCCATGACACCGCTGCCGGACACGTCCAACAGCTCCTCGTAGCGCTGGTGCTCCTCCTGGGTGGGCTGGAACCGGTTGGCGTTGCCAAGGAGCCCGCTGTTATAGTCCCCTGCCGCCTGCCACAGGGCTTCGTAGGTTTCATCGTCCATTTCCGCCACGGTCTCCTGGTAGGAGGCAATGGCCTGGGACTGGTGCATGGAGTTCCAGTAATCGGCTACCATGGGGTACAGCAGCAAGGACAGCCCTGCAAGAAGCACTGCCAGCAACAGTATGAGGGTCATTCTGTTTTTCTTGGAAGCTTGTTTCTTCATGAAGGGCTCTCCTTACTGCTGCGGCCGGGAGTGGTGCTCCCGGCGCAGCAGAACGAATCAAGGGTTTACATTATGTTTTTGTGATTACTCGTTGTGGGCTTTCATGCGGATGCGGACCACCAGCAGGATGCCGGCGCCCACCACCAGCAGGCCGCCGATGATGTAGAACAAAGTGGTGCCCATGCCGCCGGTCTCGGGCAGGGTGGCGCCCCGGTTGTTCTCTACGGTGACTTCGACAATGCCGGTTTCCGTATTGCCGGGCTGGGGTTCGCCATCATTCACGGCGATGGTCAATCCTCTAAGAGCATCCGCAGCATTTCCATTCCAATCCTGCCCGTTGGCAGTGGTGGCGGTGATGACCAATTTCACATCGTTTTCCAGCAGGTTGTAGCCGTTGGGGGCCTGGATTTCACGAAGGAAGTACGTGCCGTCGTCCAGGCCAGCGATGTTAAACAGACCGTTTTCGTCAGAGGTGAGGATCACATTTTGATCTCCGTAGCGCTCTACCCATTCTTCATAGGTTCCGGGCATCTCCACATCGCCAGCTGCAGCATCAGTATCTACCTTGACCCATCCCGTCACCTTGCCATCCACAACCATGGCTGCTTCGGATTTCGCGCCGTTGAGAAGCACAAACTGTGCGTTCTGCAAGGCAGCCTGTGTTTCACCGTCCACCTTGGTGCCGTCCAGCTCGTAGGTGAACACGATAACCTTGTCATCTTCAGTCCGGCCAGCGCCATCTCCGTTGGGGTTGTTGGAGAATTCCAGGTAAGCGGTGTTTTCGTTGCCGGGCAGGCCGATTTCAGCGTTGGCGTTCAACACGGCGTCGTAGAAAATCACTATGTAGTCGTAGTTCGTTGCAGGGATTTGTTGGCCACCTGCGGTCGTAACCATCAAGGTTTTCAAATCGTCAATGGCGATGGTAAAACTATTGGTCTCAGCATCAATATTCACGTCATATTTTGCCGCATCAAGATATTGGAAACCTTCCGCACGAGGATCTTCATTCTTCGTATTCACAAAATAAATCGCGAAAGTCGTCTGGTCTTCCCCTGCCTTTTGCTCCAAGGTCAGACCCGGGTCCAAGGTGTCATGGAAAGTATAGGAATAGGTATCGTAAGCCGCAATTTCGGCTGCATCTGGCATGGAAGCAATCAGCTTAAAGGGAACGCTGTCACCAATATTCCAGTCGGCTACATCGTTGTAGTACGTACCATAGCCGCCGTCCTGATTATACTTTCCTTCATTTCCTTTTCCTTCCTCAGCAACCTTCTTCTCCAAGGTGGGGATATCGCTGTCCTTGGGGTCCATGGTCACGTTGCCCAACACCTGGACGATGTAATCGGTGGCGGTGTCGGCATCGCCCTCCAAGCTACCGTCCTGGTCTTTCACCAGGTAGTAGCCGGCGGGGAGGCCTTGAATGATATAGTTACCGTCATCATTCGGCGCAGTGGCTGTCCCTGCCACGGTGGCAGTCAAATGCTGTGCGGCAATATCCGCAAAGGCAGCGGCGTCTTCGGCGGTAGCGCCTTCGGCGCCCAGGGCCTCGGCTACATTGGCGGCGGTGGTGCAAGTGCCATACTTACCAGCATTCGCGGCTTGCAACGCCGTAAGAAGTGCACCACCATCCACGCCACTGCCCCAGGTGATGTCACCCAGCATGGGGCCTTTCACATTGCCAGCCGTTGCTTCATCGCTGGACACAGTGCCGGCGAAAATCTGGTAGGCTTCGTAGGTGTGGCCGGTCTTGTCGTTATGAATGGTGATGGAATAATTCTCCGCGGCGGAAGCCGGAACGACCAGCGCCAGCAGCATGACCAGGGACAGCAGGACCGCTGTCAGTTTTCTTGCTTTTTTCATGATTGTTTGCTCCTTTCGATTTACGTACTCACTTACGATACATTTTTGACACTTTGTGAGGGGTTTGCTTATGGGCCCTTCCCCCCTCTCCGGCGTTTGCGCCGCAGGTTCCAATATACAACGCCGGCCGCCCCGACTAAGGGCACCCCTGCGATTGCAACGAGGGTAGGTCCTACGCCGCCGGTTTCCGGCAGCGTGAAGGCAGACTGTTTTGTGTTGATAATTTGGATGGTCCCCTCCGTGATACCGGTGGCTCCCTCCCCATAGTCATAGCTGGCTTCCCAGCCCGTTATGGGGGTTTCCACTACGGTGTAGGTGACGGCCTGCCCGTCCACCTCCTTGGGAAGCTGCGCCCAGGTGTATGTCCAGTTGTTATCATCGGTAAGCGTAACGGATTCGCCATATTGCACAGGCTCCCCGCCGTCCGTCTGCTGATAGAGGGTGACTTCCACGCTATCCGGCAGGTCTTCTTCGAGGGGTGTGCCTTCCGCGCCCTGCCACGTTTTGGTTACGGTGATTTCCGTGGTGGTGGGCTCATTTGCAATGGTCTGGGTCTCGCTTCCCCCATAGGGGATGAAGGTGACCTCATCCCACGTCACACCCGCCTCTGCCAGAACGACGGCCATGGCCGCTTGTGTCGATTCCTCTGTGGCGCCATTCCGGCCCCACACATAATAGCGGGGGGTTGTATCCAACTTGTAGCCCGGCAGGGTTTCAAATTCCGTTAAACGGTACAGGGTGTTGTAGTGGGAGCCGTTCCCGTTCCCACCCCCTTCATCCAGGAAGTTCAGGATGATAGCGCCCTCTACATTGTCGCCGCCGGTGATAAAATGATTTCCTCCATCACCGGCGGGTGGGCCCGCTGCGGTAACGTCTGTTCGCACCCATTTATAGCCTCCCCCTTCCTGCTCCTCGTAACGGAACAGGTCAAAAAGCACTCCTTGCAGCAAGTTCGACACATCGTTGCCGCCAATTTTATAGATGGTTAAGGTGGCTTTATTTGCCTCGCTGGAAGAACCTTGGTTATCCAGTTGAATCTCATCTCCGGCGGAAATCACGGCGCTTCCCATCAGCATTGCGGCGTTGCTTACTTTTATGTTGTCCCCCGCGTAGGTTCCGCGGTCAATTTCGTAGGCGTACACCACAACACAGGCTGTCTCATCCGGCACGGTGAAGATGTAGGAGTTCTCCTCTCCTTCCGTTTGATCTACCCTAAACACTGGGTTATCAGATATATCCTCCCCCAGGTAGTGGCCGTCCGCATTCTCAGCATTATACGTATACAGCTTGATGGTTTCCGGCCTCAAGGTGGCCGAAACGCCATTGGGCAAGGTCAAGGTGTCCTCCAGCTGCAGATTGCCGCCATCCGGGAGCAGGTCCTTGGCACCGGGGTTGATGGTCACATAGTAGTAAACCAGGTTGTTCTCCCCATCCGCCAAAGCGCTTTCCTTTTCCAGGGTGGGCTTGCTGTTCGTGACCGTGGTTCCCACGGAATCTTCGGCAACATCTGTCCATTTCACGGTGTTCGTGATAGTTTTGGTTTCCCCCTCGGCTACCTGGGCGCTCACGTCAACGTGGTAATACAAGCCGATAATATAGCCCCTGTAGGCCCCTAAGTTTTTCAGGTTGTATATACCGTAATAATCATGTTCTTTACCAAAGTGACCGTCAGCGCCCCAAATTTCCAGCGTTTCCAAAAGGTTGCCGGTAATGGGGTCGTAAACCTGGATGCTGTCAACCGATATATTTCCGCCATTTTGCGTTGCCCACATAGTGTCCTGCAAGAAGATTTCATCCCCAAAGTTGTAGAGCAAAATGCGGTAGTAAATGTTGCCATCGGTATCGCCCACATCCATTTTCGCTGGGCCATCCGTATAGGCGTTAGATTCCAGGGCATAGTCGTGGCCGCCAATGGTGCTCACCTGTTTGTTGAGCTGGGCAAGCAGCGCTGTCTCTGTGTTCGCCGCGGCGCTGTTGCTGGGTGTCCGCCCGCCGTTTACGAGGGTATACGTCCCGTTCCCGGTTACTTTGCTCAGGTCGTAGTGGGTAGAGTAGGAAATGGATATCTGCCCAACCGCGTTGAGCTTATCAAGGGCAGACTGAGTAAATGTAACGGCGAACATGGCGATGGGCGTACCACCGTCAACCTCCTCCAAATCCTGCCAATGGAACTGGTAGGTTTTACCATCAAACGTAAACCCGTTGAACAGTTGGTCAAAAGCCACTGTCTCAAAAACATAGCCAACCCCAGTGGCGTTGTAGTAGGTTTCTCCCAGTGCCTTTTGGAAATCCGCCGCCGTGACCACCTGTATGGTGTAGTCCGTTCCGTATTCCAACGCTTCCAGCTGGTTGTATCCATCCACCGGCGCTGCAACCAGCTGTTGCAGCAGCTCCGGCGTGGTGTAGTGCGTACCTGCTCGCAGCTGCCCTCCTTCATTGACCGCATCCTGGATAATGTCCACATAGCGGACGCTGTCCAGAGTACCCGCTTCCAGTGTTCCCTGGGGGAAGGTGATGATGGATGACCAGTTCAAATCGCTCTCTACAGCGTCCCCATCTCCCTGGCCGGTAAACGTCTTCACAAGGCCGGTTTTCCCCGGCACAGTACCATCGATGGTGTATTCGGTCTTCCAGTTATCAAGCCACGCCGTATTGGTGACGGACAAGTTCGCGCCCACGGCTGCATCCTCCGGGAGGGATGTCGTGTACGTAAGGATGTAGCTCTGCGTGGAAATCTTAGGGAATGTGTAGGGAAGTTCTATCGTCTCCGATTCACCCGGCGTTCCCCCGATGTAGGGTGTCAGCGTGGCTGACGTTATGACCTGTTCTAGTGTTTCTCCGCCATAGGTCCAGGTCATGGTGTCGCTGAGTGTTTTTCCCGCCAAGTCATAGCCACGGGGGTTATAGAGGTACACCGTCCACACCACTTCTCTGGTGGAGGGGTTGTACACCCCTATTTTCTCGATTCTCGGGCCGGATATTTCCACCTCATGGATGGTAGACACTTCATTGGATTCATCCGCAGCACTCGCTCGATTTCTTGCTTCCAGCGAACCGTCTTCCGTTGTAGTATCATCCGGGTTAACCGTAGCGGTGTAGGTTATAGTATAGGACTCTCCTGGGCCCAGCTGAGGAAGGTTCGGTATCTCGAACCAAGTGCTTCCCGTTTGGAAATCTATCTCTACTTCAACTTCCTGTCTAGCGGAATTCAGGACACGAATGCTCTCTTCCTCGTAGGCGATGCCGCCGGTTGGATTCAAAAACTTGTCCGTATAATGGATGGGGCCGTCGCTGCCATCTTCGCTGCTCACCGTAACGGTGTAGTACATTTTCCCTTCAGCTTGATTGTAGTCGCCGGTTTTTTCAATGTGCAAGCTTGTGTCCCCGGCGTCTGGGACAATGGTGATCGTGCCGCCAGCCCCACCAAAAACGATGTCGTCGCCTCCTTCTATGTCGGCTAAGCTCACTTCCCCGTGGAAGCTGATGTTGCCGGAGAAGGGGCTGCCATCGGCAAAATTCTCGTTAAATGTTATGGTGATGCGGCCATCCGTCGTAATTGTGTAGGTACCGGCATTTTTATCACCTACTTCCACAGGACCGTTCTCCTCTTTTGTGAGACGGATCCCGTTGGGAAGCTGATAGTAAATGATGTTATTGTCCGCGGTTACTATATCAGAGTCTGTGATGCTGTAATAAATAGTCACCTGGATGGACGAGCCGTCCGTCACGGTGCCGTCCACGATATCGACCCACTGGTCTCCTGACTTAACCTGAACTTGTGTACTGGTTATGTATGGCCCAAAATCCGTGGCCACAGCCCCGTTCTGAGCCGCAAGTGTATGGGGGGCCACCTCTTCCTCCGGCAGGCAGGTTTCGTCGTGGACGTGCTCCTTGATTTCCACCATGCCGCAGGTCAGGTTTCCGTCCTCATCTCGGCAGCCCTCCGTATGGGTGTGGAGAATCACCTCCTCCTGCCCGCAGACCAGCTCCCGCTGGACCTGATAGCAGCTGTCGGTGTGGGTGTGGGGCTCCGTTTCCTCCTGGCCGCACACCAGCTGGGTGTCATAGCAGTCCTCACTGTGGGTGTGGCCTTGGGTTTCCTCCAGGCCGCAGGCCAGGTTGCCGTTCTCGTCGTAACAGCCGGTGTCCTGGGTGCAGGTCAGCTCCCGGTGGGCCTCGGAGCACTCCTCTGTATGGACATGGTCCGGTTCTGTGCTTTCACAGATGCGGGTTTGGGTAACAGTGTAGCACGCATCCGTGTGGACATGCCCTGGGTGGGTGTGGCCTTGGCTTTCCTCCAGGCCGCACACCAGCTGGGTTTCGTAGCATGCCTCGGTGTGGGTGTGGCCCTGGGTTTCCTCCTGACCGCAGACCAAGACCTCTGTCTCCTGGTAGCAGGACTCCGTGTGAGTGTGGGGCTTTCTCTCCTCCAGGGGACAAATCAGCGTACCATCCTCCCCATAGCAGGAGCTGTCGTGGGTGTGGGCTACAAAATCCGCATAACCGCAGACGAGCTCGCCCTCCTCATCGTAGCAGCTGTCCGTGTGGGTGTGCAAATCGTCCAGCTGGCATGCCAACGTCTGGGGGGTATTTTCCAGTGTGACCGCTGGCAGGACCATCACGCAAAGGGTCAGCACCGCTGCCGCCGTTGCCAGGACCGCAGTGAGCCCATGCCAGCGCCTGCGCTGTTTGCTCTGCCGGATGTACTCCCGGAGCTTTCTGTTTTCGTCTTGCGGTTTCATGAAAGCCCTCCTTCCAATCCACGTTTCTCACTCGATGGGGCCGATTTCGTCCAAGGGCCACAGGCGGAACAACAGCTTGCCCACGATCTGCTCTTCCGAAACGCAGCCCACCTGGCTGCTGCGGGAATCGCTGGAGACGCTGCGGTGGTCCCCCATCACAAAGTACCGGCCCTCCGGCACCTGGTAGGGCAGCTCGATGTCGCACTCCCCCAGGGCTTTTTCCGTCAGGTAGGGCTCCTCCAGGGGTTCGCCGTCGATGGTCACATTGCCGTTTTCGTCCATGTCCACCCATTCCCCCGGCATGCCGACCACCCGCTTCACCAGGATCTTATTGTTGTAGTAGAAGGCGATTATGTCGCCGCGCTGGTATGTCCCGTTTCGCACGGCGGCCACAATGTTCCCATTGACCAAAGTGGGGGTCATGGAGGAGCCGTAGATGCGCAAAATGGGCAGCAGCAGGTTGGAAATCAGCACGGCGGTTGCGGCTACTACCACCAGCACAGCCACGGTGCCCCGCAGCATTTTCCAATAGCGTCCCCGGTACTTTTCCCGCTTCAGCTCTGCTTCCAGCTGTTGGACCGTAGGCAGAACAGGGGACGCTTTTTCTTTGATTGCCATGGTCAAAACTGGGCGCCGGGCGTGCCGAAGTCCAGCAGCCGCTTGAGCTCCCGATGGTTTTCATAAAAGGATTGCAGCCGCCGGGAGACCTCGGTCCAATAGGCCTCTGACTTCTGCTTAGCCTCCTGCTCCATGGCCTCGCACTTCCGCTTGCTGGCGTACTCCATGGCGGCGCACTTCTCCTCGGCCTCCTTGAGCTTGCGCTCCACCTCCACACGGTTCTCCACGTCCCGCTGGGCGCAGATGGCGGCCTGCCGGTCGCTGAGGCTGCGGATGTTCTCAATATATTGCTGGCTGGCGGCCTGGGCCGCCTCGAACACGCCGTTGATCTGCAAGGCTGCCACCGCGATGGAGCCTGCCTCGTTGAGGGCGATCTCCCGCTTCTCCAGGGACTTTTTCGCCTGCTCCAGCTCTTCCCGCAGATGGGCGGTCTCCTCTTTATGTTCTTCCCGCAGGGCGTCCAGGTCCTGCTGGTGCTGGGCCTTTAGGGACTCCACCGTCTGTTCGAACTGGCTTTTTTGGGCTTCCAGCTCCGCCTCGTTGACGCTGTTCGCCTGTTCCTTTATGGCGGCCTTAGCCTGCTCCAGCTCCTTTTTCAGCTGGCTTGTCTCCTTTTCATGCTCCGCTTTTAAGTATTCCAGGTCCCGCTCGTGCTCCGATTTGAGAAAGTCCAAATCCTTCTCATAGGCAGCTTTGCTGGATTCCATCTCTTTTCCCTGTTCCAGCATCAGCTCCAGCAGCTGCCTTCTGCCCAAGCCGCGCAGTTCGTGTTCTGTCATAGGTAAATCCCCTTCCCTTTCTGTTTTCGCAAAGGAGTAGTGACGCCCCAAGGGCTTTGCTTCCATTCTGTTGACCAGCGCTCCAACCATTGTATTCTCCTCCTGGGGGGAATCAAATTCGTTTGCTTCGGTTTCAAATGGGTCCCATTCCCGGCAGGACGCCCCCGCAAAGGGGATGTCCTCTTCTGGGCCAAGGACGTGGCATTCTGCCGTGGGCCGGAACCGGAGGATCCGCCGGACCAGCTCTTGGCCGCTCATCTCATCCAGCTTTTCCCGGACGTACACAATGTCCACATCGTGGTGCATGGCAAACTTTTCCGCGTCTGCCGCGCTGCTGTGCAGCACGACCACAATGCCCGACTGCCGCCTGGACAAACGCTGGGCCTCCCTGTCCAGCGCCCGTTTGTCGCTGTCTACCAACAGGATCGTCATGCCATCCCCCTCTTCCCTCACTCTTCACACACAGTATAGCAACCCCAGCGCAACAAAAGCGCAACAAACCAGGGCTGCCCCGCAAAAAAGGAATCCAGCGCATTTCCCCGCGCTGGATTCCCATCGATTGTCCTATTCCATTTTAAAGCCAAGCTCCGCGTTGCGGATTTCCGCCCAGCTGTAAGCCGCCATATAGTCGTTTTGGAAGGCGTTCACCGCCGCGGGGTCCCCCTGCAGAAAACGGTAGTAATCGCAGTCCAGCTTTTCGGGGAGCACCGCGTAGCTGTTGCGGCCCTTCACAAGAATCTCCTCCACACCGGCCTTTTTCAAGGTGTTGACCATCTCGTGGAGGATGGTGCGGAAGTAGGACTTGCCGGACAGGGTGTCCTCCGCGTCCTCAAACAGGGCCGCATAGGCCTCCCCCGTGGTGACGGAGGAGCCCCGGCGGTCCACCAGATAGGCGAACAGCTCCTTGGACTTTGCCCGGCCAAAGCGCAGGGGCTCCCCATCCACATAGACGTCAAAGCCCCCAAAGGTCTTGACCCGCACCCGGGCGCCGGTTTTCCGCTCTTGGTAGAGGAAGGTCAGCTCCCGCAGGACGGCTTCCTCGGTGGCGGGCTTCAGCAGGTAGCCGCTGGCATGCATGGCAAAGGCGTCCACCGCGTATTGGGAAAATCCGGTGACAAAGATGATGTGGACGCCGGGCTGGATTTTCTTCAGCTCCAGGGCCAGCTCCAGGCCGCTCATGCCCCCTGTCTGGATGTCCAGGAAGGCCACGTCTATGGAGTTTAATTTAGCCCCCTCCAGGGCGTCGTCGGGCCAGGCGTAGGCAAACACCTGGGCTTCCGGGCGGATGCGCCGCAGTATGGATGTCAGCTCTTGCAGCTGCAAGGGCTCGTCGTCTGTAAGCAGGAAGTTCATAGGCTTCGTTCCTCTTTCCAGGGAATCAGGATGGTGGCGGTGGTCCCCAGGCTGTTGCTCTCCAAGGTGAGCCGGCCGCCCACCATTTCCTCCAGGCGGCTGCGCACATTGGAAATGCCGATGTGGGAATGTTCCCCCAAGGTTGCGTGCTCCTTGGCCTTTTCCATGCCCACCCCGTTGTCCTCGATGGTCACCAGGGCCCCTGCATCGGTTTCCTCTGTGCGGATGACCACGGTGCCGCCGTTTTTCCGGTGGAGGACGCCGTGCTGCACCGCGTTCTCCACCAGGGGCTGCAGCGTCAGGGGCGGGATGAGGAAGTCCTCGGTTTTAATCTGGTAAATCACCTGGAGCTTGTCCCCAAAGCGCTGCTGCTCTAAGTACAGGTAGTTCATCACATGGTTGAGCTCCGCCTCGAAGGGGATGGGCTCCCGGTTTTTCAGGCTGTCCATATTCCCTCGCAGAAAGTCGGAAAACCGTTTGATGGCTTTCCGGGCGGCTTCCGGGTCGGTGGCGCACAGGGAGTAGATGACGCCCAGGGAATTGTACAGGAAGTGGGGCTGGATCTGGCTGAGCATGATGTCGATCCTTCCCTCAGCCAGCTGCTTTTCCTGCTCCTTTAACATGACCTCGTGCTCAAACTGCACGTTCATCAGGATGAGCAGCGTGGCCACGGTAAATCCCGCGTTGACCAGGACGATATTAGGAAGGACAATCCGGGACAGCCCGCCGGCCAGGGGGATGAGGATGTACAGCAAAAGGAACACAAACTCCCGTCGCCGCAGCACGCTGCGGTGGCGCAGGATAACGATGGTGACGAAAAGATAGCAGAGCAGCACCACACTCTGGAGCAGGGGGAACCAGGGGCCCATCTGCAAGCCGCCTTCATCCACTGTAAAGGCGGCGCCCGTCCACGGGGAAGCCAAAGTGAGGAGCAGCAGCAATCCTGTCATGGAGAACGCGCCCACGGAACAGAGCTGCTTCTCCCGGCCGGACAGCTGCAGGTATTCAAAAAAGTATTGGAGAAAAAAGAACAGCAAACAGGTAAACGCCCCGTAGTAGAGCGTCCCTCCCAAGAGCAGGACGCCTCTCTCCCCTGCCTCCACAACGGCGTCCATCAGGTATTCCGGCAGGCCGCCCAATGCCATGCCGATATTCGCCACGCAGATCAGCAGAGAGTACAGGTACAGCTTCCGTTTATACCGGTTGTTGCTGATGAGGTAACCGGTGGGTAGTGCAAAAATCGCCATCCCAGCCCCATCTGC